>CALZQV010000019.1 GCA_945828295.1 uncultured Prevotellaceae bacterium | reverse complement strand
GATTCTTTTCATGTTATCATGGTTTTATGGGACGAAGATAACAAATATTTCTCAAAATTTACTTATCTTTGGGGCTAATAAAGCACTAATTCCATGAATATAGGTTTCAGAATACCCTACCGCACGGTGTGGGGCGAGAGCGTTGCCGTGCAACTGACGTGGTTCACGAAAGGCGGAAAGGAGACCAGCGCCACGCTGCCCCTCTCCACACTCGACGGACAATGGTGGAGCGGCCATTGCACCCTGCCCCCCCCTGCCGTTGAAGTCCGTTACCAATACACCATCATGAAGGAAGACGCCGTGGTGCGGCGCGAGTGGGACATGCTGCCCCGTACGCTGCACCTGCCACAAGGGCGCAACCGCATGGTGGCCGTCGACCGCTGGCACGACCAGCCCGCCGAGCAATATCTGTATACGAGCGCCTTCACCGAGGCCTTCCTGCACCATGCGCCACAGCCCTGGCCCGCGAGCGAGGCTGAGAAGACACTCATCCTGCGCGTGTTTGCCCCCGACGTGCCACAAGGCCACACGCTGGCCCTGCTGGGCAGTCAGCCCCTGCTGGGCGAATGGAAGCACGGCAACGAGGTGCGCCTCATCCCCGTGGGACCAAGCGAATGGGCCGTGAGCCTCAACCTCGGTCTCATCGAGGGAACACTGGAATATAAATACCTGACCATCGACAACAAGACGGGACAACGCACCTGGGAGCTGCACGACAACCGCCTGCTGGAAAGGCCCAATGCCGAGCGACAGATGACAGTGGCCGTGGAGGACGTGCCCGTCAAACTGCCCCTGGCCCCGTGGCGCGGCGCGGGTTGCGTGATTCCCGTATTCAGCCTGCGCAGCGAGAAGAGCTATGGCGTGGGCGACTTCGGCGACCTCCGGCACATGGTGGACTGGGTGTCGATGACCGGGCAGCACGCCCTGCAGATTCTGCCTATCAACGACACCACGCTGACGGGCAAGTGGACCGACTCGTACCCCTACAACGCCATCAGCATCTATGCCCTCCACCCCCTGTATGCCGACCTCGACGCCCTGCCGCCCCTCAACGACGCCGCCCAGCGCACCACCTTCGAGGAAGGCCGGAAGAGGCTGAACGCCCTGGTCCACCTCGACTACGAGCAGGCCATGGACCTGAAGCGCAGGTACCTGCGCCTCCTGTTCAACCAAGAATGGGAAACCACACGGACCACGAAAGCCTTCAAGGCATTCTTTGCCAAGAACGAGGAATGGCTGGTGCCCTATGCCGCCTACTGCTACCTGCGCGACCACTTCGGCACGCCCGACTTCCGCCACTGGGGCAAGATGAGCCAATACAAAGCTTCGGAAATCAAGAAACTCGCCAAGAAAGGTACAGAAAGTGCCGATGAAATGGCGCTAAATTACTACATACAGTTCATCCTTCACGAACAACTGTGCCAGGTGCAGCAGCACGCCCGCGAGAAGAGCGTGATGCTGAAGGGCGACATCCCCATCGGCATCAGCCCCTCCAGTGTGGAGGCCTGGACCGAACCCCACTACTTCAACCTCGACGGCCAGGCCGGTGCCCCACCCGACTACTTCAGCCAGAACGGCCAGAACTGGGGATTCCCCACCTACAACTGGGAGGCCATGTTGGCCGACGGATGCAAATGGTGGCGGAGAAGGTTTGAGAAGATGGCCGAATACTTCGACGCCTACCGCATCGACCACGTGCTGGGCTTCTTCCGCATCTGGGAGATACCCCACGACAGCGTTCACGGACTGCTGGGCCACTTCGCCCCGTCGCTGCCCATGACGGTAGAGGAAATCGAGAGCTACGGACTGCCCTGGCGCGAGGATACCTACACGCGGCCCTACATCACCGACCGCATCATCAACCGCCTCTTTGGCGACCACACCGCCGACGTGCGCCGCCTGTACCTGGAGCCATGCGGCAACGGACACTACATGCTGAAGCCCGAATTCGACACCCAGCGCAAGGTTGAGGCAGCCTTCGGCGGCAAGGCCGACTCGCAGAGCGAACTGATTCGCGACGGACTGTATCGCCTCATCAGCAACGTGCTCTTCCTGCGCGACAGTCGCAAGCCCGACCACTTCCACCCACGCATCGTGGCCATGCACGACTTCCTCTACGAAGACCTGGGCGACCGGGAAAAGGAAGCCTTCAACCGCATCCACGACCACTACTTCCACCAGCGCCACAACCAATTCTGGTACGAAGAGGCGATGAAGAAACTGCCCATACTCGTGGGAGCCACCCGCATGCTGGTGTGTGCCGAAGATCTGGGCATGATTCCCCAGTGTGTGCCCTGGGTGATGGACGAGCTGGGCATACTGACCCTGGAGATACAAACCATGCCGAAGAAGCCGTGGGTTCAGTTTGCCAACCTGTGGGAAAACCCGTACCGCAGCGTGGCCACCATATCGACCCACGACATGCCCACACTGCGCGGCTGGTGGGACGAGCAGCGCGAGACGGCACAGCAATACTACAGCCAAATGCTGTACCACGAAGGCCAGGCCCAGCACCCGATGACGGGCGCCGTGGCCGAAGAGATTGTGAGTCGCCACCTGGAGTGCCCCTCGATGCTGTGCCTGCTGAGCCTGCAAGACTGGCTGGCCATCAACGAAAGCGTGCGCAACCCGCACCCCGAGGACGAGCGCATCAACGTGCCCGCCAACCCACGACACTACTGGCGCTGGCGCATGCACATCACCCTGGAACAACTGATGGGCGACACCGCCCTGAACGAAAAGATACGAGGTCTGGTGAAAAGCTACGGCCGATAAGAAACGAAGAAAGGCAGCCACAAGGCTGCCTTTTTCGTAGCGGGAAAGGGACTTGAACCCTTGACCTTCGGATTATGAATCCGACGCTCTAACCAGCTGAGCTATCCCGCCAACTTATCGCAAACGCGGTGCAAAGGTAGGTCAAAATTCCGAAACTGCAAAGAAAAGCACCGTTTTTTTTATTATTAACTATTATTTGTTGCCTCACTACCTTTTTATTCGTATCTTTGCACGCTCATTTAATTGCGCGCATACACGTATGCATATCATAAAACGATTAGACCTGTTTATCCTGAAGGCATTCCTGCAGCTCTTTGCTGCCACGTTCTTCGTCTGTCTGTTCGTGTTTATGATGCAATACACGTGGCGATACATCGATGAGCTGATAGGCAAGGGCCTGTCCGTCGACGTGTTGGCAAAGTTCTTCTGGTACATGGCCCTGAACTTCGTGCCTGCCGCCCTGCCCCCCGGCGTTTTGCTGGCCTCGCTCATCACCTTCGGAAACATGGGCGAAAAGCTGGAGCTGCTTTCGATGAAGGCCGCCGGAGTGCCCTTGCTGCGCATACTGCAACCCCTGCTGATTGTCGTGGTCATACTGAGCGGATGCAGTTTCTACTTCCAAAACAACATTGCCCCCGAGGCCACGAAACGCCTTTCGGCCCTGGTGTGGTCGATGAAGCAGAAGTCGCCCGAACTGGAAATCCCGGAAGGGGTGTTCTACAGCGAGATACCCGGATACAACATCTTTGTGGAGAAGAAAGACATGAAGACGGGCATGCTCTATGGGGTGATGATTTACACCAACGTAAGTTCGCAGGAGGACACCCAAATCGTGCTGGCCGACTCGGCACGGCTGCAGAGCACGGCCGACAAGATGCACCTGATGCTTACGATGTACAGCGGCGAGCGCTTCCGCAACATGGACGCGCGCTCGGCCAACATGATGAAGGCCAACGTGCCCTATATGCGCGAGACCTTTGCCAAAGAGATTGACTTGATAGAGTTCGACGGCAACTTCAACATCACCGACGCCTCACTCTTTGCCGGCAATGCACAAACCAAAGGCCTGCGAAACATTCGCCTGGGCATAGACTCACTGAACCACCGCATCGACAGCGTGGGGGCGTCGATTTACGAAGCGCAGTGCCGAGGCGCCATGGAACGCCAAATCCGCAACAAATCGGAAAAGGATTCGGCACACATCGTGGCCGAGGTGGCCCAAACGGCGGCGTTCGACAGCCTCTACGCCGGCCTCAGCCACGAACAACTGCAATCCACCATTCGCACGGCAACGTCGAAAGTGCGCCAGCTGACAGCCGAATACGAATTTCGCAGTATGATAACCAACGAGGACAACCGCTCGCTGCGCATCCACAAGGTGGAGAAACACAAGAAATTCACCTACTCGCTGGCCTGCCTGCTGTTCTTCTTCATCGGTGCCCCGCTGGGCGCCATCATTCGCAAGGGCGGACTGGGCATGCCCGTCATCATCAGCGTCAGCATTTTCATCTTCTACTATATCATCAACAGCAGCGGCGAGAAAATGGCCAAGTCCGGAGCATGGTACATCCCCTTCGGCGTATGGCTGAGCTCGATGGTGCTGGCTCCCATCGGCGTGTTCCTGACCTACAAGTCGAACCAAGACTCGGCCGTCTTCAACATCGAGGGCTACCGCATGTTCATCATGCGTCTGTTCGGACTGCGCGAATCGCGTAAGCTGAACCGCAAGGAGGTCATCATCAACGAGCCCGACTACCCCAAGGTGGCCCACGAGCTGACGGACCTGCAGGCCGACTGCAAGAGATACGTCGAGGAGCACCACCTCATACGTATGCCGAACTACAAGAAGATATTCTTTGAATACGAGAAGGACACCGCCGTGGCCGATATTGACGACAGGCTCGAAGCCATCATCGAGGAACTGCACAACAGCAGGGACACGAGACTGGTGATGATGCTCAACGAACTGCCCATACTGGTTCCCGACGCCCACACGCGCCCCTTCAGCAACGCCCGCCGCAACATGGCAGCAGGCATATTCTTCCCCGTGGGACTGTTCTTCTGGTTCCGCATCTGGCGCTACCGCGTGAGACTGCGCCACGACATGGACATCATACAGCAGCAAGTGGGGAACATACTGAACCGCATTGACAAACTGAACGAACAAAAAAAGAACAATATATGAGTGATAACCTAAAGAACATTGAACTGGCCATTGAGGACTTCCGACAAGGGAAGTTCGTCATCGTCGTTGATGACGAAGACCGCGAGAACGAAGGCGACTTCATCACGGCCGCCGAAACCATTACGGCCGAGAAGGTGAACTTCATGCTGAAGAACGGACGAGGCGTGCTCTGCGCCCCCATCACCATCAGCCGGGCCGAGGAACTGCAGCTGCCCCACCAGGTGGAAGAAAACACTTCGATGCTGGGCACCCCGTTCACCGTAACGGTGGACCTGCTGGAAGGATGCACGACGGGCGTTAGTGCCCACGACCGCGCCGCCACCATTCGCGCCCTGGCCAACCCCAACAGCAAGCCCTCGGACTTTGGACGCCCCGGCCACATCAACCCGCTATATGCCCAAGACAAAGGCGTGCTGCGCCGCGCCGGACACACCGAGGCCGCCATCGACCTGGCCCGGCTGGCAGGCATGCAGCCCGCCTCGGCCCTCATCGAGATACTGAACGAAGACGGCACCATGGCCCGCATGACCCAGTTGCAAGAGGTGGCTCGGGAGTTTGGCTTGCGCATCATCACCATCAAAGACCTTATCTCCTATCGACTGCAACGCGAATCGCTGGTGGAAAAAGGCGTTGAAGCCGACATGCCCACCGAACACGGACACTTCCGCATCATCCCCTTCCGCCAAAAGAGCAACGGACTCGAGCACGTGGCCCTGTTCAAGGGCGAATGGAAGGAGAACGAGCCCATACTCGTGCGCATGCACTCAAGCTGCATGACGGGCGACATCTTCGGCAGCAGGCGATGCGACTGCGGCGAACAGCTGCACAAAGCCATGGAACTCATTGAGCACGAAGGAAAAGGCGTTGTCGTGTACCTGAACCAGGAGGGCCGCGGCATAGGACTGATGAACAAAATTGCAGCCTACAAACTGCAGGAGCAAGGCGACGACACCGTGGATGCCAACATTCACCTGGGATTTCAGCCCGACGAGCGCGACTACGGCGTGGGAGCACAAATCCTGCGTAGCCTGGGCGTGAGCAAGATACGACTGATTACCAACAACCCCGTGAAGCGCGTGGGACTTGAAGGCTACGGACTGGAGATTGTGGAGAACGTGCCCATTATCATCGAGCCAAATGAGTATAACCGCCGCTACCTTGAGACGAAGAAAAACCGCATGGGGCATAAACTGTAAGTTGAAGAATATATGGAAACGCAATTATCTGAGAGACTGAACAGACTGTCGCCCAGCGCCACACTGGCCATGAGCCAGCGCAGTGGTGAGCTGAAGGCACAGGGAGTGGACATCATCAACATGAGCGTGGGCGAGCCCGACTTCAACACGCCCGAGCACATTAAGGAGGCTGCCATACAAGCCGTGCGCGACAACTGGAGCCGCTACTCTCCCGTTCCCGGCTATCCCGGGCTACGCCAGGCCATTGTGGAGAAGCTGAAGCGAGAGAACGGCGTGGACTATACCCCCGCACAGATTCTCTGTTCGAACGGTGCCAAGCAAAGTGTGTGCAACACCATCATGGCCTTGATTGGCGAGGGCGACGAAGTCATCATTCCCGCCCCCTACTGGGTGAGCTATCCCCAAATGGTGCTGCTGGCCGACGGTAAGCCCGTGACCATCGAAGCAGGCATCGAACAGGACTTCAAGATTACGCCCGAACAGTTGGAGGCTGCCATCACTCCCCGCACGCGAGCCCTCATCCTGTGTTCGCCCAGCAACCCCACGGGCGCCGTCTACAGCCGCAAGGAGCTGGAGGGACTGAAGGACGTGTTGCTGCGCCACGAGCGCGTTATCGTCATCGCCGACGAAATCTATGAGCACATCAACTACGTGGGCGAGCATGCCTCGATGGCACAGTTCCCCGAACTGAAGGACCGCGTGGTCATCATCAACGGTGTCAGCAAGGCCTATGCCATGACGGGATGGCGCATCGGCTTCATTGCAGCCCCCGAATGGATTGTGAAAGCCTGCAACAAACTGCAGGGACAATACACCAGCGGCCCGTGCAGCGTGAGCCAGAAGGCTGCCGAAGTGGCCTTTGCCGGTCCGCAAGAGTGTGTGGAAGAAATGCGACAGGCCTTTGAGCGCCGCAAGAACCTCATCGTAAAGTTGGCCCGCGAGATTCCCGGACTGGAGGTCAACGACCCGCAGGGTGCCTTCTATCTGTTCCCCAAGTGCAGCAGCTTCTTTGGCAAACGCGACGGCGACCGTCTTATACAGACGAGCAGCGACCTGGCCATGTACCTGCTGGAGGTGGGCCACGTAGCCACCGTGGGCGGTGATGCCTTTGGCAGCCCCGAATGCTTCCGCATGAGCTATGCCACCAGCGACGAGAATATCGTGGAGGCCATGCGCCGCATCAAGGAGACGCTGGCCCGGCTTAGCTGAAACTGATATTTGAAAGTCATAAGCAAGAAAAGCGTTGAATAAGACCAGACTAATAAGAAAGCTGTTCGTTCCGCGCTTGCGTCAGCTGGACCGCTATGTGACGGACGCAGAGTTTCTGCAGCGCAAAGTGCTGATAAGCCTGCTGAAGCAAGGTAAACTGACCCAATGGGGCGAAGCACACGGCTATGGCAAAATACTCTCCTACGAGCAGTTTGTCAACTCGTCGGGCGTAAACACCTATGAAGACCTAAAGAACTACATCGACCGCATGCGCCACGGCGAACGCGACGTGCTGTGGCCCGGACGAGTAAGGTGGTACGCCAAGTCGAGCGGAACGACCAACGACAAGAGCAAGTTTATCCCCGTGAGCCAGGCTGGCTTGCAGGACACACACTACCGCGGTGGTGCCGATGCCGTGACATGGTATCTGCACAACACCCCCAACAGCCGCCTGTTCGACGGGCGCGCACTGATACTTGGCGGCAGCCACACCCCAAACTACAGTCTGCCCCACTCGCTGGTGGGCGACCTCAGTGCCATCCTTATCGAGAACATCAACCCACTGGTGAACCTCGTGCGCATACCGAAGAAGAAGACAGCGCTGCTGAGCGACTTCGAGGAAAAGCGGGAGCGCATAGCCCGGGAGGCCATCGGAAAGAACGTGACGAACCTGAGCGGTGTGCCGTCGTGGATGATGTCGGTCCTGGACTGCGTGTTAAGCATCAGCGGCAAGGAACACATCGAGGATGTGTGGCCCAACCTTGAGGTGTTCTGGCACGGCGGCGTGGCCTTCACGCCTTACCGCCAGCAGTACAACCGCATCATCACCAAGCCCGACATGCACTACATGGAGACCTACAATGCCAGCGAAGGTTTCTTCGGACTGCAGGACAACCCGGCAGACCCCGCCCTGACACTGATGGTGGACTACGGCGTGTTCTACGAGTTCATTCCCATGAGCGACCTGGGCAAGGAGAATCCCGAAGTGGTGCCCCTGTGGGGCGTGGAGACTGGCAAGAACTACGCCATGGTCATCAGCACGTCGAGCGGACTGTGGCGCTACCTGATTGGCGACACCGTGCGCTTCACCAGCGTTCGCCCCTACAAGTTCATCATTACGGGCCGCACGAAGTCGTTCATCAATGCCTTTGGCGAAGAGCTGATTGTGGACAATGCCGAACGCGGACTGGAAGTGGCATGCAAGGCCACCGATGCCGAGGTGAAGGAATACACCGCAGCCCCCGTCTTCATGGACGAGCACGGACAGTGCCGCCACCAATGGCTCATCGAGTTTAACCGCGAACCCAACGACATCGATGCCTTTGCACGCCGACTCGACCTGGCCCTGCAGACCCTAAACAGCGACTACGAGGCCAAGCGATACAAGGACATCACCCTTCAACGGCTGGAGGTTATTCCTGCCCGCCACGGCGTGTTCGACAAATGGTTGCGCAACCAGGGGAAACTGGGCGGACAGCACAAGATTCCACGACTATCGAACGACCGCAAAATCATCGAACAGATTATTCAGTTGATGAAAGACTGAGATTACTGATATAGACAGAACGGAATGGAACACATCTTGAAGTACATAAAGGAAGGGAAAGGACTGAATAAGTCTGCATTGCTCTGCACCCTTCTCATCCTCTCATGCTCTCAATTCCTCATGTTCGGATGTGCCAGCCTGGGCACGCCCGACGGCGGTCCCTACGACGAGACCCCGCCAAAGGTGGTAGAGTGCACGCCCGACAACAAGGCCATAAACAGCAGCAAGAAGAAGATCAACATCCTGTTTGACGAGTACATCAAGATGGAGAATGCCAGCGAGAAGGTTGTCGTCTCGCCCCCACAGACAGAGATGCCCAACATCAGGGCTGTGGGCCGACGGGTGAAGATTGACCTCTTCGACTCGCTTCAGGCCAACACCACCTACACCGTGGACTTCAGCGACGCCATTGTCGACAACAACGAGGGTAACCCCTTGGGCAAATACACCTACTCGTTCAGTACAGGCCCCGAGATAGACACCATGGAGGTATCGGGCACCGTGCTTGCTGCCGAGAACCTGGAGCCCGTGAAGGGCATACTCGTGGGGCTATATGCCGCTGACACAACCTTCCACGACTCACTCTTCACCACCAAGCCGCTCGTGCGTGTGGCCCGTACCAACGGCAGCGGACAGTTCACCATCAAGGGCGTGAAGGACGGACAGTATCGTGCCTTTGCCATCAAGGACATGGACAACAACTACTTCTTCAGCCAAAAGAGCGAGGTGGTGGCCTTCGACACCGTCACCTTCTCGACCTCACACCGGCCTGACATACGCCCCGACACCGTGTGGCTCGACACGACCACTATCGACAAGATACGCATGGTGCCCTTCATCCACTACTATCCCGACAACCTCGTCCTTCGCACATTCCTTGAGGAAGGACAGGACAAGCACCTGCTGAAGATGGAGCGAAAGGAACCTTACTCGTTCACCCTCTTCTTCACCGCGCCGCAAGACTCGCTGCCCCACATCGAAGGCATTGGCTTTGACGCCAAAAAGGCGTTTGTGGCGGAACCCTCGCAGCACAACGACACCATCACCTACTGGATTACCGACACACTCGTATCCTATGCCGACACCCTGCAGTTCCACCTTACGTATTACGACACCGACTCGCTGGGCATCGACGTGTTGCGCACGGATTCCGACCAAGTGCTGGTCCCCAAGACCACACACGCCAAGCTGGAAAAGGAACGCCTGAAGAAATCGGAGGAATGGGTGAAGGCTCGCGAGAAGAAGCTGAAACGTGCCAAAGAGCCGCTGCCCTACGAGGAAAACCCACACGAGGTCACCTACATGACACTGCAGACCAAGCCCGGCAGTTCGCTCGCCCCCAACGAGAACATGCTGTTCATCTTCAGCGAACCCATCAGTAACATTGACAGGAGCCGTATGCACTTCTATCAGCTTGTCGACTCCGAATACGTGGAACGCCCGTTCCTCTTCAACCCCATCCCCGGGCAGATACGCCAGTTCATGCTCTACGCCGAATGGGAGCCCGAAGGGAAATATCGCTTCGTGGCCGACAGCCTCACCTTCACCAGCATCATGGGACATGCCGCACGCAGCATAAAGAATGAGATTCGCGTGAATTCGCTCGACCAATACGGTTCCATCTTCATCCATCTTCTGGGCATTGAACCGGGCGACACGGCCGACTACATCGTGCAGCTGCTCAACAAGAGCGACAAGCCCGTCAGCCAAACGGTGGCCAAGGACGGACGCGCCGACTTCTTCTACCTGAAGCCCGCCAACTACTACATGCGACTGATTATCGACAGCAACCGCAACGGACGCTGGGACACAGGCGAATATAAGAGCATGAGGCAAGCCGAGGAGGTACACTACTTCCCAAAGCCAATACCGCTGCGCGCCAAGTTCGAGGTTGAACAGGACTGGAACTTCCGCAGCATCGACCCCGCCCTGCAAAAGCCCAAGGACATCACGAAGCAAAAGGCCGACAAGGAAAAGACCATCAAGGACAAAAACCGCAAACGCGAGGAAGAAAAGCGCAGGGGAAAGTAATTAAACCCTCAAAGCCAGCATTTGTCTAAAAGGAAGCAACATAAAAGCAAAGGACTATGAAACGTATATTTATTGTCATCCTGCTCTGCGCAGCCCAACTTTCAACTTTCAACTTTCAACTCTCAACTCTCATGGCCCAGTGTCCCGTCGAGAACACGGCCTTCAAGAGCGGCGAAAAGCTTGAGTATAAGTTGTACTTCAACTGGAAATTCATATGGAAAACGGCTGGCTCGGCCAGCATGACCACACAGTCGGTCAACTACAAAGGGCAGCAAGCCTACCAGACAGACCTCATCACACGCACGGCAAAGATGGCCGACCGCTTCTTCCAGATGCGCGACACCCTGCGCTCAATCTACAGCAGCAATATGGTGCCCCAGTTCTACCGCAAGGGAGCCCGCGAGGGTGGCAAATATCGTGTCAACGAAATCAGCTACAAATACCAAGGCGGACAGACGCTGCTCCACATGTTCTACCGCCACGGCGACGGTCGCATTACCGAGACCGACGAGAGCACCACGGGCTGTGTCTACGACATGGTGTCGATGGTCATGCGCTGCCGCAGCTACAAGGCCAGCGACTTCACCGTAGGCCAACGCGTGCCCTTCCAGTTTGCCGACGGCGACCGCCTGAAGACCGAAACACTCATCTACCGAGGCATCAAGAAGTTCAAGGTCGAAGACACCAAGGTCACCTACCGCTGCCTCGTCTTCTCCTACATGGAAAAGAACAGCAAGGGCAAGGAGAAGGAAATCGTAACCTTCTACATCACCGACGACGACAACCACATCCCCGTGCGCCTCGACCTCAACCTGCGCTTCGGCACCGCCAAGGCCTTCCTCACCCGCGCCACAGGCCTTCGCAACGCCGAAACCAGCATCGAACAGTAATCCTCTACTAATAATAAAGACAAGCGCAGCGAGGCTTCCTTACCTCGCTGCGCTTCTTTTTACATCGACGCGAAGATACCACCTTTTTCCCACAGCGCCAAACAATCGGCGAAACTGCTTCCCTCTTGTCCCACAATTGTCGGCCAAGCCCATCCCTGCGTCGCTAAGCCCCCGTCCCTGCGTCGCCCTGCTTGTCCCACCCTTGTCGTCCAAGCCTCCCCTCCCCTCGCTTTTCTCCCCACCTCCCAACTTTTTCGCCCCATTAATGGTTTCTATAAGCAAAAAAACACTATAGCGTTCCTTGATGAGAAACAAAGATTCCTCGCCGGGTAACATGCGTTCGACGACGAGGAATCATTTATCCGGGCAACCTTTAAGCGGCCGTTATCCGGGGCAGGATGATTAGGAATTGTACTCCTGCCAGCTCTTAATCTTGATGTCGTCCTGCGAGAGGGCGGTGAAGGCTTCGATGAAGGCCTTGGCAAGGCGCACGTTGGTCATCAGCGGTGTGTTGTGGTCGATGGCGCCACGACGTATGCGATAACCATTGGTCAGCTCTCGCTTGGTGTGGTTCTTCGGCACGTTGATGATGAGGTCGAACTGGTGGGCAGCAATCATGTCCATGACGTTGTTCTGTCCTTCCTCGTCGGGCCACAGCACAGGCGTTGCGTCGACTCCGTTTTCGTTGAAGAAACGTGCCGTGCCACCCGTGGCATATACCTTGTAGCCTCGATTTACCAGACTCTTGGCAGGTTCGAGCAGGCTCACCTTCCCCTTGGCGCCACCCGAGGAGATGAGGATGTTGGCACCGGGCTTGGGCAAGCGGTAGCCCGTGGCAATGAGTGCGTTGAGCAGCGCCTCGTTAAGGTCGTCGCCCAGGCAGCCTACCTCACCCGTCGACGACATGTCTACGCCCAGCACAGGGTCGGCATTCTGCAGGCGGGCAAACGAGAACTGGCTGGCCTTCACTCCGATGCGGTCGATGTCGAACTCACTGCCGTCGGGACGTGAATAGGGTGCGTCGAGCATAATCTTCGTGGCCGTGTCGATGAAGTTGCGCTTCAGAATCTTGCTGACGAAGGGGAACGAACGGCTGGCACGGAGGTTGCACTCGATGACCTTCACCTCACGATTCTTGGCCAGGAACTGGATGTTGAAGGGACCGCTGATGTTCAGTTCCTGAGCAATCTTGCGGGCTATCTTCTTAATCTGGCGCACAGTGGAGAAGTAGATATGCTGGGCGGGGAACACCATCGTGGCGTCGCCCGAGTGAACTCCGGCATACTCCACATGCTCGCTGATGGCATATTCCACAACCTCTCCCTTGTCGGCAACGGCGTCGAACTCTATTTCCTTGGTCTCCTGCATGAATTGCGAAACGACCACGGGATACTCGTGCGACACCTCGGTTGCCAGCTGCAGGAAGCGCTCCAGCTCCTCGTCGCTGTAGCAAACATTCATGGCTGCGCCCGAGAGCACATAGGAGGGACGTACCAACACGGGGTAACTGACCTCGCTGATGAACTCCTTGATGTCCTCAAGGCTGGTGAGCGCACGCCACGCGGGCTGGTCGATGCCAAGCTTATCGAGCATAGCCGAGAACTTGTCGCGGTTCTCAGCGCGGTCTATGTCTACAGGCGACGTTCCCAGCACGGGCACGCCCTGACGGTGGAGCTTCATGGCCAGGTTGTTGGGAATCTGTCCGCCCACACTGACGATGACGCCACGCGGCTGTTCGAGGTCGAGCACGTCGAGGACACGCTCAAGCGTGAGCTCGTCGAAATAGAGGCGGTCGCACATATCGTAGTCGGTGGAGACGGTCTCGGGGTTGTAGTTAATCATGATGCTCTTATAGCCCAGCTTGCGAGCGGTGTTAATGGCATTTACCGAACACCAGTCGAACTCGACGCTCGAGCCGATGCGGTAGGCACCGCTACCAAGCACCACAACCGACTTCTCGTTGTTATAGTAGTTGATATCGTGGCTGACAACATATTTCTCGCCATCGGCGTTGCCAAAGGCGGGCACGTGGGTATAGGTGAAGTAGAGGTAGTTGGTGAGCTCGGGATGCTCGCTGGCAACAGTGGAGATGCGCTTTACCGAAGGAATGATGCCACGCTGTTTGCGATGGCGGCGCACCTCCAAGTTTTCCTTCTCCAGGTTTCCGCTCTGAGGCTTCAGCACGAAGCGGGCAATCTGGAAGTCGCTGAAGCCGGCCTTCTTCACCTCGAGCAGGAACTCGTCGGGCAGCTCCTCGAGACTGTTGTAGCTCTCCAACTGATGCTTCAGGTCGACGATGTGTTTCATGCGCTCGATGAACCAGGGGTCGATTTTCGTCAGTTCCTCGATGCGCTCAACGGTATATCCCTTCTCCAGCGCCTCGGCAATGGCGAAGACGCGCAAGTCGGTGGGATTCTCGAGAGCATCGTCGAGGTTCTCAAACTCAACGTGCTCGTTGCCCACGAATCCGTGCATGCCCTGGCCTATCATGCGCAGTCCCTTCTGAAGCATCTCTTCGAAGGAACGGCCGATGGACATGATTTCGCCCACGCTCTTCATCGACGAGCCAATCTGACGGCTCACGCCAACGAACTTCGTGAGGTCCCAACGGGGTATCTTACATATCATATAGTCGAGCGACGGAGCCACATAAGCCGAGTTGGTCGTTCCCATCTCGCCAATCTGGTCGAGGGTGTAGCCCAGGGCAATCTTGGCAGCAACAAAGGCCAAGGGGTAGCCCGTTGCCTTCGATGCCAATGCCGACGAACGGCTCAGGCGAGCATTAATCTCAATGATGCGGTAGTCATTGGTCTGTGCATTGAACGCGAACTGTATGTTACACTCACCCACAATGCCCAAATGGCGGACACAACGGATGGTGATGTCCTGAAGCATCTTCACCTGTTCCTCGCGGAGCGAGCAAGTGGGAGCCACAACGATACTCTCGCCCGTGTGGATGCCCAGGGGGTCGAAGTTCTCCATTGAGGCTACGGTGAAGCAATGGTCGTTGGCGTCGCGGATGCACTCAAACTCAATCTCCTTCCAGCCCTTCAACGACTCCTCGACAAGAATCTGCGGGGCGAAGGTGAAGGCCGACTCAGCCAACTCGACGAAAGCCTTCTCGTCGGGGCAAATGCCCGAGCCCAGGCCGCCGAGCGCGTAAGCCGAGCGAATCATGATGGGGAAGCCGATCTCGCGAGCAGCCTTCAGGGCGTCATCCATATTCTCAACCGCATGGCTCACGGGAGTCTTGAGGGAAATCTCATCAAGCTTCTTGACAAAGAGGTCGCGGTCCTCGGTGTTCATGATGGCTTCGACACTCGTGCCCAGCACTTCGACGCCATATTCCTTGAGGACGCCCGTCTGATAAAGTTCGGTTCCGCAGTTCAGCGCCGTCTGTCCGCCAAAGGCCAACAGAATACCGTCCGGACGCTCCTTCTTTATAATCTCTGTCACGAAGTGCGTGGTTACGGGTTGGAAATAAACGGTATCTGCGATACCCTCGGACGTTTGGATGGTAGCGATGTTCGGATTTACAAGTACACTCTTGATGCCCTCCTCGCGCAGGGCTTTCAATGCCTGTGAACCCGAATAGTCAAACTCACCAGCCTGTCCAATCTTTAAGGCTCCGCTGCCCAGCACCAGAACTTTTTTCAGTTGTCGTTTTGCCATAATATGTTATTTATGATATGATAAATGGAGTTGAGATACAAAAAATCCCATTCGCTGCGAAGAATGGGAGGATATTACGATAAATAAATAATGCGGAAGTGAGTGAAACAATGTATGACATCTGGGAAGATTCATGTCCCATATCAAACATCAACGATGTCGGTATCGGCAACTTAGCGCAGGTGATATTCATACATCACGTTTCCTTTTCGACCGCAAAGATACAAAAAAACCTCCCATCTGCATCATGCAAATGGGAGATTTTTATCACAATGTCAGCAATTTGCTTTATTTACTACCATTGCGTGAGCACATGGCCAGGGAATCAGCACACTTGGCTGCCAGGCTTCACCTCATGCTCGGTGGTTGTCACGGATATGGTGCCGTCATAGTTCTCGGCCGAAAGAATCATTCCCTCCGAAACGAGACCATTCTTGAACTCACGCGGAGCAAGGTTTGCCACGAAGAGCACCTGGCGCCCAATGAGTTGCTCGGGTTCGTACCACTGGCTTATGCCGCTGACGATGGTGCGGTCTTTCAGTCCATCGGCAATGCGGAGCTTCAGCAGTTTCTTCATCTTGGGCACTCGTTCGCACTCCAGCACCGTGCCGACACGGATGTCGAGCTTCTGGAAGTCGTCGAACGAAATTGTGTCCTTAATGGGCGCTGCCTGATAGTTGGCTTCCTCGTTCTTCTTGATGGTGTCGGCCAACTTCTGCTGCTGGAACGCAATGACATCGTCCTCAATCTTCGAGAACAGGAGCGAGGGCTTAGCCAGTTGCTTACCGGTGGGCAGCAGGTCGGTGCGGCCGAGCCAATCCCACTGGAACTGATCCATGCATATCATGTCGCGCAGGCGTTTGCTGCTGAAGGGCAAGAAGGGTTCGAAGGCAATAGCCAGGTTTGCCGTGAGCTGCAGGGAGATGTAGATAATAGTCTTCACACGCTCGGGATCGGTCTTAATGACCTTCCAAGGTTCGCAGTCGGCAATGTACTTGTTACCGATGCGGGCCAGGTTCATGGCCTCCTTTTGGGCATCGCGGAACTTGAAGTTCTCGAGTAGCTGTTCGAGTCGGTCCTTCACGCCCTGGAATTCGCTGAGCGTCTCACGATCGTAGTCGGTGAGTTCTCCGCATTCGGGCACACGACCTTCGTAATACTTCTGAGTCAGCTGCAGGGCACGATTCACAAAGTTACCATAGACGGCCACCAACTCGTTGTTACAACGGGCCTGGAAGTCGGCCCAGGTGAAATCGTTGTCCTTTGTCTCGGGAGCATTGGCAGTGAGCACATAGCGCAGCTCGTCCTGACGGCCAGGAAGCTCGTCGAGATACTCGTTGAGCCATACGGCATAGTTCTTCGAGGTGCTAATCTTATTACCTTCGAGGTTAAGGAACTCGTTGGAGGGGACATTGTCGGGCAGGATGTATTCGCCGTGAGCTTTCAGCATGGCGGGGAACACGATGCAATGGAACACGATATTGTCCTTACCTATAAAGTGAACGAGGCGCGTCTCGGGGTCCTTCCACCAGGTTTCCCACGACCCCAGTTCGGGATGGGCATCACACAATTCCTTGGTGTTGGAGATGTAGCCAATGGGGGCGTCGAACCACACATAGAGCACCTTGCCCTCGGCTCCCTCAACAGGTACGGGAATACCCCATTCAAGGTCACGGGTAACGGCCCGGGGATGTAAACCGCCATCGAGCCACGACTTGCACTGGCCATAGACATTGGGGCGCCACTCCTTGTGCTCCTCAAGTATCCACTTCTCAAGCCAGGCCTGGTCCTTGTCGAGGGGAAGATACCAGTGCTTTGTCTCGCGCTTCACCAGCGGATTGCCCGTCTCGGCATTGTAGGGATTGATGAGTTCTTCGGGCGACAGAGTTGCTCCGCAATGCTCACACTGGTCGCCATAGGCATCGGCAGTGTGGCAGCGCGGGCATTCACCACGGATATTGCGGTCGGTGAGGAAATGACCTGTCTGCTCGTCATAGAACTGTTCGGTCACCTTCTCCACAAACTTACCTTCGTCATAGAGCTTGCGGAAGAAATCACTTGCCAGTTTGTGATGTGTCTCGGATGTCGTGCGGCTGTAGATATCGAACGAAATGCCGAAACGCTCGAAACTGTCCTTGATGAGCGAATGATAGCGGTCGACCACTTGCTGAACGGTGATACCCTCCTTGCGAGCACGTATGGTGACAGGCACTCCATGCTCGTCAGAGCCACCAATGAACAAGACGTCGCGCCCCTTCAGACGGAGATATCGTACATAGATGTCGGCCGGCACATACACACCTGCCAAATGACCGATGTGGACAGGTCCGTTGGCATAGGGCAATGCGGAGGTAACAGTTGTTCGCTTGAAATTCTTCATATATTTCGTTGTTGTTTCAGTATATTATTATTGGGAAAAATCATTCCTCGGGAAGCATGATGACGGTGATGCAGTTCTTTGCCTCAAGAATCTGCTTGGCCAGGGCTGCGATATCGTCACTGGTCACGGCCTGCACCGTGGGCTGGTAGTTGGTGTAGGTGTCCAGCTGGTCGCGGTCCTGCTCCTCAATGTAGCTGAGCCAGGTTCCGTTCTTGCGCTCGTTCTCGGTGTAGGTCTTCAGGAGATATTCCTTTACCTTAGATATATATTTGTCCTCAGCACCATCGCGAGCAATCTTTTGCAGTTCCTGATTGATGACAAGAAGGGCGGAATCACACATCTCGGGCTTCACGGGAGCATATATCTGGATGTTGGTTCGGCAAGAGCCGTCGCTAATCTTGCTTATACCACAGCTGGCATTGACACTGTAGGCAGCGCCCATTTCCTCGCGCACAATCTCTATCAGACGCATGGTGAGCACCTGACCCAGCACATCGGCAACGACCTGATTCTTGAGGGTGTTCTTGATGGGAGACTGCAGGTAGAGTATCATCGCCGTCTGAGGCTCCTGCATCTTACGCTGGAAGCGTGTGGTGTACTGGCCCTCACGGATGTTGTAGTGATTGTCGACGGCCTTATCATTACGCTTCACCTTAGGCAACGAGGCAAGATACTGACAGATGTACTGACGGATGCTGTCGTTGTCGAAATTACCAACAAAGACAAAGGTGAAGTCATTTGCTCCCTGGAAACGGTCGCGATAGATTTCGAGCACACGATCATAGCTTACCTTGTCGACATTCTCTTCCTTCATGAGCACGAGGCGTGGGTTGTCGGCTCCGTAGAGCGTGGTCTGCAACGAATCGCTGAAGGCGCGCATTGGATTTGCGGCCTGGTTGCGCAGCATTTCCTTCATTTGGTTGAGGGCCGACTGGGCTGCCTTATCGTCACGCTTCAGGGGAGCGAAGTGAAGATAGGTAAGCTCGAACATGGTGCGCAGATCCTTGGGAACAGCACTACCACTGAGGAACTCGCTACGGCCACCCAACTGGGCACTTACGCTGGCCTGAATGCCGGCCAGGGCTTTGTCGAGTTCCGTATCGGTGAAGTTTCCGAGGCCCGAGGCACCGATGAGCACACCCGAGAGATTCAGGTTATACTTATCGTCAACTCCGTATCGACCCGTTCCGCCTTCGCTGTAGGCACGCATCAGCACTTGGTTGTCCTGATAGTCGGTCTTCTTCAGAATGACGCGAGCACCATTTGAGAGCGTAAGTATCTGGGTGTCGAAGGGGCCACTTACCTCCTTCTTGATTTTACCGGGCTTAGGCAACTTGGCAATCAGTGGCTCATTCTTCACATTGTCGACATAAGCCTCCAGCTTCATCTGCTGAGCAGAGTGGATGGCATCGAGCAACTGCTGTTCGGTAGGCTGGACATAGCCTTCCTTTTCAGGGTTTACGCTCAGCACTACGAGGTTCTTGTCGCTCACGCTAACCAATGACTTTATCAGTTCGTTGGTCATCTGTACGGGGAGCTGTGGAAGAGTCTGGTGGTAGAGCATGTTCTCAAACTCTATACCAGGGATGGGAACGTTATCGAGGAAGTTACGCACGTAGTCATGAATATAGACGCCGGTCTCAGTCTTCTCGCGGTTGTTATATTGAGCCTCTACCTGGCTGAGGAACTCATTACGGCAGCGGTCGAACTCGCCCTGGGTGAATCCATGCTCAGCAGCGCGATAAACCTCAGCCATCACAGTGCGTATGGCTTCTTCCAAACGTCCTTCCTTAGGAACAATCGTGGTCTGGAAGGCCGGAGTCTTTGCCAACAGGAAGTCGCCGTCCTCCACGCCTGCCTCAATGTAGGGGCAATCGGGGTCGAGAGACTTCTCATCGAGTCGTTTGTTGAGCATGGTCATCGTCATGTGCTTCACGACCGTGGTCATCATATAGGCCAGACTGTTGCGTTGTTCGCGAGGAAGCGGATCGTCGTGCTTATTGCAGATGAGCACAATGGGCATGGTCTGTTCCTTGTCGTGGTCACTTACCACGATGGCCTCGTCATTCTGGGGCACGGTGTAATACTCGCGCTTGGCAGCATTCTCGGGCATGGGGATTGGGGAGAACATCTGCTTGATGCTCTGTTCCGTGCGGTCGACATCGAGGTCGCCCACCACGACAATGGCCTGCAGGTCGGGACGATACCACTTTTCATAGTAGGCACGTAGCACCTCGGGCTTAAAGTTGTCGACAATCTCCATCAAGCCAATGGGCATGCGGTTGCCCGGGCGGCTATTCGACATCAGCTTGGGCAGCTGGCGGGTGAGGATGCGCTGCATGGCGCTTGTGCGCAGTCGCCACTCCTCATGAATCACGCCACGCTCTTTGTCAATCTCCTTGGGGTCAAGAGTCAGGTTGTGGCTCCAGTCGTGCAGGATGAGCAGGACAGAGTCGATGGTTGCCTCGCGACCTGTAGGCACGTTATTGATGTTGTAGACAGTTTCCTCAATACTCGTATAGGCATTGAGCTGGGCGCCAAACTTCACGCCCAAGGTCTCCAAGTAACGGATAAGACTGTTCTCGGGGAAGTTTTCGGTGCCGTTAAAGCACATATGCTCAAGGAAGTGGGCCAGACCACGCTGGTCGTCCTCTTCCTGCACGCTGCCCACCTTCTGGGCGATATAGAAGTTGGCCTGTCCCTTTGGATACTCATTGTGGCGGATGTAGTAGGTCAGTCCGTTGTCGAGCTTGCCATACCGGGTTTGAGCGTCATAGGGCAATGGCTGCAGCATCTGCTCCATTCCCTGAGCGCTGGCAGTTGTTGTCAGCAACAAAGCCAGCACACTGAAAAGCACACGTATTTTCATTGATTTTTATGATTATAGTTATTAATTGCTTCTTTCAAGAATTGCAGGAAGGCGGGCACGTCCTCATTATAGCTGTAGGCAGGGGCCAGAGGATGTCCGTCATTGTCCACCAGCACGTAGAAGGGTTGCGCATTGGCACCGAACTTATAGCGTTGCAGGTAGCTCCACTTGTCGCCGATGGTGCGCAGCTTGGTCTTTTCACCATTCTCCTCCACAATCATCGGTTCGGGCAGCGCTTTCTTCTCGTCGACAAACAGGGAGATGACCACAAAGCCATCGTCCATCAACTGCTGCACCTCGGGATGAGTCCATACGGCAGCCTCCATCTTGCGGCAGTTCACACAGCCATAACCCGTGAAGTCGAGGAATACGGGCTTGCCCTGCGCCTTTGCGTAGGCCATGCCTTCCTCATAGTCCTCAAAGTGGAGGGTTTCCTGTTGGCCCAGCACGAAGTCCTGAGTCTTCATTGGGGGAGCAAAGGCACTGACAGCCTTACATGGGGCACCCCAGAGACCCGGCACCATATAGATGGCAAAGGCAAACGAGGCAAGAGCCAGGAAGAAACGCGTGACCGACGTGCGATGGAAGCGCACGGGCTCTCCCATTTCGTCGTATTCATCTTCATCGTGGGGGAATCTCAACCATCCAATGAAGTATGCACCCAGCAAGGCGAAAATAATAATCCAAAGCGAAAGGAACACTTCGCGGTCAAGAATGTGCCACCCGTAAGCCAGGTCGGCAACAGAAAGGAATTTCAGCGAGAAGGCCAGTTCGAGGAAACCGAGGGTCACCTTAATGCAGTTCATCCAGTTGCCGCTCTTGGGAGTGGCCTTTAGCCATGAGGGGAAGATAGCAAAGAGCGTAAAGGGCAGGGCCAAAGCCAGGGCGAAGCCGAACATGCCGATGGCCGGGCCAAGTATATTGCCCGTGGATGCAACTTCTACCAGCAGGAACCCGATGATGGGACCCGTACACGAGAAACTGACAAGTGACAGCGTGAAGGCCATCAGGAATATGCTGAGCAGGCCTGTCGTCTGGGTGGCCTTCGAGTCAATGGCATTTGACCAGCTTGAAGGCAGGGTTATCTCAAACCCGCCCAAGAACGATGCTGCAAACAGCAAGAGAAGGAGGAAGAAGAAGATGTTGAAGATGGCATTGGTGCTAAGGGCGTTCAGCGCACTGGCGCCAAACAGCAAGGTCACCAGCAAGCCAAGGGCCATGTAGATAACGACAATGCTCAGTCCGTAAGTCACTGCGTCGCGGATACCTTTCGACTTCTGCCCTTCGCCCTTACCTCGCTTGAGGAAGAAGCTTACCGTCATGGGGATAATGGGCCACACACAGGGCGTGAGCAAGGCTGCCAGTCCGCCCACGAAGCCCATCAGGAATATCATCAGCCAGCCCGCATTGCCGCTCTCAGCCTCAGCAGTTTCTCCGATGGCTTTCAGTTCTTCGACGACAGGAGTCCACAGCGTCTCTGCAGACACGGATGCCACAGAGTCGGTGGCAGGGACGATAGTCGTATCTTCCGCCGCCTCTTCTTCTGCGTCGGTTTCATTAGCAACGGCTGTCTCCTCTTTTTCAGCGGGAGCCAATGCTTTCTCTTCTTTCGGGGCTTTAGTCAAGCCGTTTCCCTTATAGGCAAAGTCGACATTGGTCGGGGGCAGACAGTTCTCATCGTTGCAGGCGCCATAAGTGAGGTAACCAGCCACGTCGTATGTCGGGCCCGTAATGTCGAACTTCTGGCTAAACGATGCCGTGCCTTCCATGAAAGATAGTTCCATGCCAAACATGGAATCCATTTCGCGCTTCACCTTTCCGGTAGCACGCAAGGGGCCGCGAGGCGTCACGCCTTCCTGCTTTTCCAGCGTCAGCTCGGCCTTTGTGGGTCCGCCGTCTGCGATGTCGGTGCTATAGACATGCCAACCGGGGTCGACAGAGGCGATAAACAGGATTTCCAATTCGGCATCCGAAAGTCTGTTCTGTTTCACCGTAAAGCGAATGGGAGTATGAAACTGGGCCAATGCCGAACCGACAAGCAGAAGTGCCATTAGGCACGAGAATAGCCGCCTTACACTATACATAAGTCTTGACATTATTGTTTGCGGGCGTAAAGATACAAAAAAAGCGGCTCCCCCGAAAGGGAACCGCCGATTATTTGCGTATTAGACACCGCTTTAGAGTTTCGGGCCTGCAGCAACGAGAGCCTTACCAGCCTCGTTGGTGGCGTACTTGCCGAAGTTCTTGATGAAGCGGGCTGCCAAATCCTTAGCCTTCTCTTCCCACTCGCTGGCGTTAGCATAAGTGTCGCGAGGATCGAGGATGGCGGGGTTAACGTTGGGCAGAGCAGTGGGCACCTCGAAGTCGAAGAAAGGAATCTTCTTGGTCTCAGCCTTCAGGATGCTGCCATCCAGAATAGCGTCGATGATACCACGGGTGTCGGGAATGCTGATGCGCTTGCCTGTACCATTCCAACCGGTGTTCACCAGGTAAGCCTTGGCACCGCTCTTCTCCATCTTCTTCACCAGTTCCTCGGCATACTTTGTGGGATGCAGCTCAAGGAAGGCCTGGCCGAAGCAAGCCGAGAATGTGGGAGTGGGCTCGGTGATACCGCGCTCGGTACCAGCCAGCTTAGCGGTGAAACCAGAGAGGAAGTAGTACTTCGTCTGCTCGGGAGTCAGGATGCTTACGGGAGGCAGTACCCCGAATGCATCGGCACTGAGGAAGATAACGTTCTTAGCCTCTGGGCCTGCGCTCTTGCCATTCACCTTCTTCACAATTTTCTCGATGTGCTCGATGGGGTAGCTTACGCGGGTATTCTCGGTCACGCTCTTATCAGCAAAGTCAATCTTGCCGTCGGCTGCAACCGTTACGTTCTCCAACAGGGCGTTACGCTTGATAGCACCATAGATGTCGGGCTCGTTCTCCTTAGACAGGTTGATAACCTTGGCGTAGCAACCA
Organism: uncultured Prevotellaceae bacterium; assembly: GCA_945828295.1. GTDB lineage: Bacteria > Bacteroidota > Bacteroidia > Bacteroidales > Bacteroidaceae > Physcousia. The sequence continues at coordinate 1,820 of CALZQV010000019.1, read as the reverse complement.
CCTTCGAGGTTGAACACGCCCTCGTCGTCCCATCCGTGCTCGTCGTCACCGATAAGCAGACGCTTGGGGTCGGTAGACAATGTGGTCTTACCCGTACCAGACAGACCGAAGAAGATTGCAGTGTTCTTACCCTCCATGTCGGTATTGGCCGAGCAGTGCATGCTGGCGATACCCTGCAGGGGCAGGTAGTAGTTCTGCATCGAGAACATACCCTTCTTCATCTCACCACCATACCAGGTATTGATGATTACCTGCTCACGGCTGGTAGTGTTGAAGGCCACGCAAGTCTCTGAGTTCAGACCCAGTTCCTTGTAGTTCTCAACCTTAGCCTTTGATGCGTTGTAGATAACGAAGTTGGGCTCGAAGTTCTTCAGTTCCTCCTCTGTGGGCTGGATGAACATATTCTTTACGAAGTGAGCCTGCCAAGCAACCTCAACGATGAAGCGCACAGCCAGACGGGTAGCCTCGTTGGCACCGCAGAATGCGTCAACAACGTAGAGCTGCTTGTTGCACAACTCCTTGATGGCGATTTCCTTCACCTTGCCCCATACCTCTTCGCTCATGGGGTGGTTGTCGTTCTTATAGTCTTCGGTGGTCCACCAAACCTTGTCGTGGCTCTGTGCGTCGTCCACGATGTACTTGTCCTTGGGGCTGCGGCCAGTGTAGATACCGGTCATTACGTTCACAGCATTCAGCTCGGTGTTCTGACCCTTGTCATAACCTGTCAGACCAGCCTTGGTCTCCTCCTCAAAGAGGAACTCATACGAAGGATTGTGGGCAATCACGGTCGAACCGGTGATGCCGTACTTGGTTAAATCTAAATTTGCCATGTTAATGAATATTAAGTTGAAATTAATCTTTCGATACCTTCCGTTTTAGGCGGTACAAAAGTAAGAAAAAAAAGCGAAACACGTATGCCGAAACGCGAATTTTTGCTTTGTCCGCCATGCTTTTTCCCTTTAGCTTGCAGTTTTGAAAAGCAGAGTTGGCAAAATATTCGTTATTCTCGCGTCCGCGATGTGAATTAATGAGGTAATGTCACGTTTATTTCGCAATAATTCGTTAACTTTGGCAGAAATAATTCACACATCCATGAAAACTATCAACCTTTCAGAACAGAACTCGGTAATGAACCACTTCATGGCCGAGATTCGCGACAAGAGTTATCAAAAGGACCGTGCACTTTTCCGCAACAACATCCGACGCATTGGCGAGGTGATGGCCTATGAGATATCGAAGGTCCTGACCTATAAGGCGAAGACCGTCACCACTCCGCTTGGCACCAGCGACATCCCGCTCATAAAGGACGACATCGTGCTGGCAACGGTGCTCCGCGCCGGACTCCCCTTCCACGAAGGCTTCCTGCATGTCTTCGACCATGCCGACAATGCTTTCGTTTCTGCCTTCCGCATGTACACTAATCGCGAACACACCGAAGTAGGCATCCACACGGAATACATGGCCTCGCCCTCGGTCAAGGGTAAGACCCTCATCATCGTCGACCCCATGCTGGCTACAGGCGGCTCCATGGTTGCAGCCTACGAGGCCTTGCTGAAGACGGGCAAGCCTCATCAGGTACACATTGCCAGCGTGATTGGTACTCCCGAAGGTGTGGAGATGATGCAAAAGAACGTAGCCGAGGACACCACCCTATGGTGTGCCGCCATCGACCCGGGCATGAACGAGCACAAGTACATCGTTCCCGGCTTCGGCGACTGCGGCGACCTCTGCTACGGCGAGAAACTGTAAAGTCTGTGATTTAACGATTTACTTTACCGTCCAGATGTCGTTGGTCTCCAACAACTCGGCAAAGGTGTGGT
>CALZQV010000018.1 GCA_945828295.1 uncultured Prevotellaceae bacterium | reverse complement strand
CGACGGGCCTTCGTCAATGCGTCGACGAGGCTCCGTCAATGCGTCGACGAGGCCCCGTCAATGCGTCGACGATTTTCAGCCCATTCCGCGATGGGATAGAAACGACTCAAAAAGTACCTCAAAAAGCGCTGCCGTGAGACTGCTGCCACGGGGAAAACACGGAAATAATTTGTGTTTTCGCCCACTTATTCGTACCTTTGCGCGCAAAACAGATAATGTAATATAATAAAACTATGGCAAAGAAAGCTCTTTTGATGATACTCGACGGATGGGGTATCGGAAACAAAGGTAAGGGTGACGTCATCTATCAGACACCCACTCCCAATCTCGACAAAATCAACGCAAAGTATCCCCACAGCCAACTAATGACATGTGGCGAGAACGTGGGTCTGCCCGACGGACAGATGGGTAACTCCGAAGTGGGGCACCTCAACATCGGTGCCGGGCGCATCGTCTATCAGGACCTCGTGAAAATCAACCGCGCCTGCAAGGACGGTTCCATCCTGAAGAATCCCGAGATTGTCTCGGCCTATGAGTATGCGAAGGTAAACGGCAAGAGCGTCCACCTCATGGGATTGACCTCCAACGGAGGCGTCCACTCGTCGCTCGACCACCTGTTCACCCTCTGCGACATCTCGGAGAAATACGGCATCAAGAACACCTACGTCCACTGCTTCATGGACGGGCGCGATACCGACCCCCGCAGCGGAAAGGGATTCATCCAGCAGCTGACCGACCACATTCAGGGAACAAACACCACCATCGCCAGCATCATCGGCCGTTTCTACGCCATGGACCGCGACAAGCGCTGGGATCGCATCAAGGTGGCCTACGACCTGCTCGTCGGGGGCGAAGGCAAACAGGCAACCGACATGGTGGAGGCCATGCAGGAATCGTATGACGAGGGCGTGACCGACGAATTCATCAAGCCCATCAACAACACCGCCGTCGACGGAACCATCAAGGAGGGCGACGTGGTCATCTTCTTCAACTACCGCAACGACCGCGCCAAGGAACTCACCATCGTGCTAACCCAGCAGGACATGGAAGAGCAGGGCATGAAGACCATCCCCGGCCTCCAGTACTACTGCATGACACCCTACGACGCATCGTTCAAGGGCGTCCACATCCTCTTCCCCAAGGAAAACGTCATGAACACGCTGGGCGAATATCTGTCGGCCAAGGGCCTGAAGCAGCTGCACACGGCCGAGACCGAGAAGTATGCCCACGTGACATTCTTCTTCAACGGCGGACGCGAAACTCCCTACGAGGGCGAAGACCGCATCCTGGTGGCCAGCCCCAAGGTGCAGACCTACGACCTGAAGCCCGAGATGTCGGCCTACGAGGTAAAGGACAAGCTCGTTGCTGCCATCCGTGAGAATAAGTACGATTTCATCGTGGTAAACTTCGCCAATGGCGACATGGTGGGCCACACGGGCGTCTGCGAGGCCATCGAAAAGGCTGTGGCCGCTGTCGACGATTGCGTGGGCCAGGTTGTAAGCGCTGCCAACGAGACTGGCTACGAGACCATCATCATTGCCGACCACGGTAATGCCGACAATGCCATCAACCCCGACGGCACACCCAACACGGCTCACTCCCTGAACCCCGTACCCTTCATCTACATCACGGAGAACACCAGCGCCAAGGTAGAGGACGGCGTGCTGGCCGACGTGGCTCCCAGCATCCTCTACATCATGGGTCTGCCCCAGCCTGCCGACATGACGGGTCGCTGCCTGATAAAATAAAGAGATAAGAATTAGGAAATTCTCCTGTCTATAAGTAAAGCCGTGGGCCTCACCGCTCACGGCTTTCTCTTTTCTCCACGTCAGTCCTCCATGACGTCGTCGAGGCGGTCGGCCCAGAGATATTTCCGTGTCTCCTGGGCCGCCACTTTGCTCAGGAGCAGGAGGGCAACCAGGTTGGGGATGGCCATGAGCGCGTTCATCGTGTCGGCAATGTTCCAGATGATGTCGAGATTGATGATGCTGCCGAAGAAGAGGGCCACGATGTAGAGGATGCGGTAGAAACGACTGCTGCGTTGGCTTTCGATGTAGTTGACGGCGCTTTCGCCATAGTAGCTCCAGCCCAGGATGGTGCTGAAGGCAAAGGTGAGGATGCCGAAGGTGAGCAGTGGGGCGCCGACGTACGGAATCTTTGAAAAGGCAACCTTCGTGAGCGCTGCTCCGTCGGCGTAGCTGATGTCGGGGTAGGCCAGTATGCTGCTCACCAGCACCAGTCCGGTGAGGGCGCAGATGACAACGGTGTCCCAGAAGGTGCCCGTGCTCGATACCAGTGCCTGGCGCACCGGGTTGCGCGTCTGTGCGGCTGCCGCCACAATGGGGGCCGAGCCCATGCCGCTCTCGTTCGAGAACAGTCCGCGGGCAATGCCGTAGCGGGCAGCCATCATGACGGTGGCACCCACGAAGCCTCCGCCGGCAGCCGCGGGCTCGAAGGCCGAACGGACAATGAGGCGGACGGCGGGCCACACGTAGGCCCCGTTCATAAGCAGAATGGCGATGCAGCCCGCGACGTATAACAGGGCCATGAAGGGCACCAGGACGGTGCACACTCTGGCGATGGATTTTACTCCACCCAAGATGACAAAGGCGGTCAGGATGCATATAAACAGTCCGACAAGGGACGTTGAGATGCCAAAGGTTTCATTGGCCAGCAAGGCTATGCTGTTGGCTTGCACCATGCAGCCGATGCCAAACGAGGCCAGCGCCGTGAATATGGCGAAGAGCAGGGCCAGCCACTTCATGCCCAGGCCACGCTCCAGGGCGTACATCGGTCCGCCGTAGGTGCGTCCGTCTTCGCCGCGTACGCGATACTTCACGGCAAGCAGTCCTTCGGCATACTTGGTGGCCATGCCGAACAGGCCCGTCAGCCAGCACCACAGGACGGCTCCCGGTCCGCCCAGGGCTACGGCCGTTGCCACGCCCACAATGTTGCCCGTGCCAATCGTGGCGGCAAGGGCGGTGGCCAAGGCGCCGAACTGGCTCACGTCGCCAGAGGCATCCTTGTCTTTTTTCACTGACAGGCGGATGCCCGTAAGTAACTTACGTTGAGGAACTCGCAAACGGATGGTGAGGAAAATGTGGGTGCCCAGCAGCAGAATAATCATGGGCCAGCCCCACAGCACCGAACTCAGAACCTGGAAGAAATAGTTAATGCTGTCCATATTCGACTAATTCAGTGCAAAAATACAATAATTCTTCGTAACTTTGTGCAGAAAACCGGGAAACATGGACGTAAAGATTGAACCTTCGTGGAAGAAACATCTTCAGGGTGAGTTCGATAAACCCTACTTTGAGCAGCTGGCGAAGTCGGTGCATGCCGAGTATGCTGCCGGAAAATGCTACCCCCCTGGGCCGTTTATCTTTAATGCTTTCAACCACACGCCCTTCGATAAGGTGAAGGTGGTTATCCTTGGTCAGGACCCGTACCACGAGCCAGGGCAGGCCCACGGGCTGAGCTTCTCGGTGCAGGATGGTGTGCCTTTTCCCCCTTCGCTCCAAAACATCTTTAAGGAAATATCGGCCGACTTGGGCGTGTCTGTCCCTCCTTCGGGCGACCTGACACGATGGGCCGACCAGGGTGTGTTGCTCCTCAACGCCACGCTGACCGTGCGCGCCCACCAGGCCAACAGCCATGCCTCGCTGGGCTGGCAGCAGTTCACCGACGCCGCCATACAGGCCTTGGCGAAGCATCGCGAGGGCATCGTTTACATGTTGTGGGGCGGTTTTGCGCGGGGCAAGGCCTGGATGATAGACAAGACGAAGAATCTTGTCCTTGAGAGCGTCCACCCCTCGCCCCTGAGCGCCAATCGCGGCGGATGGTTCGGACAGCACCAGTTCAGCCGCTGTAACGCCTATCTGCAGGAACACGGAAAGGAGCCGATAATATGGTAAAGCCCCCCTCCCCAGCCCTCCCTCGTGATGGGGAGGGGCTTCTGCCTCCCATCCTGCAGGTTGGCGATGTGCTGCTTTCGCCAGACATCATTACGGAGTACTTTGCCTGCGACATTGCGAAGTGTCAAGGGCGCTGCTGCGAGGAGGGCGACGCCGGGGCTCCCGTGACGATGGACGAGATAGCCGACATCGAGGAGCAACTCGACGACCTGTGGCCCCGCCTCTCGGCCTCGGCACAGAGCGAGATAGACCGCACGGGTGTGGCCTATGCCGACCCCGAAGGCGAGTTGGTGACCTGTATCGTCAATGGGCGCGACTGTGCCTTTCGTGGTCCCTGCGGCTGCCTGCTCCGCCAGCGGCCCATCAGCTGCCATCTCTATCCGATAAGGGAGAAGCAACTGGGCACCATTCCGGCCACCGACAGCGAACCGGCCCATCCTCTCATCGGGCTGAACTATCACCGCTGGGCCATCTGCCGGGATGCTATTGAAAAAGGCAGGCGAGAAAACATACGCCTCTATCAGTTCCTCCGCGAGCCCCTTGTCCGCCGATTCGGCGACGCCTGGTACGCGGAACTGGAAAGCATGATAGACGAACTAAAGAGAAGCGGGATACTCAACTGAGTGTCCCGCTTCCCTTTTATATTCCTGCCACCTCAATAGCGGTGGCCCTAATCTCTAATCCCTATTCTCTAATCTTATCACGCATCGATGTTGGCGAAGGTGGCATTCTTCTCGATGAACTCGCGACGCGGACCAACGTCCTCGCCCATGAGCATGGAGAATACGTAGTCGGCTCCGGCAGCATCCTCGATGGTCACCTGCTTCAGCAGTCGCGTCTCGGGGTTCATGGTGGTCTCCCACAGCTGTTCGGGGTTCATCTCACCGAGACCTTTGTAGCGCTGGGTGAAGATGCCGTCCTCGCGTCCGTTGTTGTACTTCTGCATGAACTGCAGGCGGTCCTGCTCGGTATAGCAGTATTCCTCAACCTTGCCCAGGCGGCAGCGGTAGAGGGGTGGGGTGGCGATGAAGAGGTGGCCCTTCTGGATGAGCTCAGGCATGTAGCGATAGAAGAGGGTCATCAGCAGGGTGTCGATGTGCGAACCATCGACATCGGCATCGGTCATGATGATGACCTTGTAGTAGCGCAGTTTCTCGTAGTTGGCCTCCTTCGAGTCCTCGCCCAGTCCGAAGCGTACGCCCAGGGCCTGGATGATGTTGTTTACTTCCTCGTGCTCGAAGGCCTTGTGCCACATGACGCGCTCCACGTTGAAAATCTTACCGCGGATGGGCAGGATGGCCTGGAACTGGCGCGAGCGGCCCTGTTTTGCTGAACCGCCGGCGGAGTCTCCCTCGACGATGAACATTTCGCAGTTTGCGGGGTCCTTGTCGGAGCAGTCAGCCAGTTTGCCGGGCAGACCGCCGCCGCCCATGGGCGATTTGCGCTGCACGCTTTCGCGGGCCTTGCGGGCAGCCACACGTGCCGTGGCAGCCAGAATGACCTTGTCGACGATGAGCTTGGCCTCCTGGGGGTGTTCTTCCAGATAGTTGGCCAGGGCTTCACCTACGGCCTGCTGTACGTAGCCGGCTACTTCGGAGTTGCCCAGCTTCGTCTTGGTCTGGCCTTCGAACTGGGGTTCGGCCACCTTCACGCTGATGACGGCGGTCAGTCCCTCGCGGAAGTCCTCGCCGCTAATCTCTACGTGGTTCTTGGCAAGTTTCTCCAGTTCCTTCTGACACTGCTGCTCGGCATAGGTCTTCAGGGTGCGGGTCAGTGCCATGCGGAAGCCGGTAACGTGTGTACCGCCTTCGATGGTGTTGATGTTGTTGACGTATGAGTGCAGATTCTCGGAGTAGGCCGTGTTGTACATGATGGCCACCTCGATGGGGGTGTTCTGTTTTTCGGTGTTCAGGTAGATGACGTCGCCGGTGAGCGGTGTGCGGCTGGAGTCGATGTAACGCACAAAGTCGCGCAGTCCGCCCTCGCTGTAGAAGGTCTCCTTGCGCTCGCCTTCGATGCCCACTTTCTCGTTCTCGTCGAGACGGCGGTCGGTCAGCGTGATGGTGATGCCGGCGTTCAGGTAGGCCAGTTCGCGCATACGGTTGGCCAGGATGTCGTATTTGTAGGTTGTGGTGATGAAGATACTGCCGTCGGGCCAGAACTGCTGGCGTGTGCCGCGGATGTCGGTCTCGCCAATGATTTCCACGCCAGTGGTGGGTTTGCCCTGGGCGTATTCCTGCTGGTAGATTTTACCATCGCGATAGACTGTGGAGACCATGCGAGTGGAGAGCGCGTTGACGCAGCTCACACCCACACCGTGCAGACCGCCGCTGACCTTGTATGAGCCCTTGTCGAACTTACCGCCGGCATGCAGCACGGTCATAACCACCTCGAGTGCGCTCTTGTGCTCCTTCTCGTGCATGTCGACGGGGATGCCTCGACCGTTGTCCTGCACCGTGATGCTGTTGTCTTCGTTGATGGTTACTTCGATGTGTGTGCAATATCCGGCCAGGGCCTCGTCGATACTGTTGTCCACGGTTTCATAGACCAGGTGGTGGAGACCCTTCTCCGAAATGTCTCCGATGTACATGGCCGGGCGCTTGCGCACCGCTTCCAGTCCTTCCAGAACCTGAATATTCGCCGCCGAATACTGGGCCTGATCTTGCTCTTCTATGTTGTAGTTATCTTCCATAATCTATTATTTCTCTTTATACACGCGCAAAGATACAAAAAAATCGCGATTTAGGGAAAAAATTCGTGCCTAATTTGTGGTTGTTTAACGGAATAAATCGTGGCCTCGCCCGAGTCTTTTTGGGGGCGTGATACGAACCTTGGAACCGCTGCCTCGCGCACGTGTGCGCGCACGTTGCATGGACGAGCTCTCGTCGACGCATGGACGGAGCCTCGTCGACGCATGGATAGAGCCTCGTCGATGCATGGATGGAGCCTTGTCGATGCGTCGATGGTTTCCGGGGCTTGGTGCACCGCTTCCTGAACGACAAAAAAAACGACCATCCTTTTCGGGATGGTCGCTATTTCTAAATCTATCCTGTAGGGATTAGCCGAGCTTCGCAATGTGGTTGGCCAACTTAGACTTCAGGTTAGCAGCCTTGTTCTTGTGTATGATGTTAACCTTTGCCAACTTGTCCAGAATCTTCTGGATGCCGGGGAACATCTCCTGTGCTGCGGTCTTGTCGGTGGTAGCACGTAACTTGCGAACTGCATTACGCATGGTCTTAGCGTAATATCTGTTGTGCAGTCTTCTCTTCTGCTCCTGACGGATTCTCTTGAGAGATGATTTGTGATTTGCCATTTTTTAACTTCTACTTTTTCGTTTTACTTTACTCGTAGTCCCTAGGAGAGTCGAACTCCTCTTTAGAGAATGAAAATCTCTCGTCCTAACCGATAGACGAAGGGACCAGCCTCCGCGGCCTTTTCGCCGCTGCATCCTGACACCGAAGTGACGATTGCGGGTGCAAAGTTACTACTTTTCCCGAAACTGACCAAGAGTTTTATGTATTTTTTTTGGATATTAATTTTTAATTTTTAATTTATTATCGTACCTTCGTGACGCTTATGATTGAAAAGACTCGCGGAATAGTATTACACACACTGCGTTATGGCGACGCCAAGGTGATAGCCACGCTTTTCACCGAGTCGCGCGGGGCAGTGAGTTTCATGGTGCGCATACCGCGCAATCGACGTTCTGCGCTGCAGAGCGTGCTGCTCTCCCCCCTGAGCATGCTCGAGGTTGACATCGACTATCAGGAAAATGCACAGCTCCAGCGCATGGTTGACCTGCGCATCGACGAGCCTTATCAGTCGCTGCCCTATCACCCCATGAAGCAGACCATAGCCCTCTTCCTGGGCGAGTTTCTATATTATAGTTTACGCGAGGAGGGGAGCAATCCTCAGTTGTATGCCTATCTGGTGAACTCTCTCCTGTGGCTCGACGCGCGCGAGGAGGGATATGCCAACTTCCCGCTGACATTCCTTATCCGCCTGTCGCGCTTCCTGGGCATCTGGCCCGACACGGAAGAAGCACAAAAGGCGCTCCCCGAGGAGGAGCGGCCTCTTGTGCCTCTGATGATGCGCATGGATTTTGCAACCATGCATTTGTTTCGTTTCTCTCGCGACCAGCGTGCTCGCCTCTTGCAGGTGGTCAACGATTATTATCGCACGCACGTCCCCCACTTTCCGGAGCTGCGTTCGATGGCGATACTGCGTGAGGTGCTAAGCTGACCGCCGCCTGCCCGCCATCAAATGTCAAGTACGAAGCCATTCAGCGGTTCGGCCTCATGCTCCGGCTCAGCGGCTGGTGCTGCGGGAGCCTCGGGCTGAGTCGCAGGCTCGGTGAAGGGCACGTTCATGGGCTCTTCGGTGTTGCGAATCTGCGTCAGCTCCTCCTTCGTGCGGCGGTAGGTGGGTGTCTCCTCCACGCGGGCAATGATGTCCTCGTTGTCGAGTTCGTCGGGCGAGAACAGGAAGATGTGACGGCGCCGGCGGGCCATGGGGATGCCCTCGTCGCGGTAGTACTGCTCGCGAAGTTCCTGACGGCGCTCCTGCAGTTCACGCTCCTCCTCGCGTTCCAGCTGCGACTTGCTGTCGAGCATGCTTTGCATGCCGGGCACGCTCTGCAGTCCGAATCCTGTGGCCAGCAGCGTAATCTTTATCTTGTTGCCCAGACTGGGATCGATGGCCATACCCCATTTCACTTCCACGTCCTTCGTGAACTTGCTCATGAAGTTGTGAACCTCGTTCATCTCCTCCATGGTGAACTGCTGGCTCTCTTCGGCATCGCTGAAGTTGATGTTCAGCAGCACTTTCTTGGAGTTGAAAATGTCGTTGTTGTTGAGCAGGGGCGACTTGATGGCCTCGTCGATGGCTTGGCTTACACGTCCTTCTCCCTCGCCGTAGCCTGTCGACATCAGGGCTACGCCACCGTTCTCGAGCACGGTCTTCACGTCCTGGAAGTCGAGGTTGATGGTGCCGTGCATGGTGATGATTTCTGCGATGGAGCGGGCGGCAATGGTGAGTGTGTCGTCGGCGCGGCCGAAAGCATTGATGACCGTCAGCTCGGGATATATTTCACGAAGACGCTCGTTGTTGATAACCAGCAGCGCGTCAACGTGCTTCTTGATTTCCTCAACGCCCTCCAGGGCCTGGTCAATCTTCTTGTTGCCCTCGAAACGGAAGGGGATGGTTACTATGCCCACCGTGAGGATTCCTTTCTCCTTGGCACACTGGGCGATGATGGGGGCAGCGCCGGTGCCGGTACCACCGCCCATGCCGGCAGTGATGAATACCATTTTGGTGCCGTCGTCGAGCATGGCGTTGATGTCGTCGATACTCTCCATCGCTGCTTCGCGGGCACGGGCCGGTTTGTTTCCAGCTCCCAAGCCCTCCTTGCCCAACTGCAACTTGTTGGGGACGGGACTGTCGGTTAGTGCTTTGTTATCGGTGTTGCATACGATGTAATTGACGTCGTGTATGCCTTCATTATACATGTGGTTGACAGCATTGCCGCCACCTCCTCCCACACCAATTACTTTTATGATGTGTGGCTTGTTGGTATGGAAACCGGTAAATTCGATTCCACCCTCGGCTCCGAAGTTAATATTCTGTTCCATATTCGTTATGATTTCTTCTTCGTTTCCTCTATGTAACACAGAGTCTCTTTTGCGGTTATACGTTAATCGTCGTCTTCTTCGGAAAATGTTTTGCCCAGAAAACGTCCGAATTTCTTCAGTCCTTCAACGAACGAACTCTTTTGCTTCTCCTTCGGCTTCTCTTCTTCCTGGGCCGAATGACTCTTCTCTTCGGCTTGTCTTTCCTCGCCTTCATCCGTGGCCGTGGCTTCCTTCTTCGCCTCTTCGGGCTCACCCTTCGGGGCGGCTACGGCTTCGGGTGTGTCGCCAACCTCCGTATCGACAACGAATTCGGCAGCACAGTTAACGTCGCCGTGAAGCAACAGGGCTATCAGGGTTTCAACGCTGCAACCTTGTGGCGTGTTGACGTTGTCGGCAACGTCGACCGTGGTAATTAATGATTTGGCTATCTTCACGTTCTTTGGGAACTGGGTGAAGTGCTTGATAGCCTCGGGCATGTCCCTCATCTGTGCACCACCACCGGTGATGATGATGCCTGCAAGCAGCTTGTTGCCCATGTTCTCAATCTGGTTCCATGCATTGGCGATGATTTCCTCCTGGCGAGCACCAATGATGTTCTGCAGCGTGTTCTCGGACAGCGTGCGGTCGTTGCTGATGGATAGCATCTGGGGGTTGTCGCTTTCCGATGCCACATAGGCTATGCCATACTTGCGCTTGAGAGCCTCGGCTTCCTCCAGTTCCATTTGGTTGGATTTGGCAATGTCTGCTGTGATGTTGCCGCCGCCAAGGGGAATGACCACGAGGTGGCGCAGCAGGTTGCCGCTGTAGACGGCCACGGTGGTGGTGCCGGCGCCGAAGTCGATAAGGGCGCAGCCCGAGCGCTTCTCGCTCTCGCTGAGCATGGAGTCGGCTAACGCTATGGGCGAGATGAGCATGTCTGCAATTTCCACACCGGCCAGTTTCATACACTTGCGGATGTTCTCGAGCAGGGCGCTCTTGGCGACGACATTCATGAATCGGGCCTCAATCTGCTCGGTCATGATACCCACGGGGTCGTTAATGGTGCGACTGCCCACTACGTACTCCTGGGGTATGACATCGAGAATCTCGGAGTCGGTGTACTGCGTGGTGCGGTTGCTGTCCATCAAGTTGTCAATCAGTTCGGGCGTGACCTTCACCTTTGTTTCCATGCCGCGTGAGATGAAGTTGCCTGCCGTGTGCAGCGATTGGCCGCCAATGCCCACATAGGCGCGCTGTATCTGCGTGTTGAAGCGCTCACTGAGCCGTCGGATGATGTTCATGATGGCCAGTGTGGTCTTGTCGATGTTGTAGATTATGCCTCGCTGGATGGCATCGGTGGCATGTTCCTGTTCAATGTCGAGAATCTGGATTGAGCCGTCGGCCTTCTTCTTGCCGGCGATTCCTCGAATGGCAGAGGTTCCAAATTCCAGAGCTACGATAATTTCGTTGTTTGCTCCCATAGCGTATCTATTTTATTATTTTGTGCAAATGATTTGGCCTTTATAGATGGCGTTGATAGTATGATATTTGTTCCACCCCGTCTTGGGCATGGCCTTTTCGTAGAATAGGCGAACACGTTGCAGCTTGTCTGCAATGTCTTTGGGTTCGCCTAACAGTATGCGCTGCTCGGCGTATCGGGGGATGATTTCCACCTGCCCCTTTGGGTCGATGTTGATTTGTTCCACCATGTGGTTCCAATATTCATCCTCACGCAAGTATTGTCCCAGTACCAACAATCGTGTGCTGGCAAACTTTCGCGTGACGTGTCCCGTGACGATGGGCAGGTCGATGCTGAGACCGCCGCCAGGGGCAATGACGCCCTTGTCGTCGACGTAGAATTCGTCGCCGTCCTGTGCGTAGACATGGAGCAGAGGATGATAGGGGGTGATGCGCATACACAACTTTCCCGATGCCGTGTGGTAAACTGCGACCGTGTCGATGAAAGGCATGGCCGAGAGGCGCTTGCTGATGTCCGGTGCATCGATGTCGCCCATCATCTTCCCTTTCGGACTAATCTTCAGGCGACCCAGATAGTTGTTGATGATGGAATCATTGATGAGGCACGCCTGAGAGGAATCGGTATACTGGAAGTCCACTCCCGTACACACCATCTCCCCGGCTGGCCGGCTGACCTTAATCAGGGCGAAGATGAGGTAGGCGAGCGAGGCTATCAGCAGTAACGTCTTGAATGCGGTTTTCAGTATCTTCATGCTTTCTGGCTGAGTATCTGGGTTATCTCGTTGGCATAGTCTTCGATGTCGCCGGCGCCAAGCGTCACGAGCACGTCGAAGCCTCCGCGGCGCACGACATCGGGTATCTGCTCCTTGCTAATCAGCTCCTTCTGTATGCCGGGGCGAAGGCGGTCGTAGATGATTTGGCTGGTGATGCCAGGGATGGGCTGCTCGCGGGCAGGGTATATGTCGACAATGGTTACATCGTCGAGCAACGACAGTGCATCGGCAAATTCTTGGTAGAAATCGCGGGTGCGGCTGTAGAGATGTGGCTGAAAGATGACCTTCACGTGGCGACCCTCGTAGAGCTGGCGCACGCTGAGTATGCTCTGGCGGATTTCCTCGGGATGATGAGCGTAGTCACTCAGATACACCATTTGGGGAGTGCGGACGTGGAAGTCGAACCGGCGGTCAACACCACTGAACGTGGCCATCCCCCGACGTATTTCCTCCTCGTCGGCTCCAGCCAGTTGAGCAAGGGCCATGGCGGCAATGCCATTCTCGATGTTCACGCTGACGGGAACGCCAAGGTTGACGCCCTTGATGTTGCCCAGGGGGGAGACGAGGTCGAAGGTGATTTCGCCGTTGCCAATCTTCACGTTCTCGGCATGGAAGTCCCCGGCGTCGCGGCTATAGGTGTAGGTCGTAACCCCCTTTTGAGTCTCGGGCTTCATCTTAAGCCCCGTGTGCATTATTAAATATCCATCGGGACGGATGAGGCTGGTGTAGTGGCGGAAGCTCTCGAGGTAAGCCTCCTCTGTACCATAGATGTCAAGGTGGTCGGCATCGGTGGATGTGATGACCGTAGCCCAGGGCGTAAGCCAATGGAAGGAACGGTCAAATTCATCGGCCTCAATGACCACATAATTGCTTTTGGGGCTGAGAATGTAGTTGGTTCCGTAGTTCTTTGTGATGCCGCCAAGGAATGCATTGCAGTCAACATGGCTCTGGTGGAGCAGATGGGCAGCCATGCTGCTGGTCGTGGTCTTGCCGTGGGTGCCGGCCACGCACAGGCCCTTCATGGTCTGGGTGAGCGTGCCCAACACTTGCGCACGTTTCTCCAGGTCGAAGCCATTGCGCTGGAAGTATTGCAGCTCGGCATGCTCGGCAGGTATGGCGGGGGTGTAGACCACCAGACACGTGTCGGGGTCGAGACACTCCGTGGGTATGAGCCCGATGTTTTCCTCATAATGGATGTGTGCTCCCTCTTCGCTCAAGCGTTGGGTGAGCTCACTCGGGGTGCGGTCATAGCCACCTACCACAAGGCCGCGATGAAGGAAATAACGGGCAATGGCGCTCATGCCTATGCCGCCAATGCCGATGAAATATACTGCTTTTATCTGTGTTGCGTCCATATCAATCTTTTTTTGCAAGTTTAAGAACTTCCTCGGCGATTATCTTGGCCGAGTCCTTGTAAGCCATTTTGTATGCATTCTCGCCTAACGTCTTGAGGCGTTCCTTGTTTCCAACGACGTCGAGGGCAAGGGGAATGAGCTGCTTGCACGCATCAGCGTCACGAACCATCAAGGCTGCTTCCTTGTTGACCAGGGCCATGGCATTGCAGGTTTGATGGTCCTCGGCCACGTTGGGCGACGGTACGAGAATAGATGGCTTGCCCAAAAGGCACAGTTCGCTGATGCTGCTGGCGCCGGCTCGTGAGATGACAAGGTCGGCAGCCTTGTAAGCTTGGTCCATGCGGGCAATAAAATCGGTAACGTATAGGTTTTCGGGTTTGCCCTTCTTGGCAAGTTCGTCTTGAATGGTCTTGTAGTAGTAGCCACCGGTTTGCCAGATAAACTGAATGTTCGACTTGGCAATGGCATCGAGGTTGCCAAGGACACTTTCATTCATGGTGCGTGCCCCCAGGCTTCCGCCAATGATAAGGATGGTGGGCAGGTCGGGCTCGAGGCCAAAGATGGCTGAGGATTCTGTCTTTGTGAGCGTGGGGTCAAGCAGTCCCTGGCGAACCGGGTTGCCCGTGAGGATGATTCGGTCTTTGGGGAAGAATCGTTCCATGCCTTCGTAGGCAACACAGATTTTCTGGGCCTTGCGGGCCAGCGTCTTATTGGTTAGGCCGGCATAGGAGTTTTGCTCCTGTATGAGGCAGGGTATGCCCAGTTCGTGGGCTGCATTAAGTGTGGCACTGCTGGCATAGCCGCCGACGCCCACTGCAACATCGGGGCGAAACTCGCGCAGCGTCTTTTTGGCCAGGCGCTTGCTCTTCAGGAAGTCGATGACGACGCCGATGTTTGCAGGCTTCCATAGAGGACGGATGAGGCCCCGGATTGGCAGCCCCACAATCTCGTATCCAGCTGCAGGCACGCGTTGCATCTCCATGCGGCCTTTAGCTCCAATGAAAAGAATCTTCGTCTTTGGTTCTAATTCGCGGATGGCGTTGGCAATGCTTACGGCAGGGAAAATGTGTCCTCCTGTTCCGCCGCCGCTTATTACGATTCTTAAGTTATCCATTACTTCTGTACTTCTGTTGCTAGTTGTGTATTATCTTCCAATTTCTTGGCTGTATGGCTTACGCTAAGTATCATACCAATGTAGGTACTGGTTATGAAGGTCGACGTTCCCCCCTTCGATACCAGGGGAAGGGGCTGCCCCGTTACGGGCATGGCTCCGACGGAGACTGCCATGTTCACCATGGCCTGGACGACAAGCATCAGTGCCAATCCCATCACCAGATAGGCTGGGAATCGGTTCTTGCATCGCTCTGCAATGCGCATGGCGCGATAGAGGAGGAGCAGATACATGAACATGACCAGCATGCCACCCTCTATGCCGCTTTCCTCGATGATGATGGCATAGATGAAGTCGCTGGCGGCGTGGGGCAGGTAGTCGCGCTGCACACTTTGGCCGGGGCCTTTACCCACGATGTTGCAGGTTGCAACAGCTATGCGGGCATGGGTGACTTGTATGTTGTCGTGGATATTATAGTCCTTCGGGTCTTCGGGCAATTCGCTGCCGCTCTTGATGCGGTTCGACCATGTGGAGAAGCGATGGAGCATGGGGAGTTCGCTTATTTGTTCGGCGGTATCCTCTGGCACAAACTTCAGCGTGCAAAAACCTACCGCACCGCTAACCCCCACGGCAACGACGATGGCCCACAGCCATTTCTTGGGTGCCTGGGCATACCAAGTCATGATGAACATGACCAAAAATATGATGCAGGCTGTTGAGAAGTTTTCTCCCACGATGAGCAAGCAGGAGGTTGCCGTGAGAACGGCCACCCACTTGAAGGCCAGTTTTGAGGCACCGCCGGTTTCCTTGTCGCGGAAGGTTGCTAAGAGCCAGGCGACAGTGCCCACGAGGGTAAGTTTGGCGAACTCTGAGGGCTGGATGGTGATACCCAAAATGCGAATCCAGCGTGCGGCACCATTAATTTTACCCATGAACAGCACGGCAAAGAGCAGGGCAATGGAAACTACCATGCCAAGGACACTGAGGCCTTTGAAACTCTTGCAGTGCGCCTTATGCACCAGCCAGGCCACGAAGAGTCCGGCAAGGATATAAGTGGTATGCTCAATGACTGGGTCCCAATAGTTGAGAGAGTTATAGGTCATGCGACTCGAGGCACTATAGACTTCCACGATGGAAATCATGCACAGGGCCAGGAGAATCATCCACACGACCATGTCGCCCTGCAGAAAACTTTCCTTTTTTATGTTGATAGCGGACAGCTTCATTTCTATCTTCTTTATATTCCTTTATATATTGTATGCATGCACGAGGCTTTTGAATTGCTCGCCACGGTCTTCCATGTTCTTGAAAAGGTCGAAACTGGCGCAGCAGGGGCTTAGCAGGACGCAGTCGCCAGGCTTTGCCATGTGCACGCAGGCTTCAACGCACTCGCGCATGCTGTGGGTGTCGGCAATGGGCAGGCCAAGGTGGTCGAAGGCCTGATGCAGTTTCTGGTTGTCGGCACCGAGGTAAACCAGTCCGGCGCAGTGTTCTCTGACAATATCGAACAGCACGCTGTAGTCGTTGCCCTTGTCCTTCCCGCCCACGATGAGGATGGTGGGGCGTGTCATAGCCTGAAGGGCAACGTAGCAGGCATCCACGTTCGTGGCTTTCGAATCGTTGATGAAGAGGACTCCTCCTTTTTCGTCAACGCGTTCCAGGCGGTGCTCTACTCCGGGGAACTCGGCGAGGCACTGCCGAATGAGCGTTTCGTCGACTCCCACATGCTTTGTGGCAACGAAGGCTGCCAGGGCATTACGCTTGTTGTGTTGCCCCATCTGGGAGAAGGTGAGACCGAGACGCTCGAAATCACTGTCGGTAAACGGCATGAGGTGGGGATGCCCCGGACAGGCAGGTTGGGAAGAAGGCGTGGGCTTGGGAGCATAACCCTCGGCACGTTTCTTCAGTTCCTGTTCGATATGTTCATCCTGTTGCCAATAGACGAAGGCGTCCTCAGGCGTTTGGTTCTGTATGATGCGCATCTTTGAGTCCGTGTAGTTCTGCATTTCGAACTCATAGCGGTCGAGATGGTCGGGGGTGATGTTCATGAGCACCGCAACATCGGCACGGAATTGGAACATATTGTCGAGCTGGAACGAGCTAATCTCCAATACGTACCAGTCGTGGTCTCCTTCGGCTACTTGCAGGGCGAAGGAACGCCCGATGTTGCCGGCCAGGCCTACGTCGGCTCCCCATCGTTGCATGATGTAGTAGATGAGGCTTGTTGTCGTGGTCTTTCCGTTTGAGCCTGTAATGCAGATGGTCTTGCCATGGCTGTAGGGCTTGGCAAATTCCAGTTCCGACAGAATGGGTGTTCCCTGCTGGATGAGTTTCTGCACGATGGGGGCAGTGTCGGGTATGCCGGGACTCTTCACAATGGTGTCGGCGTTAAGAATATGGCTTTCGGTGTGGTGCCCTTCCTCCCACGGAATCTGGCGGTCGATGAGCATTTGCTTGTACTTATCCTTGATGGTGCCCATGTCGCTGACGAAGACATCCCAACCTTGCTTTTGTGCCAGGATGGCTGTCCCGATTCCGCTCTCAGCGGCTCCCAATATGGCGATTCGTTTCATTTCGTTTGGTTTTTCTTCGCTTCAATAATCTTCACTGCTTATCTAATCTTCAGCGTTATGATGGCCAGAGCCGACGTTAGGATGGTTATAATCCAGAATCGGGTGGTAATCTTTGATTCGAGCCAACAGCCTTTGGGCCAGTTCCACAGTATCTCCAAGTCCGGAGCCAGTTGTCCGGGCTTGATGCGGAAGGCATCGTGGATGGGGGCACGTTTGAAGACTCTCCACTTTCTGCCTCGCTTGTTGCCCATTTTGGCATATTGTGTCTGGAGCAGTACGCTGACGCTCTCGCACAGAAAGACGAAACACAGCAGGGGGATGAGCAACTCCTTGTGGATGATGACGGCCGTCACGGCAATGATGCCGCCGATTGCCAGACTGCCGGTGTCGCCCATGAACACCTGTGCCGGATAGGCATTGTACCATAGGAAGCCAACCAGGGCGCCCATGAAGGCGAGCAAGAAGATAACCAATTCTTCACTGCCAGGAACGTACATGATGTTGAGGTAGGAGGCCAGCCCGATGTGGCTGCTCACGTAGGCCAATATGGCTAAGGCCATAACGATTATGGCAGAGTTGCCAGCGCACATTCCGTCCATGCCGTCGTTGAGGTTCGAACCGTTGCTGACGGCCATGACCACAAAGGTCGTGATGAAGACAAAGAACACCCAGCCGGCAGCCGTGCGGTAGCGGCCCATCCAGCGGAACATTTCGCTATAGCTGAGGTTATTGTTCTTCACGAACGGGATGGTGGTGATGGTGCTTTTTACGGGATTGCTCTTGTAGACGATTTCGGTGCCGTTGGCATTGTCGACCTGCACGTTTTCGCGAATGACGGCATCGGGGCTGAGCCATAGCGTGAGGCCGATGCCCAGGCCCAGCAGTGCCTGTCCGGCCAGTTTGTAGAGCGGCCGCATACCGTCTTTGTTTCCTTTCTTCTTGATGTAGTCATCGATGAAGCCGATAGCTCCGAGCCACAGTGTGGTGACAATCATGAGCAGCATGTATATATTGCGAAGTCGACCCAACAGGAGTGTGGGGATGACGGTGGCGATGATGATGATTACGCCGCCCATTGTCGGCACACTCTTCTTTTCCACGCCGTAGGGGTCGATGTTCTTGTCGCGCTGCACTTCGGTCCCTCCGTGGCGTTTCATCCATTTGATGAAGTATTCGCCGAACCACACGGAAATAATTAGTGATAGCACAAGGGTGAGGATGGCGCGGAAGGAGATATAGGACCACAGGTGGGCGCCTGGGATGCCAAATTGGCCAAGATATCTGAATAGGTAGTATAGCATGTTTCTGTCTGTATTTTACAAGTTGAGGCCGAAGCATTCGCGAATGACCTCGTGGTCGTCGAAGTGGTGCTTCACGCCCTGTATGATTTGATAGTCTTCATGTCCCTTACCAGCAACGAGGATGACATCGCCGGGCTGAGCCAGGGTGCAGGCGGTGCGTATGGCTTCCCGACGGTCGACGATGCTGAGCACCGTACGGCGTTGTTCGTCGGTGAGGCCTGCCAGCATGTCGTCGATGATGGCCTGTGGTTCCTCGAAACGTGGGTTGTCGCTGGTGATGATGACCCGGTTGCTGTGTTTCACGGCTTCCTGGGCCATCAGGGGGCGCTTGCCTTTGTCACGATTGCCTCCTGCGCCACACACGGTCCAGCATTGTCCGCGTCCCTGAAGCACTTCATTGATGGTGGTGAGCACGTTCACCAACGCATCGGGGGTGTGGGCATAGTCGACGATGGCCGTCACGCCTTCGCGGCTCCGGATGGTCTCGAACCGTCCGTTGACGGGCTTCATGGCACTGAGGGCAATGAGCACCTCTTCGGCCTTGTGGCCCAGCATGGTGGCTGCACCATAGACGGCCAACAGGTTGCTCACGTTGAACCGACCGACGAATTGGACGTACACCTCATGATTGTCGACGTTGAGGTTCATCCCGTCGAAACTCTCTTCCAGTATCTTGGCTTTGAAGTCGGCTGCCGTGCGCTGGGAGTATGTCTTGACCGTGGCCTTGGTGTTCTGCACCATGAAGGCGCCGTTCTTGTCGTCGGCATTGATGATGGCGAAGGCGCCTTTGGGCAATATGTCGAAAAAGCCCTTCTTTGCGTCACGGTAGGCTTCGAAGGTCTTGTGATAGTCGAGGTGGTCGCGGGTCAGGTTGGTGAATATTCCGCCAGCAAATGTTAGGCCGCCGATGCGCTGTTGTGCCACGGCGTGTGAACTGACCTCCATAAAGGCATACTGACAGCCTTCGTCGGCCATGCGCCCGAGCAGTCGGTTGAGGGTTATGGGGTCGGGGGTGGTGCATTCTGTGGGGATGGGCTCGCCGTCGATGTAGTTGCAGACGGTGCTGCACAGTCCCACCTTATAGCCAAAACGGCGGAACATCTCGTAGAGCAGTGTGGCGATGGTTGTCTTGCCATTCGTGCCAGTTACGCCGACGAGCTTCATCCGCTGGGTGGGGTTGCCGAAGAACTGGGTGGCCAGTGGGCCCACTATTGCTTCGGTGTTGTCGTATTGCACATAGGTGACGCCCTCGTCGAGCGTGTCGGGCAGTGTTTCGCACACGATGCATGTTGCGCCCAGCTCCATTGCTTTCGGGATGAATTGGTGGCCGTCGGCTTGTGTGCCGCGCATAGCCACGAAGACGTTGCCTTTCTCTATGCGGCGCGAATCTATTTCGATGCCGGATATTTCCCGTTCCTGAGTCCCGAGTATCTGTCGGGGCTGTGTGGCTTGTGTGAGTTGCTTTATTGTCATTATTTCAGGTTTATCGTTATGGTCTTGCCCTTGCTGACTCTCGTGCCGGCGGGCAGACTTTGTTCGTAGACGGCTCCCGTCCCGCGCAGTCGGGCGTTCATGCCAGCCTTTCGAAGGGCATTCACGGCATCGCGTGCTCCCATGCCAGAGAGGTCGGGCACGATGCCATTCTTGATGCTCACGGTGTCGCGGCAGAGGGTCGGGGTGAAGATGCTGGTGGAGTCAGCTGCTTCGCGAGGGTCGCGATAGACGCCTTGGTTCATCACCATCTGGCTGATTTCGCTGAACACAGGTCCGCACTGTCCGCCGCCGGAGGCTGGAAGTCCGCGTTTGTGGATGCAGACTATGCAGGAGTACTTGGGCGCGTCGCTGGGGAAGTAGCCGCAGAAGCTGACCATGTAGGCATGACTGGCATAGCTGCCGTTTTCGGCCACTTGTGCTGTGCCGGTCTTTCCGCTCACCTTGAATCGCTTATTGCCAGCCTTCTTGCCCAGTCCCTTGCTGACCACCCGTTCCAAAATCATTTGAATGTCGCGCAGGGTGTGGGGCGAGCAGATTTTCTCCTTGATGACCTCGACGGGGAATTCGCGTACGACGCGGCCGTTCTCCATCTCGGCCTTCACGAAGCGGGGGCGCACCATGCGCCCGTTGTTGGCGATGGCGTTGTAGAATGTGACGGTGCTGATGGGCGGAATTTGTGTTTCGTATCCGATGCTCATCCAGGCCAGTGCCGTCTTCGACCAGTTGCCGGTGTTCTTGTCGGTGTTTGGCATGCGCACGCGGGGATTGGTTCCCATGGGCATTCCCAGTGGTATGCCTACGCCGATGTTGTAGAGCCCCTGTACGTATTTCCCGGGGTTGTCGTGGTAGAGGTTGTCAATGATGCGGCTCACTCCGATGTTCGAGCTTTGTTCGAGCACTTCGGAGACGGTGAGTGTGCCGTATCCTCCGCGGTGCCAGTTGTGGTCCTTCATGGGGCGGCCGTGCATCATGTAGATGCCTCCGTTGCAGTCGACGGTGGTGTTGGGTGTGATTTTCCCGTCTTCCAGAGCCACCATGATGCTACCGGTCTTGAAGGTCGAGCCCGGTTCCCATAGGGCGTTGATGGCGTCGTTCTGCACCTCCAGGTATTGGCTCTCGCCCGTGATTTCGTTGCGACAGCGTGTCATGCTCACCATGGCCTTGATGTCGCCGGTGGCCACTTCCATGAGGATGACTACGCCCTTGTCGCCGTTCACTTCCTTCAACTTGTTCACGATGGCCTTTTCGGCAATGTCCTGCATGGTGGCGTCGATGGTGGTCACAAGGTCGTGGCCGTCGACGGGGTCGCGGTCGTAGAAGTTTACTTGGCTGTTTCTGATTTTGGTGCGGTGCTTGATGCCGGGCGTACCGCAGAGTATGGTATCGTAGCACCATTCCAGTCCGCTGGTTCCCTTTACCGAATCTTTCGAGACGCCTCCCAGCGTGCGGCTGGCCAGCGAGCCGAAGGGCTTTATGCGCTGATTAATCTTTTCGGGGTTGAAGCCGCTTCTTAGTTTGCTTTCGCATAGCAGGGGCAACTCCTTGACCTGGCGGTACTCGATGTAGCTTGCCAGTCGGTCGGGGTAGAGGTTCCAGCTGTGCGACTTACGCCTCATGCCTTCGAGAAAACGGTCGTGGAACCATTTTTTCGACCTGTCGGGGAATATTTGATGCAGACCTTCGGCAATGCTGTCGGCCTTGCAGAGAATCATCGAGTCGCGCCAGCGCTGTGCCTTTTCGCGGGCAAGGGAGTCTTTGTCGATGATGATGTAGTCCATGAACAGACGGTACTTGGGCAGCGAGGCCACCATCACCTTGCCGTCGGCCGAGAGAATATTGCCGCGCATGGCTTCGACGCTGATGCTGTCGCTGACGAAGCGCTGGCTCACCTGTCGCCAATAGTCGGCGCGGAACAACATTGTGTCGAGCGCCTTGCCCAGAATGCACACACCCAGGAAGCTGATGAGGAGAATCACCAGTCGGAATCTTTTGATTGCTTTTTTGTTGTCAGCGGCCATGTTGTGTGTGTCTTATTCGTTGGGGTTTATGGTGAAGGGTGGTTCGGTGGGTGCTTTCAGCAGGCTGTCGCCCATTTGTCTCAGTCGTTCCTCGATTTGGCTTTGTCGGGTGCGAGTGGTGAGTTCGCTGGAGCGGGTGAGTGAGCGGTAGCGCCAGTCTTCAACGTCTTGTTCCAGTTTTTCCTTCTCAATCATTTCCTGTTGTGACTGGTATCGGTTGGTGACGATGAGCAGCAGGCCTCCGAGAATGAGCAGCAGGAGCGGAATCTGGTGAAAGAACCATCGCCCGTCGATGTTCATCTGCCGTATGGCATCGGCCAGTCCCTTGTTGTCGCCTGCCTCCAGCTCGCCTTCGGTGAAGAGCGAGCCCCACAGGTTCCTGCGTTGCTGGCTTTTGTTTTGCTGTTCCTCGTTATGTTTTGCTTTCTGTTCTTCCATGTCTTAACTTGCTACTCTTTCTGCAATTCTCAGTTTTGCGCTTCTGCTGCGCGGGTTCTCGTTTTGCTCTTCGGCGCTTGGTGTTTGCATTTTCCCGACGGGGCGCAGCGGGCTGTTCGGGTTGCCGTAGATGTCTTGCTCGGTCTGGCCTTCGATGTTTCCGCTGCGCATGATGTTTTTCACCATGCGGTCTTCGAGCGAGTGGTAGGTGAGCACGACCAGCCGCCCGCCGGGGGCCAGCAGCTGGGTTGTGGCGTTGAGCATTTGGCGCAGGGCTTCCATCTCGCCGTTCACCTCAATGCGCAGTGCCTGGAACACCTTGGCCAGGTCTTTCTTCTCGCGCTGCCGTCCCATTTGGGGTGACACTGCTGCGGCCAGCTGGCCGGTGGTGTCGATGGTGGCTTGTGTGCGGGCCTTCACGATGGCCGAGGCCAACTGTCGGCTTTGCTTGAGTTCGCCGTAGAGGCGCAGGATGGCGGTCAGCTGTTCTTCGCTGTATTCGTTCACCACCTGATGGGCAGTGAGGCGTGCGCGCTGGTTCATGCGCATGTCGAGTGGCGCGTCGTAGCGGAAACTGAATCCGCGCTCGCCCATGTCGAGGTGGTGGCTGCTCACGCCCAGGTCGGCCAGAATGCCATCCACGTTTTCGTGACCGTAGTACATCATCCAGTTGCTCACGAAGCGGAAGTTGCTGCGCACGAAGGTGAAGCGCTCGTCTTGTGGCGCGCCGGCCTGTGCGTCCAGGTCTTGGTCGAAGCCGTAGAGGTGGCCTTTCCGGCTCAGGCGGGACAGTATCTCGCGGCTGTGCCCGCCCCCTCCGAATGTAAGGTCGACATACACTCCGTCGGGCTTAATATCCAGCCCTTCCACGGTTTCTTGGAGCATAACAGGAGTGTGGTAGTCGTAACTCATTTGGGGTCAATTCGGCATCTTTGCGCTATCTGGGTGTAAAGGTACAAAAATCTTTCGAGATTACAATTCATAAATCTAAATTTATTATTCAAAATTTCCACTTTTTTCTTGGGTCGCTTCCTTTGGGCTGAAATAATTGCATTCCGTCGGTGTTCTATCGTGCGCGTACGCGTTATATTATAATATTGTATGCCCCTGTGCGCCGACGCGATTTCCGGCCCTCCATGGACGGGCTTTCGTCGACGCATGGACGAGGCTCCGTCAATGCATGGACGAGGCTCCGTCGACGCATTGACGAAGCCTCGTCCATGCAGGGTTGTTTTTCCGCCCTCCTTGCCATTCGCCTGAAAGAATTTTGGTAACTGAATCTTTTTGTTTAACTTTGCCTCGATTTTGATGCTGCTTTGCAGTTTTCTCGCCTTAATATTGAGCGAATTATGGAATTGTCAACCGTTTATTTCACCATTATTTTCAGCTGCGGCATTGTTCACTTGGTGCTGACGGCCGTCATGTCGCTTTTTGCCCGCCACCGGGTGAAATACCTCGCGATAGCCTGGATTATGGGAATTTTTGCCTTTGGCGCCTTCGCCATCTCGCCTTATGCCTCGACGGAGGAGGCCCATCCAGGCGTCATGCATCCGGCCATGCTCATCTCGCTGGTAATCATCTCCTACTTGCAGAGTATCTACCCCCTGTCCATCCCCATGCCGGGCTACCTGCAGTGGGGCCGCATGTGGAAATATGCCTTTCCCGCAATCGTCTTCATCGTGTTCTACCTTCTGGGCTATGTCATGGGCAGCAAGGTGGTGACTGTCGAAAATTTCAACGACTTCAGGGCGAACCTCTTTAGCAGCGACCTGCTGATTCGCATGGGCATGCTGCTTACAAGCTTCTACTACATAATTAACATCTTTCGCCTGCCTCGGCGCCTCTCCCATGCCAACTTCCCGAAATACCTCTATGCCTACAGCCTTTTGCTGGGCCTGAGCGCCGTGTACTTCCTCTTCATTGCCTTCAACTACAAGATATATCTCATGATGATTTATATCATCATCTTCACCCTGCTGAATGCCTATCTCTGTATGCGTGTGCTCGAGACGATGGCTCTGGAGCTGCCCAAGCCTGTAATCCGCGAGGTTGCTGAAATCCCTTCCGACGAAGAGCTGAAGAAGTCGGAGGACGACTTCAACGAGGCCAACCGCCAACGCTTCCAGCGCATGGAGTATTGGATGCAGAAGAACGTGACGCGATGGACCGAGTCGACCTTCAACCGAGACGACCTTTGTCGCGAGACAGGCATCAATCGCCACAACATGTTGCAAACGGTTCGCAGCCAGGGGTATAACAACGTCCACGAATTCATCAACCAATACCGCGTCGACGAGCTTAAGCGCCGCATACGACAGGGTACGGTGACCTCGCTCAGCGATTGCCTCGAAGTGGGATTCGGCACCATAAAGACGGCCCGCGCATGCTTTACTCGCATCGACGGAGGCTCGCTCGACCAATACATGCAGAAATTTATCTCGACGACCTGATATTTCGGAATATTAGGACATTTTTACCGACATTTCTTGTTAATTTCATTTTTTCTTGGTAAATTTGCGGTAAAGAAGAAAAATACTCGGTGAAATGGCAGGATTCCGCACTTTACTTCGCTCCGTAGCCCTCGTCGCTTTCGTGGCCACTGCTACCAGCCTTTGGGCCGACAGGCAGAATGTGCGCCAGCTCCAGCCAAAAGATTCGCTGGTCCTCAAGGCTGCGCCATGGACCGAGCTGACACCGGGACGTATGGCCCATAGCGCCTATCCTGTGCAACTTTTCGTCAGGGGGCGTAGCCTCAAGGTCACTTCGCGCTACGAGCAAATATTGCCCATCTACACCAAAAGCGGAACCCTCTACATTGCCATGCAACTCAACCCGGGTGTCAACTGGCTCCACGGGCTGCCCCGGGGGCGATACCGCATCAACAACCGAACCATCAATATCCGATAGTGGGCTCCATGGACAGTACCATTGACATTGAAGCCATCCTACGTGCCCGGTTAGGCCGACGCGAACGGTTTGTTCCCGCTTTCGTTTATTCGTGGTTGCGCAAACTTATCCATCAGGATTTTATTAACTGTTATCTCAGCCAAAACCGCCAGGGTGTCGACTTCTGTCAGGGAGTCATCGACTATCTTGGAGTAACGGTTGACGTCGAGGGGCTCGAAAACCTCCCGTCCCACGGCAGCGGCTACTACACCTTTGTCTGCAATCATCCGCTCGGGGCCATCGACGGGGTGACACTGGGCGCCGTTCTCGGGCGCCACTACGACGGGGAGATAAAATACCTTGTTAACGATTTCCTCATGAATCTGCCCGGCTTAGCCCCCTTCTTCATCCCTGTGAACAAAATAGGAAATCAGTCGAAGAACCTGCCAGAGATGGTCGAGCAGCTCTTCACGGGCAAGAACCATGTGATTATGTTCCCGGCAGGCCTTTGCAGTCGCCGCACGAATGGCGTTGTCAGCGATCTTCCCTGGCACAAGACGTTCGTCGTGAAAAGCCGAAAGCACCAGCGCGACGTGATTCCTCTCCACTTCATTGGAGAGAATTCGAACCGTTTCTATCGCGTGGCCAACTTTTGCAAGACTTTTCATCTGCCCAATTTCGCCATGGCCCTGCTGCCCGACGAGATGTATAAGAGCCGTGGAAAACATTATGTTGTCAGAATCGGTAAGCCCATACCCTGGCAGCAGTTTGACAAGACAAAATCCTCGGTGGAATGGGCTCAATTTGTCCGCGACGAGGCATATAAACTATAATAATCGCAAGCAACAGATACATTATGGACGATATTATCGAAAGGATTCCGCGTGAAGTACTAAAAAGCGAGCTGACAGAAGACAAGCGTCTCCGCTTCACGAATAAAAGTAACAATGAGGTCTATGTCGTTACGTGGCAGGATTCGCCTAACGTGCTCCGTGAAATCGGGCGTCTGCGCGAGATTGCCTTTCGCGATGCAGGAGGTGGCACGGGGAAGTCGCTCGACCTCGACGACTTTGACACCTGTGAAAATCCCTACAAGCAACTCATCGTATGGGACCCGGAACACGAGGAGATTCTTGGTGG
>CALZQV010000017.1 GCA_945828295.1 uncultured Prevotellaceae bacterium | reverse complement strand
AATAACGACCCTGGACTGGGAGGAACTTCGCATTGATTCTCTGTTGCCAGTCTACACTGAGGTGATACCGCTGGAAACAGATTATCGCAGATTCAAATACTCCGTATCGGTGGAATACCCCGAATGGGGACCGCTAACGGCCGAAGAGATTCGACGCATAGAGGAAATGGGCAAGCCCATAGCCGACACGCTTCAGATATCATCGGCAGTAAGTGTCAGCCGCAAGCGCGGTATGCTGGATATTGCCTTTATGCCCATCGTCAAGCAGGGAAAGAATTATCGGAAACTTCTTAGTGCAATTATCACGGTTACTCCTATTCCCAAAGCACATTACGTACGCAGAAATGCAGCTGCCGGCGAACGCTATGTGCGCCAGAGCGTGTTGGCGCAAGGTCGGTGGGTCAAAATAAGCATTCCTTCTGATGGAATGTATCGCCTCACTCGTGCTGCCCTGAAGAAAATGGGCTTTTCGAATCCCGATAATGTCCACCTCTATGGTTATGGAGGCTACCGCTTGAACGAAGTGTTGGAACCCGACAACGAATACGATGATCTGCAGGAAGTTCCTCTTTATAAAGCGGATAGCAATACGTGGCTTTTCTGGGGCAATGGGTTGATGTATTGGGAAGGCAACACGCGTGTGTTTAATCCTTATAGTACGCGTGCCTGCTATTTCCTGACCGAAACGGATGCCCCCTCAGCCATTTCTACGGTTTCTTCCGAGGCCGTTCCCGTTGCTACTTATTCTTCATTCACTGACCATGTACTATACGAAAAGGATGAGTATGCGTGGTTCAGTACTGGTCGAAACCTCTATGAGAATGTGGACTATGGTGCCAGTAATAGTCATAGCTATAAGCTGAGCACACAGAATAGTCTCGGCAATGAATCGCTGACAATAGCCTTTACGGCTGGGGCTTCATCGCAAACCCAACTTACGCCTGTCGTGAACGGAAACACATTGTCGAACATGACGCTTTCCGCCCTCGGTCGCTATTCTTATGCAACGCAGAGCGTACGTACTACCGACGTCAGCCAATATGCTTCGGGCCGCGATTGGACGATACGTCTGACAAGCACAGCCGGCAATCCAGCCCGCCTCGACTACCTTGCACTCCATTATTCCCGCTCCATCACTCCTGCGTCGGGTTATGTGGCTTTTTCGGTGTCCGACGCCCGGCCGGTAAGTTATAAGATTTCAAGCGCAGGGCCGGTCGTGATGCGCATAGGCGAACCTGGTGCCCCAGCTTGTATTATGCAGGGCACACAGAATGGAACGGAATATGAGGTGACAGTGGACGATGGCTCGCGTCGTTACGTGGCATTTGAACCGGACTACGAATTTCCTCAGCCTACAGTCGTCGGCGAGATAGAAAACCAGAACCTGCATGGCCTCGATAGTATCGATATGGTTATTATCGTTCCGGCAAGTGACAAACTGACGTCCCAGGCCGAACGCTTAGCCGAGGCCCATCGTACGCACGACGGGTTGCGAGTGGAAGTGGTGCGCGCAGACCGCATCTACAATGAGTTTTCCAGTGGAACCCCTGATGCAACGGCTTACCGGCGATTGATGAAGATGCTCTATGACCGTGCCGGGAGTGATGATGTCGCACCGCGTTATCTCTTGCTGTTTGGAGATTGTGCTTGGGATAACCGCATGCTTAGCACCGCATGGCGTAACTATAACCCCGACGATTACTTGCTTTGCTTCGAGAGCGAGAATAGTTTTAGCGACACACAAAGTTATGTGTTGGAGGACTATTTTGGTTTGCTCGATGATGGTGAGGGCGCACGCCATACGACTGACAAGGTAGACTTGGGCGTGGGACGCTTCCCCGTTACTAATGCGAAGGAAGCTAAAATCATGGTGGACAAGACAATCAGCTTCCTTACTAATGGCAATGCCGGAACTTGGAAGAATCAAGTGTGGATGTTGGGAGATGATGGTGACAATAATGGGCATTTGAAAATGGCAGACAATGTTGCCGAGGAAGTGATGCAGCGTAATCCCGAGCTCGAGGTGCGCAAGGTGATGTGGGATGCCTATACCCGTGTCTCAACGCTCACAAGCAATACCTATCCAGAGGTGAAGAAACTGATTCAAGACCAGATGGACAAGGGCGCTCTGGTGATGAACTATACCGGCCATGGCTCAACCTATACGCTTTCGCATGAGTTCGTGCTCAAGTTGGAGGACTTCAAAGCCTTTCGCAGCGAGAATATGCCCCTCTGGGTTACAGCCGCATGCGATATTATGCCCTTCGACGGTCTGGCAGAAAACATAGGTGAGGCAGCGGTGCTCAACGAGAATGGTGCTGCTGTGGCCTTCCTGGGAACAGCACGTACGGTGTATATGGATCAGAACTTCCACCTCAACCGCTGGTTCATGAATTATCTTTTCGCCACGGATAGTCAGGGGCGTCGTTATAGTGTTGGCGATGCACTACGTCTGGCAAAGTGCCAGCTCGTAGATGAAAATGTTGAGGGCGGACAGAAACAAAACAAACTCCAATATGCCCTGCTTGGCGACCCGGCCCTGGTGTTCGGCGCTCCGCTCAATAGGGTTGTCCTCGATAGTATTAATGGGGTTGAAGTTGCAGCCTCCGACCAGCCGATACAGTTGCAGGCGGGCCAAAAGGTTAGATTGTCGGGCCATATTGAGAACGCTCAGCACACATCGCTGTCTGACTTCAGTGGAATCGTTATGGCTCGCCTTTTCGATAGCTTCGAAACAATTGTATGTAAGAACAACGCAAATGTCAGCAATGGGCCTTTCGAATTTCGCAGTAGGGAGAAGGTTCTCTTTAGTGGGCAAGACTCTGTGCGCGCCGGAGAGTTCACCTTCAACTTCGTGATGCCCATCGACATTAACTACAGCAATGAGAGCGGAAGACTCGTATTTTATGCCATCAATGATAGCCTCGACACTGAGGCCAATGGCTACAGCGAATCGTTTACCGTGGGAGGCGTAAGCTCGTCGTCTGACGATGACAGCGAGGGCCCGCAGCTATATGCCTATCTGAACACTGAGGACTTTGAAAATGGCGGTCGCGTAAATTCCACACCATACTTTGTTGCGCAGTTGAGTGACGAAAGCGGCATCAATTACAGCGGCAGCGGTTTGGGGCACGACTTGTTGCTCACTATCGATGGCGACGCTTCGCAGACCTATATCCTGAATGACTACTATACAGGAGAGTTCGGCGACTTTACCCGTGGAGTAGTGGGCTATAGTATTCCACAGCTTGAAGAGGGACGGCACTCGCTCACGTTCCGCGCGTGGGACCTCCTCAATAATTCATCCTCTACCACGCTCGACTTTGTGGTAGACGGTGACCTCAAGCCAGTGATGCTAAATCTAACGGCCAGCCAGAACCCGGCTTTAGTCTCAACCAACTTTATCGTTTCTTATAACTTCCCGGGGACCGATTGTGATCTCCTTATCGAGGTCTTCGACTTTGCAGGCCGCCGCATGTGGGCAAAGTCTCTCGTAGCCAACACGAATACTGGGCAATGCTCAGTGCCTTGGAATCTTACGATGTCGGGTGGCGGCCGTTTATTCTCGGGAGTCTACTTCTATCGTGCCACACTCAGCAGCGGGGGAAGTAAGAAGGTGAGCAAGACACAAAAAATCGTCATTCATGGCAATAAATAGGCCATCTTGACGTTTTATAAATGTATGTTGACAAATAACCATTACCGAATACTTCTGTTTGTACTTGTGCTCGTGGGTGTGAGTGCCCGTGCTCAGGACAAGAAGAATATGTTCAACCCTGTGAACTACAGCGTCACCTCATTGGCCATTGCGCCTGATGCGCGAGGCGGTTCTATGGGTGACTTGGGTGTTGCCACCGAGGCTGATGCAAATTCACAATATTGGAATCCTGCGAAGTATCCTTTCAACGTGGCACGAGCAGGTGTTAGTGCATCTTACACACCGTGGCTTCGCAAGTTGGTAAATGATATTAATTTAGCAAATCTCTCAGGTTTCTATCGCATAGGCAACTATAGTGCGCTATCTGCATCGCTACGTTTCTTCTCGTTGGGTGAGGTCAGGCTCGAAGACTCGGATGATGCCATGACTATTAACCCCTATGAAATGGCTGTTGATGTAGCCTATAGCCGTATGCTTAGCCAATGTTTTTCGATGGGTGTGGCCATGCGCTTTATCTATTCAGATATTACTTATGACTATACGGCCGAAAGTAAGGCGGGAAAGGCTTTTGCCGCTGATATCGCGATGTATCGCAATGGATATTTTATGATGGGCAACCGCGAGTGCTCCTTCGCATGGGGTTTGAACATCAATAATATAGGTTCCAAGATATCCTATGGCGGAGATGACAACTCGGAATTTATCCCCACAAATTTTCGTCTGGGATGCAATATGACCATACCGTTCAACCAATACAATCGTTTGTCGTTTGCAGCAGATGCCAATAAGTTACTCGTTCCCACCTATCCCAAGCAAATTGACGGTGAGACGGATGAGGAATACACCGACCGAGTACAACGGGAATATTATGACGTTTCGCCCATTTCTGGTATTTTCAAGTCGCTTCACGACGCACCGAATGGATTCAAGGAGGAAATGCAGGAGATACAATGGAGCGTGGGTATGGAGTATAACTACAATGATCGCTTCATGCTTCGTGGCGGATATCATCATGAGCACGCCAATAAGGGTAATCGTAAATATGTTACTGCCGGCGCTGGATTCAAGATGAGTGTTTTTGCGATTGATGCAGCGTATGTGTTCTCTACCTCGCAGTCGAATCCCCTCGACCAAACAATGCGCTTTACGCTTTCGTTCGACCTCGATGGCATGAAGGACCTTTTCGGCAAAAAGGGAGGAGGCAAACGCAGACCTAAACGTAGGTAGGATGAACATACGTGTAGGCATGGGATACGATGTGCACCAGCTGGTGTCGGGGCGCGACCTTTGGTTGGGTGGCATCCTCGTTCCTCACACCTTCGGACTCTTGGGCCATAGCGATGCCGACGTGCTCATTCATGCCATCTGCGATGCATTGTTGGGAGCAGCTAACATGCGTGATATCGGTTATCACTTTCCTGATACCAGTGGTGAATACCACAACGTCGACAGCAAGATACTTTTGAAAAAAACAGTTGAGCTCATTGCCACTCGCGGCTATCATGTCGGTAATATTGACGCAACCATTTGTGCTCAGCGCCCCAAGCTAAACCCTTACATACCCGAAATGCAACAGTGCCTTGCCGAGGTTATGGGCATTCCGGTTGACGATGTTTCCATCAAGGCCACCACAACTGAAATGCTTGGTTTCACTGGGCGTGAGGAAGGTATCTCGGCTTATGCCGTAGCTCTTATCGAGCGACTTTAACTACAAAATGACATATAAAAAACCACGACTCTCTATCAAGGGAGTCGTGGTTTTGCTTTATTGCAGCAGGCAATAAACAGAATGCTGTGTAGGCTATTTGCTGTTCTTGGTTAGGAAGATGTGGGCAATCAAACCTGCAATAATCAGGAAAAGACCTGAGAACTGAACGGGATTGAAGTCTACCAACTCTGCCAGATAGCTGATTAAAAGCACGATGGCTCCCAACACAATCAACAGTACGCCTAAATACTTTTTCATAATGAATATTGTTTTATTGTTTTGTTATCATATTACAGTTTGCAAATTAACATAAAATTATCGACATAACGAAACTTTTCTGCATATTTCATGTCTTAATTGCCCTATATCTGTGATTCTCTGCGCCAAAATAAGGCAAATGCTTGGTCCTTTCGCAAAAAAACACTACCTTTGTGCCGCTTTAAGCACAAATAACATTTTTAATTAATTAAAACGTATTATGAACCAGTACGAAACCGTTTTCATTTTAACTCCCGTTTTGTCTGATGACCAGATGAAGGAAACGGTAAACAAGTTCAAGGGCCTGCTCACCGATAATGGTGCAGAGATGCTCAACGAAGAGTTGTGGGGCCTGAAGAAGTTGGCTTATCCTATCCAGAAAAAGTCTACGGGTTTCTATGTGATGTTTGAGTTCAAGGCACAGCCCGAGCTCATCAAGAAGTTGGAAGTAAACTTCCGTCGTGACGAACGCGTCATTCGTTTCTTGACAATCAAGAACGAGAAGTATGCCGCCGAGTACGCTGAGAAGAGACGTAACAAACAATCTAACAAGGAGGAGGCTTAACTATGGCACAGCAATCAAGTGAAATCCGTTATCTCAACGCTCCCGCTATCGACACGAAGCGTAAGAAGTATTGCCGTTTCAAGAAGAGCGGTATCAAGTATATCGACTACAAGGATCCCGAGTTCCTGAAGAAGTTCCTCAACGAGCAGGGTAAGATTCTGCCTCGTCGCATCACTGGCACTTCACTGAAGTTCCAGCGTCGCGTTGCTCAGGCTGTTAAGCGTGCCCGCCACCTGGCTCTTCTGCCCTTTGTAACTGATTTGATGAAATAAATAAAGTAGGAGGCTAGATATATGGAAATTATTCTGAAAGAAGATGTTATCGGCTTGGGTTACAAGAACGATATCGTGAATGTGAAGTCTGGTTATGGACGTAACTATCTTATTCCTACTGGCAAGGCTGTAATCGCATCGGACAGCGCCAAGAAGGTGCTGGCTGAGAACCTGCGTCAGCAAGCTGTTAAGCTCGCTAAGATTAAGGCTGAGGCTCAGGCTGTTGCCGACAAGCTTCAGGGTGTTGCTCTGACCATCGCTACAAAGGTAAGCGCCAGCGGCGTCATCTATGGTAGCGTGAACTCATTGCAGATTGCCGATGAGCTGAAGAAGCTTGGCTTCGACATCGACCGCAAGAAGATTGTTGTGAAGGATGTGAAGACTGTAGGCGACTTCGTAGCTGTAGTAAAGCTGCACAAGGAGGTATCAGCAGAAGTACCTTTCAAGGTAGTTGCTGAGGGTGCTCCCGTAGTTGAGGAGGCTCCTGCCGCAGAAGAAGAGGCTCCCGCTGAGGCTCCGGCTGAAGAGGAAGCTGCAGCCGAGTAAGCGCTGACAGTTCAGATAAGAACTGAAACATAAAGTTAAAATCCCGATTCCATAATATGGAGTCGGGATTTTTTTGCATAGCCAAGGACATTCTTTTGTTTAGACAAAGATATCCTTTAGTTTAGTTAAGGGTCTCCTTCAGTTCACCTGAAGACATTCTTTAGGTAGCCTAAGGTGTTTTTCATTAGAAAGGAGGGGAGGGTACAATGAAAAGAAAGAGGGACTGCACTATCGTGCAATCCCTCATTGACCTATTGTTCGTCTACTATTGCTTAGGCAACGGTGTCGGCAGCAACAGTGTCAACAGCTACGGTATCAACAACCTCCTCAACAGTGTCAACTGCAGTGGTGTCCTCAACGGCCTCAGCCTGCTTTGTACCGTTTCCGCAAGAAGCGAAAGAAATAGCTGCTACAGCTACGAACATGAATGCTAACTTTTTCATTTTTCTCTTTAGTTAAATTAGTAAAACAATCAATTGCTTTTTCAAAACCGATGCAAAGTTACAACATTTTTTAATACGTTGTATCGCCAAAGGCAATATTTTTTAAAAATTTCTTGAATATTTGTTGTCGGGGGCTAAAATATATGTCGTTTAGCAGGCTTAATCACTTTCTTATTCGTAACTTTGCAGTATGGAAGATGTTTCATTGGTCGGCTGCAAGGCCGTTTATTTTACCTTGGGGTGCAAACTAAACTTTGCTGAAACATCCACGGTGGCAGAGCGCCTGGCCGAGATGGGCATGGAAAAAGCGCGGAGAGGCGAGACTGCCGACCTTTGTTTCATTAATACTTGCAGTGTTACCGAGGTTGCCGACCATAAGTGTCGTCAAACAATACACAAGTTGGTACGAAACCATCCCGGGGCCTTCGTGGTCGTTACGGGATGCTATGCCCAGTTGCGGCCAGAAGAGGTGGCTGGCATAGATGGTGTCGACTTGGTGCTTGGAGCTGCGGAGAAGGGAAGGGCCGTGGAGCTGATTGTATCGCACTTTCGTTCCCGCCGTTCCGGCCAGGAGAATGTGAACGTTGAGACGCCCGGTCCTGATGCGCGGGAAAAGCGGGAGGAACCCTTTGTGCCCAGTTGTGCTTGTGGTGACCGCACGCGCTATTTCCTGAAGGTCCAGGACGGGTGTAATTATTTCTGCACTTATTGTACCATACCCTTTGCGCGCGGACGTAGCCGCAACGGCTCCATTGCTTCGCTTGTCGAACAGGCACAGGAGGTGGTAAGCCGTGGGGGCAAGGAGATTGTCATCACCGGTGTGAATATCGGCGACTTTGGACAGACGACGGGCGAGTCGTTCCTCGACTTGATAAAAGCGCTGGACCAGGTGCAGGGAATTGCGCGATATCGTATCAGCAGCATTGAGCCCAATTTGCTTACCGACGAGGTGTTGGAGTTCTGTGCCTCGAGCCGGGCTTTTATGCCTCACTTCCACGTGCCCTTGCAGTCGGGCAGCGACGAGGTGTTGAGGCTGATGCACCGACGTTATGATACCGCTTTTTTTGAACAGAAGATGGCGCGCATCCGTGAGTTAATGCCCGATGCGTTCATCGGGGTCGATGTCATTGTGGGCATGCGAGGGGAGACCGACGAACTGTTTGCCCAGGCGCTCGACTATATGGATCGCTTACCCGTGAGCCAATATCACGTGTTCAGCTACAGTGAGCGGCCGGGCACCAAGGCGCTTAACATACCGCTTCGTGTGAGGCCGGAGGTGAAGAAGGAGCGCAGCGCCCGGGTGCTGTCAGTCAGTGATGCTCACGCGCGCGCATTCTATAATAAATATATAGGAGAGGTTCGTCCCGTGTTGCTGGAACATGGCAAGCGCGGCAGCGCAATGGGAGGATTCACGGACAATTACATCCGTGTCGAGTGTGCGAGCCCCGGGCTGGGTGCTGACAATCAGATTGTGTCCGTGCGGCTTGGCGACTGGAAGGCCGATGGGACGGCTTTAATAGGAGAAATTGTATGAGTAAGACAGCGATAGTGATTTTGAATTGGAACGGGGCCGACATGATGCGCCGCTTCCTACCTTCAGTGGTGAAGAACAGCCCCGAGGCTGACGTTGTGGTTGTCGACAATGGGTCGACCGACGACAGCCGCTTGTGGCTTTCCGATGCGATGCCTGCCGTCGCCCAGATTGCCCTCGACCGTAATTACGGCTTTGCCGAAGGCTACCACCGGGGGCTGGGTTTGCTTGACGACGTGCGCGCGAAGGCTGGCCTCCCGCCCTACGACTATTATCTATTGCTGAACAGTGACGTTGAGGTTCCCGCCGGTTGGCTGATGGCCATGCTGGCCTACATGGAGGCGCACACTGAGGTGGCCGCCTGCCAGCCGAAGCTACTCTGCCAGTGGGCGCCCGAGATGTTTGAGTATGCCGGTGCGTCGGGCGGTTTCATCGATGCCCTGGGCTATCCCTACTGCAGGGGGCGTGTGTTCTCGACGGTAGAGAAGGATGAAGGGCAGTACGAGGATGTGGTGCCCGTCATGTGGGCAACCGGTGCTGCGCTGCTCATACGGCGTGCTGATTACTGGCAGGTTGGCGGCCTCGACGGGCGCTTTTTCGCTCATCAGGAGGAAATCGACCTGTGCTGGCGACTGCGCAGCCGCGGGCGTGGGGTAGTGGTGGTGCCCCAGAGCGTGGCCTACCACCTTGGCGGGGGCACGCTGCCCAAGGGCAATGCCCGTAAGGACTACCTGAATTTCCGCAATAACCTGCTTTTGCTCTACAAGAACTTGCCCGAGGAGCGACTCCAGCGTGTGATGCGCGTGCGCTTCTGGCTCGACGCCCTGGCCTCGTTGCAGTTCCTGCTCAAGGGACAATGGGCCTCGTTCCAGGCCGTATGGCGTGCGCGCCGCGACTTCCGCCGTCTTCGCTCCGACTTTGAACCTGCGCGCCGCGAGAACTTGCGCCTCGCAGTCCTGTCGCCCGTGCCTGAACAGTCGACCTTCTCCCTCTTGTGGCAATACTATGTGAAAGGTAAGAAAACATGGAAGCAGCTCTATATTTAATTCCCTGCACGCTGGGCGACACGCCCGTCGAGCAGGTATTGCCAGCCTATAATGCCGACATTGTTCGTGGCATTCGCCATTTCGTTGTCGAGGAGTTGCGCACGGCTCGTCGTTTTTTGCGCCGTGTCGACCGCGAGTTCCCCATCGACGATTCCACTTTCTTCGATATGGGCAAACACAGTCGCGAACAGGACTTCGCCTCCTACCTGAAGCCCATCAGTGAGGGCCTGCCCGTGGGCGTCATCAGCGAGGCCGGTTGCCCGGCAGTTGCCGACCCAGGGGCAAACCTGGTGGCCATGGCCCAGCGGCGCGGCATCCGCGTGGTGCCCCTGGTTGGGCCCAACAGCATGATTTTGGCCGTGATGGCAAGCGGCCTCAATGGCCAAAGTTTTGCCTTCAACGGATATCTGCCCATCGACGAGGGCGAACGTGCGCGTCGTTTGCAGGTGCTCGAGAAGCGTTCCGCCCACGAGTCACAAACCCAGCTGTTCATCGAGACACCCTACCGCAACCGCCGACTCTTCGACACCCTTCTGCGTACGCTTTCGCCCAAGACGAGACTGTGCGTTGCCGCCGGGCTCACTACGGCTGACGAGTGGATTCAGACCCACACGGTGGGCGAGTGGCGCAAGCTCCAGTTGCCCGACCTTTCGCACGTGCCCGCAATCTTCCTTTTTTTGTCCTGAAATCGTCAATGCGTCGACGGGCCTTCGTCAATGCGTCGACGGGCCTTCGTCAATGCGTCGACGGGCCTTCGTCAATGCGTCGACGAAAGTGCCCTCAAAATGGTGTTGACGGATAGGAGGTTATCAAAAATTTTGATAAGTTGCTTTCTCCCTTGGAAAACCTTACTTTCTTTTCGCCGATTATTCGTATCTTTGCCAGTGATGGACAGCAAGATGATTCTGATAGCCATGGATTCGATGAAGGGCAGCCTTTCGTCGGCAGAAGCCAACGAGGCGGTCCGACAGACCGTGACTGCGTGTTGGCCCGATGCCTGCGTGGTGACGATACCCGTGAGTGACGGGGGAGAGGGCTTCCTGGACGCCGTGGCGGCAGTGGGCACGTGGCAACGCGTGACGGTTGACGTGCTCGACCCGTTGATGCGCCCCATCCGTGCCCAGTTCCTGATTCGCGGCCGCACGGCAGTCGTCGAAATGGCGCAAGCCAGCGGCCTCGGACTGCTTAAGGTCGATGAACGTAACCCCCTGAATACCACGACCTATGGTACGGGCCAGCTGATAGCCGAGGCCGTGCGCCGCGGAGCCGAAGAAATCGTGGTGGGCCTGGGCGGCTCGGCCACAAGCGACTGCGGTCGTGGGGCCTTGCTCGCGCTGAACGACGAACTGGGCGAAATGCCGTCCGTCGGCATTACACTTGCCACCGATGTCGAAAGTCCGCTGCTTGGTCCCTCGGGCGCAGCTCGTGTCTTTGCCCCGCAAAAGGGCGCAACGGCGGAAATGGTGGAAGAGTTGGAACGGTGTGCAGAGGAGTTTGCCTGTGAGAGCGCAATTCGGCTGGGGCACGACTGCAGATGGCAGCCTGGCAGTGGGGCCGCGGGCGGACTGGGCTATGGCCTGATGCAATACCTCGGGGCGCGGCGCATCTCTGGCGTCGACTTCATCCTCGACCACGCCCTTTGCCCCGAGGACTGGGAGCGCCTCAGTCTCATCATTACGGGCGAAGGGAAAGCCGACCGCCAGACGTTGATGGGAAAGGTGCCCATGGGCATTCTGAGGCGGGCTCGGCCGCGTGGCATCCCCGTCATGCTCGTGGCAGGCCAGGTGGCCGATTGCGAGGCGTTGCTCCAGGCTGGCTTTTCCCAGGTGAGGGCCATCACGCCGCCCGAAATGCAGCTACGTCAGGCCTTGCAGCCCGACGTAGCACGCCACAACCTGCGCTCAGCGATGAGCAGCATGTTGGGTTTACTTTGATTCCAGTTTAATTTGCGATTTAAGACTTGGACACTTGGCGCGCAGCGTGATGCGGCCGGCCTTGCGCGTGGAGCGCAGGATAACCTGCATCTCGCCCTGATGCATGTGCTTCGTGTGCACGTCGTGGAAAAGATAGTCGGTGTAGTGGTCGCCGTTGTCGAGGGCAAGAAGCGTTGCCTCGCCCTCAACCTCGACTGTCAGTTCCTCGTTGAAGCCGGGAACCGTGTTGCCGTGCTTGTCGACAGCCCGTATGGTAAGGTACTGCAGCGACATGCCGTCGGCCTGCAGCGCGGCGGCCGACGTTTCGCGTGGCAGGGGCTCAGGTGTGATAACGAGGCGAACGGCCCGTCCGGCAGTAGCAATCTGGTGGCGGGCTACCTCGCGCCCTCCGTTGTAGGCAACGGCCGTGAGGCTTCCCCCCTTGCCGTATGGCACGTTGTTCCACTTAATCAGTCCGCGCTTGAAGGCGTCGGTCGTGTCGTTCTGCTGGCGTCCGATGCTTTGTCCGTTGACGAACAGCTCCACCTCTTCGGCGTTGGTGAAGGTTGTCACCTGCTGCTTCGAGCCCTCGTTGCAGTTCCAGAATTCGGTATATGTCTTTTGTCCGACGTTTATGGCGTTCCAGCTCTGTGTCTCGTTGCCGGTGAGCACTCCTATGCGCACGACGGGCTTCTCTGGCTCGAAGGCGCCCTTGATAAGCCACGCCTGAGGGTTGGGCCACAGGGTGTGGCGGAAGAATGAAAAGTTCCATCCCTTCTTGGGCCACTTGTTCGATTCGCCCCAATACTCAATGGCGCCCCAATAGGCCAGACCGACGGTGCGCTTGCGGTCCATGCCGTAGAAGGGGGCCTGCAGTTGGTTGGTCACAGCCTCGCTCTGGTAGAGAATCATGTCGGGTTTATGCTCGAAATACTTGGGATAGCAGTCCCACTGGTAGTTGAAACTGGAAACTTCCGTGGCACAGGCCAGTTCGGGCGGAGCCATGTAGGTCTTGAACTCCTTCTCCTCACGTATGGCCCCTGCGCGAGCCGGGAACATGGCCACGGTGGTGGGACGCGTCGCGTCGTATCGCTTCACCATTTGGTCAAAGATGCGATACGTTGTGATGCCCCAGTCGTTAGTCGGGTAGCCACTCCAGTTGTCGCGAATCTGCAGTTCGTTGCCCAGGCTCCATAGGATGACACTCGGGCAGTTGCGGTCGCGCTTAATCCATTCCCCGATGAGTTCGGGCCAGATGCTCATGAAGGGCTTTCTTCCGCCCCAATACTGGCTGTCGCTCCATTTGTCGATAAGCTCGTCCACGATGAGTATGCCCATTTCGTCGGCGATGCGCGTCAGGCTTTCGCTATACGGGTTGTGGCTGCAGCGCAGGCTGTTAAACCCGAACTGCTTCATCTGACGGAACTGTCGGCGTATGGCGTCGTCATAGGAAGCCACGCCCAGGGCGCCCATGTCGTGGTGGTTGGCCATACCCTTGAGGAAGACCTTCCTGCCGTTGAGCTTG
Source organism: uncultured Prevotellaceae bacterium (assembly GCA_945828295.1). Taxonomy (GTDB): domain Bacteria; phylum Bacteroidota; class Bacteroidia; order Bacteroidales; family Bacteroidaceae; genus Physcousia. The sequence continues at coordinate 14,422 of CALZQV010000017.1, read as the reverse complement.
AAGCCAAACTCGGGGTTGTACTCGATGGTGCGCACGCCGAAGCGGTCGCTCTGGCGGTCGACGAGCTGGCTGTCGACGAGAATTTCAACATCCACCGTATAGAGATAAGGGTCGTCGATGTCCCAATGCCTGGGATTCGTGAGCGTTAGCGGGGGCAGCGAAATCTCGTCGTGGGTGTGCTTGGTGAGTGTGGGCACGTTGGCATGCGTAACGCCAAGCATGGTGCCCTCGTCGTCGCGAATGGTGGCACGAACCTGTGTGCAGGGCTGCTGGCCACTGCCGTGAGCAAAGCCGGCAACGTCTACTTGCACCTGTATCGTGGCTTCGTCGGCCGTGATGCGAGGTGTCGTGACATAGACGCCGTGGCGCCCGATGTGGGTGGGGTTTTGCAGGCGCAGCCACACGTCGCGGAACAGACCGCCGCCCGTGTACCAACGGCTGGCGTCCGACTTGCCCGTGTTGGCATAAACGGCCACCACATTGTCATCGCCGAAATGCAGCTGCTTTGAGATTTCAGTCTCGAAGCCCAGGTAGCCGTATTCCGATGATGCAACCTTTTTCCCATTGACGTAGACGTCGCCGTGATACATGATGCCGCCAAAGTCGAGCAGAACCCGCAGGCCTTGCCACTCGGCGGGCACGTGGAACTTCTTGCGATACCATCCCGTGGTATTAGCTTCCTTAAAGCCGCGTGCGCCTCCGGCCTCTTCAACCCAAGGCTGTTCGAACTGGAAGTCGTGGGGCAGGTCGAGCTGTCGCCACGCTGAATCATCGTAGTTTTCCTGCTCGGCTCCCTCGTGAGGCCCGAAGGCATAGCGCCAGCCGAAGTTAAAGAGTTGTCTTCCCCGTGCCTCTCCGACCGAGGTGGTATGGGCTGGTTGCGAACCATCCATTATGGGGATATCGGTGTAGGGCCTGTTGGCTCCTGTTGCCTGTTGCTTTACTTCGTTGTACTGTGCGAATGCCGGCTGTGTCGAAATTGCCAACAGCAGGGTGGCAATAAAATAAGGAAGTCGTTTCATGGTTACTTAGCTTTAATGGAGTCTTTACGTACTTCGGAAGCGAACTGCTGGGGCTTGATGGTGACGGGCCCAGTCATAAACTCGGGGATGTTGTAGGAGCGCAGCAGCTCGTGGTGGTAGTGGGGGTTGCGCTGAGGCAGCTCGAAGGGACGGGTGAAGTGGCCTTTCCCGTCGAAGTGGGCGATGTAGGGTCGGGTGAAATTGCCGTCGGTGCGCCGACTGCTGAATATCACCCACTTGCCATTGTATGACCACGAGTGGTATGACTCTACGTCGTCGGAGTTTAGCTCGTCGATGCGCCGCACGTCGCCACTTTGCAGGTCGAGCATGTAAAGGTCGGCATCCCTGTGCCAAATGTGGAACACCCCGTGGCCGCCCATGGTGAATATGAGCCAACGGCCATCAGGGCTGATGCGCGGCAAGGTTGCCGACATGCTGTCGCTGGCGGCGTCGAACACCATCTCGCGGGCACCGAACGAACGCTCCTTCAGGTTGAAGGGACGGCGATAAAGGCTGTATTTTATGGCTTTGTAGTTTTGAATCATGTCAAACTCCTTTGACACTTCCTGAGCCGTATCTTTCTTGACGTAGAAGGCTGAGCAATAGTAGAGGTAGCTTCCGTCGGGGCTCCAGAAGGGGAAGCAGTCGAGGTTGTTGGTGTCACGCTCCAGCGGCAGTACCTCGTGGCGGTCAACATCGTAGAGCATCAGGTCGCTGTAGGTGTCCTGTACCTCCACCTTTTGGTTGTCGTTGGTGTGGAACGATTGCCCCGTGTGGTTGGTGCTGTAGGCAATAAGCTTTTCGGTGGGATGCCACGTGGGGTAAACGCCGGCAGAGACTGTCTTGCCCGTTTTCATGTCGATGCGTTCCACCTTGCCGTCATAAGTGATGATGGTTCCTCCGTGACCTTGGCGGACGTGGAACTGCATGCGTTCGGGGTTGTAGTTCTGATACGAGTGGCAGTTGATGCATTGCCCGTCGCGCTCTGTCGAATTCGACATGTTGCCGTAGATGAGCCGTTCGTCATAGTTCTCCAGGCACCGTTGGTTGATGGTCAGGTCCTCGTAGGTGACGTAAGAAGGTGCGATGAGGCGGTAGGAGATATAGGGGTCAATGCTGTCGGGCGAGACATGGATGTGGAAGGGCTTCATCCTTGTCCACTTGTCATCCTTGCCCACGAACACCTCCACCGTGATAAGGGAGTCGAGGCTTTTCATCTTCTTCCACTCCTTTTCCGAGGGACGGACGTCGCGCTTGCCATAGAGCCATTCTTCGTTGCCGGCTGTGATGCGGGTGACGAATGCCGTGCCTTCCTCCTCGATGCTAAAGGTAAGAGGAGCAATGTTGCAAGGGACGGTTACGTCCTGATACTCAGGAAAGATTTGAGGTTGCTGCTGACTGTCGTCAAACGATGTGGGCACCTCGGCCTTCTGGCACGAGGCGAGCAACCCGATAATAAATGTGGCAATGAGAATGCGATACAAGGGAGGGTATTTCATAGTCAGTTGGTTTTTTGGTTACGACGCAGGAAGTAGAAGTAATAGAACGTGTCGCCATACTGGGGCAGGAAAGCAACTTTCTTCTGCTCGTCAGTCATGGAGCCACATTGGGCATTGAAGGTCATGAAGTTTGAGTAGGTCTGTTTGACACTTTCGTCGAAGGGTAGCTTAGCCAGCACTTCGGCGTTCGTGAGGCTGGGCCATAGGGCACTTTCCCGTTGTGGTTCGAGCATTGAGTAGAGATAGGCTGCCTCTTGGTAGTAGCGTGGCACTCGGAAGCCCGGCTCGTGCTGATGCATGTCGAGGTATTGACGGAAGCGGGGCCAGAAGAGGTCGATGTCCTTCATGATAAGTGAACAGACGAGTGTCATTTCCTGATAGCCAGGGTCGGCGCCGTGTCCGCTGGAGAAGGTCTTGAGCAGATACAATTCGACAAGGGTGTTGTCGCCGTCAAGTCGGTCTGTGAATTCGGCCATGGGAATGATGGGCTTCATCTCCTCGTCCTCGGCCATGAGTTCGGGATGCTCCACGTAAGCAGCGTATTTCTTGGCCCAATCGCGATGGTAGATGGTTTGGCTCAGCATGTCGATGTACTTCTTGGCCACTTTCCAGTCGTGGGTAATGAGACTGGTCTTGGCCATATACTTCAAGACGTCGACACTCCAGCCAAATTCCACTCCATCCTCCATGCACCAGCGGTAGCAGAATCCCTCCTTGCCGTAGTGGTAATAAAGCATCTTGCCGCCTACTTGAGTCAAGCGTATTGTCCAAGGTGCATGCTGTTGCTCGGCACCTTCCGGGTAGCGGAACATCTCGTCGCCGATACGCCCGAGGCGGAAGAGGGCAAGGTTCTTCATCATCACCATAGCTCGGGTGGGCGGCATTTGTTCGCCCATGTCCTGACGTAGCATGGTGCGCAGGACTTCCTCCCAGTCGAGCCGATGGATGGCGTTTGTCATAACCACCTCCTTGCGGAAGTTCGTATCGCGTTCCCAACGTAGATTTACGCCGATACAACCCAGTACCAGCAGGATGGCCACTATGGGCCATGCCAGTGCCGGCTTCAACTTTGCGGCAACCTGATCACGGCTGACAATGGCAATGATTGCAAAGGCAAAGGCTAAGGCATAGTAGGACCAGCGGTACTGTCCGCAATCTACCTGCCCATACTGGAATGAAGGCATTGCGGCCAGATATGCAGTGTCCACTTGCACCTGTCCGTAGAACTGGCGCACCATAATCGGGGGAACAATCATGATTAACACCAAGCCCAGCGCAACGGCGGCGGTTTCGATGTGGTCCATGCGTAGTTTCTTGGGCACCATCATCAGGCCAATACCCAGTATGCTCCATGCTCCCATGGCGGGATAACCCAATATGCCGTAGATAGCCAACCAGACAAGGCGTAGGCGCCGGTCGGGGATGAGACGGTAAATGCAACCAGCCATGACGGCAAACAGAACGCCCAAGGTCGGCACCCAAGGATGGCCCTGTAGCTTCATATAATATATCCAGTAGCCGGTTTGCACCAAACATGCCATCAGGGCAAGGGGGACGAGAAGCGTGAGCACGCGCCAGGGGCCTTGTAGGCGGAAGAGCCAGCAAAGCAGGGCCATGATGGCCGCCCACGTGATAATCAGTAACAAGACACCGAGCCATGGGTGGAAGAAAAACTGCGTCATGAAGGCAGCGGCCCACGTCAGCATTCCACCAGGGTAGAAGTTGGAGATGTGAAAGAAGTAACGACTCGGAAGCCACAGTGAAAGTTCTTGTAAACGGTAAAGGACGTCGCTTTCAGTGCGTAGTATCAGCCATCCCATAATGGCAAGCGCAACTGCAAGCATGCAAGGAAGAAATATTTTCTTGATTATCTTCATTTTTTTGCTTTTATTTCTGCCAAAGTTACAAAATATTATTGAATAATTGTTATCTTTGTCGGTGGCAATACATTAAAAACCATAAAACAAATACCTTATGATGAAAAATTTAATGTTGGTGGCATTGTCTATGATGGCAATAACCGCCACAGCGGCACCTAAAGCGGCTCCGAAGCCTTATTGGCTCGACCCGAGTGTGAATCGTGTAGGCACAGAGGCACCGCGTTCTTCGTTCTTTGCCTACGAAAGTAAAACCTTGGCAAAGGACGGCGTAAAAGCCTCCTCCAATCGTTTCTTGTCGATGGATGGGCGGTGGAAATTCCAGTTTGTCAAGGACCACCAAAATGCCCCGAAGAACTTTTATGTTGAGAATTACGACGATTCGTCGTGGGAGCTTTTCCCCGTGCCGGGCTTGTTCGAGTTGAACGGACATGGCGACCGCATCTATAAGAACGTAGGCTATTCATGGAATACTCAGTTCGAGAATAAACCAGGATTCGTTGAAGAAAAGAATAATTACACAGGTTCATATCGTCGTAAGTTCCAGGTTCCTCAAGATTGGAAGGGACAGAACATATACATTCACGTGGGATCTGCAACGAGCAACCTTCGTCTTTGGGTCAACGGCAAGGAAGTGGGTTACAGTGAAGACTCCAAGATAGAGGCAGAATTTGATGTGACCAAGTATATCAAGCCCGGAAAAGAGAACCTTGTTGCCATGCAGGTAATGCGCTGGTGCGACGGCTCTTATGGCGAGGACCAGGACTTCTGGCGCTTCACGGGTATCGCGCGTGAGGTATATATGTATGCACGCCCCAAGACCCATATTCAGGACATCAGTATCGTGCCCGACCTCGTGGACGGATACAAGAATGGTAAGCTTGTGGCCAATGTCAACGTCTTGAATGCCAAAGGCAATTCCATACAATTCCGTTTGGAGGACGCTGATGGGCAGAAGGTGTACGAAACTCCCACCGAGGGCAAGATGAGCAATAACAAGCAATACATTGCAATAGAAGTGAAGGCTCCCAAGCAGTGGACTGCAGAAACTCCTTATCTCTACACGCTTTACACCACGTTGAAGGACCAGAAGGGCAACGTCATAGAGGTTGTGGCACAGAAGGTGGGCTTCCGCAAGATTGAAATCAAGGGCGGCCAACTGCTCGTTAATGGCAAGCCCGTCTTGTTCAAAGGTGCCGACCGCCACGAACTTGACCCCGATGGTGGCTATGTAGTCAGCGTTGAGCGCATGATTCAGGATATCAAGATAATGAAGCAATTGAACATGAATGCCGTGCGCACATGCCATTATCCTGATGACCCACGCTGGTATGACCTTTGTGACCAGTATGGTATATATGTGGTGGCTGAAGCTAACTTCGAGAGCCACGGTATGGGATACGGCGACCGTCGCTTGGCTCAGGACCCCACCTACAAGCAGACCATCGTGGAGCGCAATGAGGCAAACGTGATGATTCAGAAGAACCATCCCAGCATTATCTTCTGGAGTCTGGGTAACGAGAGTGGCTATGGTGACAACTTCGAGGCCGCATACGACCGCGTAAAGGAACTTGATCCCTCGCGCCCTTGTCAGTACGAGCAGGCCGGACAGAACGGAAAGACCGATATCTTCTGCCCCATGTACTATGGCTATAGTGGTTGTGAAAAGTATAGCCAGGGCGACAACCCGCGTCCCCTCATCCAGTGTGAATATGCCCATGCCATGGGCAACTCCATGGGCGGCTTCAAGGAGTATTGGGACCTTATCCGCAAGTATCCCCACTATCAGGGTGGTTTCATTTGGGACTTCGTGGACCAGGGCATCCGTGGAACGTCGAAGAAGACCGGAAAGCAAATCTGGATGTATGGTGGCGACGAAGGACGTTATCCTGCAACAGACCATAATTTCAACTGCAATGGCGTTATTTCGCCAGACCGCCGTTTTAACCCTCACGCCTATGAGGTGCAGTATATCCACCAGAACATCTGGGTGCGCAACTTCAACCTCGAGCGTGGCACTGTGGAACTCTATAACGAGAACTTCTTTACCGACCTCTCCAATATCCAGGTTAGCCTCGACTTGCTGGTCGACGGCAAGTCTAAGTCCATGGTCAGCAACTACGGCGACATCAACGTAGGTCCGCAGGAGACCAAGAGCTTCGACATCTCCCCCCTGCGCGAACCAGTGCAGCAGTTCATTGCCCAGAATCCGGGTAAGGAGATACTCGTTAATGTAGAGTTCTCGCTGAAGCGTCAGGACGGTCTCCTGGAGGCCGGAACCGTGGTGGCCCGCGAACAACTGTCCCTGCAGGGCTATCAGTTCCCCGCTGCCGACCAGTTCCTGGCCAATGCGAAAACGGCTTCGAACCGCGTTGTTGCCGACTCAATGCTGGCCTGCTATACCCTCTCGGCTGCCGGCATGGATGTCACCGTAAACCGCTGGACGGGCGAGCTGGACTACCTCGACGTGGATGGCAAACCCATGCTGGAGGATGGCTACAGCGTTGTACCTAACTTCTGGCGTGCTCCCACCGACAACGACTTCGGTGCAAGCTTGCAGAACCGCTTCCGCCAGTGGAAGGATGCCGACCGCCGGCTCCAGAGCCTGACACTTACGGGCGATGACCATGCTCGCACCATCACTGCCACGTACAAGATGCAGCGCGTCGATGCCATGCTTTCTGTATGCTATACGCTGACGGCACGTGGTGAACTCATCGTCAGTCAGGACCTTGACGTTAACGAAGAGGCTAAGGAAAAGCCCCAGATGTTCCGATTTGGTATGCAGTGGGTTCTCCCCGAGGAGTTCGGAACAGTGGATTATTACGGACGCGGCCCCAACGAAAACTACATAGACCGTAACAATTCAGAGTTTATTGGCCATTATACCGGTAAAGTTAGCGACCAGTACTGGGGCTACATCCGTCCGCAGGAAAGCGGTAACCACACCGACGTTCGTTATTGGCAATTGCTGGATAAGACGGGGCGCGGCCTCAAGTTCCAGGCTACAGGAAAGATGGAGGCTTCGGCCCTGAACTTCTTGCCGGCAGACCTTGACGACGGCCCACGCAAGGATGCCCACCAAAGCCACTCGGGGGACCTTAGCCCACAGAAATTCACGGTTGTGCAGCTTCAGCAAAGCCAGTTCGGACTGGGCTGTGTTACCAGCTGGGGCGCATGGCCTCGCGATGAATACCAGATGCCTTGGAAGGATCGTAAGTTCACCTACATAGTGGAAGCCGTACGTTAATTTCGTACACAGGATACAAAAGGGGAGCGCTCCATTTCGAGAGCGCTCCCCTTTTGTAATATTATCGCTACTTTATTTAATATACTTCTTTCCGTTTCGGATGTAAAGACCATGGTGCAGGGGAGTAACCTGCCGGCCACTTAGGTCGTAGATTTTGTCGTTGGTGTCGTCCGTTTGCTTGACGCTGACTACGGCGTCTGGGTCGATGGGCAACACCTGCCCGAAGTTAAGGCTTGTGTATGCTTCGTTCTCAACCAGACTTTTATCTACGTAAAGCGTGGCTTCGGCAATGTCTTCGGTATAGAATGCCTTGGGGCTGATGACAGGTGCTGGATACGACCAGATGATAACCTTCTGAAGCTTTCCTCCATTGCTGCCGCAACCGGTTTCGGCCCACGAGCTAAAGGCAAAGTCTTTTATGGAATTTATGTTGCCGGTAATCTCTACGCTTTCCAGTTGCCAACACTTGCTGAATACGCCTTCGGCAATGTCCATAATACGATCGGGAACGACCACTTTCTTTAAGCCTGTATTGAAGAAGGCCCAGTCTCCGATGTATATCAACGCGTCAGGCAGGTTCACGGCCGTTAGTGTCCAATGGTTGTAGAAAGCCCTGTCGGCAATCTGTTTCACCGGGTATTCATCTCCTTCCTCGTTAATGGTAATTGCCTCGGGAATGGTGATTTGCCAGTTCTCGACGTTCTGCGGCGCATGGGCGGCATCGAATCCCGCAACCGTGGCCGTACGGCTGTCGGGCCACAGTTTGTAGAAGACACCCTGTTCGTCGTAGTATTCAACTGACCCGTCGCTCTCGTCGAGGGCCATGACGGCGGCAAAGCCCAATTTCGTGTAAACGCTATCCTCAACAAGTGAGTAATGTACGTATAGTGTGTCTTGGGCAATGTCGCTTGGGCAGAACGCCTTCGGACTGATGACGGGCGTTTGTTTGGCATATATCCACATGCCTTTCTTCAGTTGCATCCAACTTGGGTTGGCGTACAGGGTGTCAGCCTTGCTCCAATCGCTGAAGGCGAAGTCTTCGATGCGGGTAACCTCTCCGCGTAGGGCGATGTAGTTGAGCGCCCAGCAGTGAGCAAATGCACCTTCGGGAATGACGGTCACGCCGGCAGGTACATCAAGGCTGTCGATAGCCGAGTTGTTGAAACTCCAGGCTGCTATCTCTTTAAGGCCAGAGCCTTCTTCAAAGTTTAGTTTCGACATGGCCCAGCAGCCACTGAAGGCTCCTCCGGCAATCGACTGCACGTTTTTCCCGATGGTTATGGCTTTTAGGTTCTCGTTTTGCAGGAATGCACTTTTCCCGATGGCCGTAACGCTATATGTGGCGTCATCGACTGTAATAGTGGCTGGGACGATAACCTCACCGCTGGCCTTTGTTCCGTCAACAACCCATGCCGTCTTCTCAGCCGGATTAATCTCGTACAAGATTTCCTGTTCGTCGATGAACTCCGTCTCCTTTAGCTCGTCTTCCTCGCTAGTATTGTCAATGTCTTCTTCGCCAGTGGCGTCGCCTATGCAGGTGACGATGAAGTCGTCGAGGTAGGCATAGTTGTCTGATGTGCTCTCCTTGCAACCGATACCCAACTCCAACACACCATTATTGGCATCTGTGGTAACGGACCATGTGGCAGGCATTTCGGCGGGTATGGCCGTCTTGGCGCCACCGGCAAACACGTAGTAACCTTTCTTGTTGGCTCTGGCCTTGACAGTAATGGTATATCGTCCGTCGGGCACGTTGGCACGCTGGCTGATAATGGGACCTTCCGTCATCTTGGCATTCCACATGGTTAGCACCTTCTGGCCGCGAGCCACCTCGCTGCTCATCCAGTTCGCATCGAAGTCGGCAGGCCACAGGGTGCTGAATTCCTGCTCTACCGTCCACCCAGTAAGGTCGCCTGTCTCAAAACTGAGATTCTTGAAATACTCGCTTGCGTCGGTGTGTTTCTCAATGTCGGCATCCTCGAGGTACTGCGCCAGGGCCGTGATTGGTGTGGTTCCGTCGGAGGCCATGAGCATGGCGTGCGCCTGCTGTTCGCTGCTTTTCCACATGCCTCGGTTAAAGTTGTGTGACCATACGGCCTTGTTGTATCCTTTACCGCACTCTTCTGGATTCCAGTAATATATGCCGTTTACGTTGTTGTAAAGCTTTAGTTTTGCGGCGAGGTCGTTTATGTAGTTCACCATGCCTTGTCCGTCGGCTGTCCAACTGCTGTTGAGCGAGGCAATGGTGTACTCGTTGTTGGCATCTTTCGTGTAGGGGTAGTTGCTGTTATACCATGCCGTCTCCACTATCTGAACTGTTTTCTCGGGGAAGTCGTTCTCCAGTTTTGAGAGCAGCGTCCCAAGTACGTCGAGCTTGCCATTCCAGAAGGGGTAGTATGATAGACCCACCACGTCGTAGTTGTCGAATCCTGCAGTGCGCAGGTGCTTATAGAAATTGTCGGAGTTTTTCGGGTTGCCCCCCATTTCGGTATGCACGACAATCTTCACATCGGTGGAGTCGAGTTGAGCTTCGGCAAAGGCCTGTCGGACTGCGTGAGCGCCATTGTTAAGCAGGGCCGCAGTACGTTTCCATTGCTCCTCGCCGTCGCTGAAGTTGCTGCTCCATGTGGGGCAATATCCAGCGGTGGCATAGGTCTTGGCATCGGTTGGATACTTGCCGTCTGATGTGTTCCACAGGAGCCCGTAGGTGATTTCGTTTCCAATTTGCACGAAGTCGGGAGTTGCATCGCCGTCAATAAACTTTTTTATCACGGAGTGGGTGTACTCATAGACATTTGCGGCCAGAGCTTTGGTGCTGTGGTCGGTCCAGGCTGCGGGTATTTTCTGCGTGCCGGGGTCAGCCCATGTGTCACTGTAGTGGAGGTCGAGAAGCAGGGCCATGTTTGCTTCCTTTACGCGCTTGGCCATTGCCAACACGTAATCATTGTCCTGACAAACGGCAGGATCGCTCTCTGAATCAGGGTTAACGAATAGGCGCAGGCGGACTGCATTCCAGCCCTTTGAACTTACATACTCGATAATGTCACCAATCGGCTTGCCTGTTTCGTCGAGCCACTTGTCTCCTGCTTGCTCGTAGGCAGCCACCATGCTCAGGTCGGCGCCCACTAGTCGGTCGTCGGCCTGAACGCTTGTTGCGCCCAGTAGGACGAGTGCAGCAAACAGTTTAAAGAAGTTTTTCATGTGAACCTCTTTGTTGTATGTTGATTATTTTTTGAAGTAGACGCGCTTTACACGGTTCGAAACGCCGGTCAGGATTTCATAGGGGATAGTTTCCACCACATTGGCCAGTGTAGTGGGCGATAGCCCTGGTCCAAATATGACGGCGGTATCGCCCTCGCGGCAGTCGATGTCCGTGACATCAATCATGCAGACGTCCATGCAGATATTTCCAATGTATGGTGCACGCTGCCCGTTGACGAGGCAGTAAGCATTTCCGTTGCCAAGGTGGCGGTTTAGTCCGTCGGCATATCCTATGGGCAGTACGGCTATGCGGCTGTCGCGCTTCAGTCTTCCCTTGCGACTGTAGCCTACCGTCTCTTCTTTAGGTACATCGTGAATCTGGAGGATGGTTGTTTTAAGCGTTGATACATTGTTTATAATCTGATTGTTGCGTGAGTTTATTCCATAAAGGCCTAAGCCGAGCCTTACCATATCCATTTGCCGTTCCGGGAAGTGCTCTATGCCGGCAGTGTTGCAGATATGTCTCAGGATGTTGTGGTTGGGGAAGGCTTCCTGCAGGGCTTGGGATCCTTTGAGGAATAGTTCGAACTGGTGGGCCGAGAACTGGTCGAACCCATCGCTGTCGCTGCCTACGAAATGAGAGAAGACACTACGGGGTAGCACTGCACTTTGCCCCTGTAGCCTTTCAATAAGTTTCGGCATGTCGCTAAGTGGGTTGAAGCCCAAGCGGTGCATACCCGTGTCGAGTTTGATGTGCACGGGGAATCCCTTGATGCCCTCGCGCTCTGCGGCTTGAATTAAGGCGTCGAGCAACCGGAACGAGTATACTTCGGGTTCCAGGTTGTGGCGGAACATGGTGCGGAAGGCGGTCATCTCGGGATTCATGATCATGATGCCAGTGCTGATGCCAGCCTGTCGCAGCTCCACGCCTTCATCGGCTACGGCTACGGCCAGATAGTCGACTCCGTTGTCTTGCAATATTCGACTTACCTCCACGCTGCCAGCGCCATAGGCATCAGCCTTCACCATGCACACGACGCGTGTCTGTGGCTTCAGCATGGCACGATAGTAATTCAGATTGGCCACGATGGCATTGAGGTCTACCTCCAGTATTGTTTCGTGTACGCGTTCCTCCAGTTGTGCCACGAGGTCCTCGAAATGGAATGTGCGGGCCCCTTTGATGAGGATGACCTCGTCGTGCAGGTCGGCGAATACCTGGCTCGACAGCAAATCGGCCGTGTCGGGGTAGAAGTGGCAGTTGGCTCCTGAGTTGCGTATGAATTGCAGGGCTTGCGAGCAAATGCCGCTGCCCACGCCGATGAATGTGTTTATGCCAAATTGTTTCAGCAGGCTTGCCACCTGTTGGCACAGCGCCTCGTCGCTCTGTCCTGTTTGCTGCATATCGCTTAGTATCAGGGCGTGGCTGCGTCCCTCCTCGTTCGGGCGGCGGGCCATGAAGTCGAGGGCGATGCGTAGTGAGTCGGGGTCGTTGTTGTATGAGTCGTTGATGATAGTGCATCCGTTGTGGCCCGTCATCACCTCCAGTCTCATGGGCACGGGTTCCAGTTCATCCATGCGCTTCGTGACAGTTGCTTCATCCATGCCAAGATACTTGCATGCTGCGGCACACAACTGTTTGTCGAGGTCCCATGACGAGGAATCTGGTGTTGGGGTCACGGGAATCAGTTGCCCGTGGAACTCCATTTCGCGAATGCATATTTCCACCACGCGGTTGCCGGTGGGGTAGACCAGTGCCTTGGCTTGATGGAATAGCGTGAGCTTCTCAAGGCATTTCTGCTTGTATGAGTTGAAGTTCTCCTGATGGGCGTCGCCCAGTCCTGTGAACACACCAATGGTGGGCTGAATGATGGTGGCCAGTGTTGCCATTTCGCCGGGTTGTGATATGGCAGCCTCAAAGATGCCGACCTCAGATTTCTCGTTCAGGTTCCACACGCTCAGTGGCACGCCTATCTGGCTGTTGTAACTGCGTGGCGAGCGGGTGACGATGTGGTCGGGCGAAAGCATTTGTGACAGCCATTCCTTAACCATCGTCTTACCGTTTGAGCCCGTGATGCCGATGACGGGGATGTCGAATTGTTGGCGGTGGCTTTGGGCCACTTGTTGCAGGGCTTTCAGTGTGTCTGGAACCTGCAGGAAGACGGCGTCGGCATAGTCGCCTTTGGGTATCTGAGAAACCACGAACGAGCGCATGCCGCGCTGGTAGAGTTGGGGAATGTAGCGGTGCCCGTCTCCCTTGTTCGTGCTCAGGGCGAAGAAGAGCGAGTCCTCGGGCGAGGACAGCGAACGACTGTCGGTGAGCAGCCAGCGCACGGGGTTGTCGTTGTCTCCCGTCTGTTTGGCTCCAATGAGTCGGGCAATGGATGTTGTAGAATATTGCATAATGTGTGTGTTATAAGTTCAGGTTCGGATAATCTTTTCTCAGCGCCTCGAGTTGTTCTTCTGTCTTACGGCGGAAAGCCTGGTAGGCAGGGTTGGCTACGTTCAGCGGACGATGGTTCAAGGCCTGGTGAAGGGGGACAGAACGGCGAAGAAAGGCCAGCATGTCGTCGGCCATCCAGCTTTCTGTCAGCCGTTGCCAGATGTAGTCGACGGCTTGGGCTGACGGGTGTAGCATGTCGTCGGCATAGAAACGGTAGTCGCGCAACTCGTCAATCACGATTTCGTAGGCGGGGAAGTAACTGGTCCACTTGGGCAGCTTGCGACAGAGTTTGTCGATGGCCAGCAGTAGTCGCGACTTGCTCAGTTGGCTTTGGTGGAAACCGTATTTGGCATAGCGATAAGGGCTTACCGTGAAGATTACCTGCAGGCGTGGGTTGCGTTCATGCCAGGCAGTCAGGGTTTCTTCCAGTGCAGCCACAATGTCGTCTGTCTCCAGCTCTGCCTCCTCGAAGGTTGAGGCTGGGAACCGGTGGCAGTTGGCCACACACTGGCCATCGCCGTTGCGCAACATGTAGTAGTGGCTGGTGCCCAGGGTCAGAAAAAGGTTGTCGGCTTCGCTCAGGGCTTTGTGTAGTCGGGCAAGGGCCTCGTCGGTCAGTCGCTGACATTCGCTTTGGCTGGGGCACGACAGGCTGCTGTCGCCCAACCAAGTGTGCCACATCCCTCCGTGCTCGGCAAAGTCGCGGTCAGCGTTGGATTCTGCTGTCGAAAGCAAGCGGCTGATGCTCATGGGGTTGTACATGACCCCGAGGGGATTCACCGTGGTGAGCAATCCCTGCTCGGCAAACTTTGAGCCAATATGCTCGGCAAAACATGAGCCAAGGAATACGCTCGTGTCCCCTGCCGTGAGTGGTCGCGCGATGCTTCCTATGGCAACTGGGGTTCGAAACAGTTGACTTGTGTGGTCCTTTTCCACGATTCTTCTTTCACTTCTTGCTAACGAGGCCCAAAGTTAGCGAAAACTCGCGAACGATGCAACCCCAAGCCCCATTTTCTCGCCTTTTTGAAGCGGCTATGACAAGCGATTTGCAACATCGGTGCGTCAACGTGGGCGAGACATAGCGTCGCAGAGGGTGAGACATAGCGTCGCAAAGGGCGAGACATAGCGTCGCA
>CALZQV010000016.1 GCA_945828295.1 uncultured Prevotellaceae bacterium | reverse complement strand
TCATTGGTTTGTTATTTTAGGGTCTTTAAGGTCTTTAAGGTCCTTAAGGACTTTAGGGACTTTATTTTGAATCATTGTAAATCAGTTGCAGCACGCTCTGCCCCACGGCTTCGAGCACGTTGGGGTCGATGTTCTCAGGCGTGTCGCTGAGGGTGTGCCACGTGGGGCCAAAGCCGCTGGGGCCGTTGGTGTGGTAGGGCACGATGTCGACACAGGGAATCTGTGCCGTTTGGTTCACGTTGACGTGGTCGTCCGTGATGAATGTTCCGTCACGCAGGGGAAAGAATTGGCCGTAGCCGATTTGGTTGGCGATATGCCACAGGAGCTCCACTACGGGGGCGGCATATTGCATGGAGAATCCTTCCTTTGAGAACGTGCTGCCGCGACCGCCAACCATGTCGAAGAGCAGGCCGAAACGAGCCTTGTAGCCGTTGGCGACGGCCTGTTCTGCCCATTGTTCCGAGCCCAGGCACCAGGTGCTGTTTTCGTTGTCGTATTCCGTGTCGTCCCATTGGGGCGTGCCACAGTCTTCGGCGTCGAAGCATACGAAATCAACGCCAGTGGTGATGCTGTCGGCAGCGACCAGTATTCGTGCCAGCTCCAGCAATACGGCAACGCCGCTGGCCCCGTCGTTTGCCGCAGGAACGGGGGTGTGGTGGTTGGCCTCGTCGGGGTCATTGTCGGCCCAGGGGCGGCTGTCCCAGTGAGCACAGAGCAGGATGCGGTCGTTGTTCTCTGGGTTCAGGCGTGCCGTGATGTTGCGGCAGGGAATACGTGTGCCGTCGTATCGGACGACGGTGGTGTTCTGCTCCTCGACGGTGAGGCCAAGGGTGGAAAACCAGGCGACAATGCTGTCGCCACAGGCCTGCCATGCGGCGGTTCCTGGTACGCGAGGCCCCATGGCGCACTGTTTCTTGATGTGCTCCAAGGCGTTGCCGGCCATGAATGTTGGGCATGGGCGCATGTCGATGGTGTCCTTCTCGTTTGTGCTCCCTGTCGTGCGGCCGCAGGAGGAGAGCAGTATGATGAGATTGATAAGTAGCAGGGTGTGTTTCATAATGATTAAGTGTTTCCCCGAAAGAGTTGTTAGTCTTTGTCGCTTACGCCTTGGCCTCGGCTTGTGCTTGGCGCATAACCCGAAGGAAATTCTCGCCCCAAAGCAACCTTAACTGTTCTGCTGAATATCCAAGCTGGCGCAGAAGGCGGGTGAGGTTCAGGAGTTCGCTTGCGTTGGCAATGCCGGGCACGCCGCCGTCGCCGTCGAAGTCGGTGCCAATGCCCACGTGCTCGATACCCATAACCGAGACGGCATGGTTGATGTGGCGCGCGGCATCCTCGATGCTGGCTTGTCCGTCGGTGCGCAGGAATCCGTTGTAGAACGTAATCTGCATGACGCCACCCGCTTCTGCCAAGGCACGCATTTGCTCGTCGGTGAGGTTGCGGGGATGGTCGCACAAGGCACGGCAACTCGAATGGCTGCACACAATGGGCACGCGGCTCAGCTTCAGTGCATCCCAGAATGAGCTTTCGGCAGCATGACTAAGGTCTACCATCATGCCCACGCGATTCATTTCGCTCACCACCTTGCGCCCAAAGTCGCTCAGACCGCCGTGCTCGGCATTGCCGCGAGCCGAGTCGCAGATGTCGTTGTCGCCGTTATGGCATAAGGTCATGTATACCACACCGCGCTTGCGAAACTGGTTAATGAGTGAAAGGTCGTGCCCGATGGCGTAACCGTTTTCGATGCCCATCATGATGGCTTTCTTGCCTTCGTGTTTCAGGCGGTAAAGGTCGTCGGGCGTGCGTGCCAGGCCCACATGCTGGCTGTTCGTGGCAACAAGTTTCTCGATGCCGTCGAGCAGTTCATGGGTGTGGGCCGTGACCTGCTTGTAGGCATCCTCGTTGCGCTCGCCCTGCGGCAGGTAGGCCGCCATGATGCTGGCGTCGAGATGGCCCTCGGTCATCTTGTGCAGGTCGACCAGTATTTTCGGGTCGCGCTGGTTGAAGTGTATGTCTTCGTGGAAGAACATCGGAGTGTCGCAGTGGCTGTCTAACGTCAGCATGTGGCTTTGAACCCTCACGGCGTCGGCATACGACGCAGCTTCTTCAACCAGCCATTGGAATAAGGGGAGCATGTATTTCTCGCCACGCAGGATAAAGCATTCGGGGTGCCATTGCACGCCAATGATGCTCTTGTGCTCGCAGCTTTCGATGGCTTCAACCACTCCGTCGGGGGCAGTTGCTGCGATGCGCAGGTGTGGGCCGGGGTTGCCCACTGCCTGGTGGTGGAAGGAATTGACGGCTAACGTGTCGGTCTTAAAAATGCGGTGGATGAGGCTTTCCTTGTCGATGCTGACATGGTGTGAAGCATACTCGCGGGGCAAGTCTTGACTGTGTTTCAGCAGTTTTGCCTCGGGCATGGCCTCGTGGATGTCCTGCTGAACGCTACCGCCCAGAGCGGCAGCCAGCATTTGCGCTCCCCGGCAGATGCCGAGGATGGGTAATTGCCTGTTGTAGGCCATGCGTGTGATGAGCAGTTCAGGAAGGTCGCGGCGAGGGTTGATGCTGTGGAGCGCCGGCGAAGGCTCTTCGCCCAGGCAAAGGGGGTTGATGTCTCCGCCGCCCGATAGCAGCAGGGCATCGATGTGGTCGAGCGTTCCGAGCAGGGCCTCTTTGTTGTCGTAAGGGGGGATAATCACAGGTATTCCGCCTGCCTCCAGGACAGAGCGGAAGTAGCCTTCAGCAAGTTCGCAACCTCGTTCGCCAAAGTTGCCGGTGATGCCCACCACGGGCCGGCGTTTGTGGGTGGGAAAGTTACTGGTTACGTTTTTGTAGAGCGCTTCCCAGTCGTATGCGTTGCTCATAGGTCTAATGTGGGGATTTGTTCCTTGCGTTGCTCTCCGATGGGGACTTCCTTCTTAATGTTCTGTTTCAGTGAAATCAGCGTTTCGGTGCTGATGACGCCCGGGACGACCTGTATCTTGTCGTTGAGCAGTTCCATCAAATGGGCATTGTCACGAGCATAGAGCTTAATGAGCATGGTGTAGGGGCCTGTCGTGAAGTGGCATTCAACAATCTCGGGAATGCTGGCAAATGCTTCGCAAACCTGTTTGTACATGGAGCCGCGTTCCAGCTTGATGCCTACGAACGTGCATGTGCTATAGCCCAGACTGCCAGGGTTGACGTGATAGCCGGAGCCTACAATCACTTTCATGTCGATAAGGCGTTGCACGCGTTGGTGTATGGCAGCACGACTTACGCCACACTCGGCAGCCACGTCCTTGAATGGAATACGCGCATTGCTTGAAATGATTTCGAGTATTTGCTTGTCCAGTTTGTCTATCTTTTCCATGCTCTCGTATTTATATTATTGGGCAAAGATAGTGAAAAATGAATGAATAAGCAAGTTCAGTGTGTTATTTTCAATGTGGTGCCTGCTTTTCCAAAGCGCATGGGACTCACTTGGTAAACTTGACGGCGCGCTGGCGGCCTTGGAACTGCCAGGAGACAATGTACGTGCCACGCGGCAGGCCGGTGAGGTGGCATCCGTCGGCTGCGCGGAAGGTGCGGACGAGGCGGCCCGAGATGTCGTAAAGGCGCACGGTGAAGGCCAGCTGCGTGAGGTCGTCGGCCCCGAAGTGAAGATAGTCGCTGCCCGGGTTGTAGGCAAGGGCGTAGTCTAAGGTGCCGGTTATGCCGTCGCCGGGTATGTTGGGATCATCTTTCTCCACCTCTGCGACTGCATCGATGCGCCACATCCGATTCTTTGAAGTGGAATTGCGCTCGTTGTTGGTGTAACTGATTACTGAAGCGCCGCTGGCATTGTTGCCGCCGCTGAGGTTTGCTGCGTGCTGGCTGAAATGATTGATGAGGTTATAGCAATTGTCGTTCTGCTTAACCAGGTCCCATTGCTGGCGCGTGTCGGTCGAGTCGGCTTCAGTGGTGTTCAGGCGTGTCCCCACGAGTGTGGTGGCGGTGGGCTCTCCTGCTGTGGGGTCGTTGAGTGCGCGGCCGGTCATGCGGTTGACGATGAACATGTGGCCGTTGGACAGGGGCAGGATGCGCCATTGCTGGCTTTCGCTTTCCTCGTTGCGCTGGTTGGCACAGATGTCGTCGTTCGCATCAATGTCGATGTAGGTGCCGGCCCCCAGATTGCTGATGGCGTAATAGAAGAGCGTGTCGGGTTCAAAATCGGGAACCAGAGGCTGGGGCTCCTCGGGTATGTAGTTGCCAAGCAGTTCGGTCATGTAGGACAGGCGCTGTGTTACATAGTTGCGCAGGTCGTTGACGTATTCGTTATAAGTGGAATAGAGGACTCGCTCTCGCAGGGCACGTTGGTTGATGCTCCAGCGTTCGTAGTTGAGTTCCTGTGATTGGTCGAGCAGCGAGGTAAGGCTGTCGATTTGTGTCAGCATGTAGCTCTCGAGCCCGTCGTCAATGGCTTGGTAGTATCGGGTGGCAATGAGGTTGGTGAACCAGGGGTCCTGCCACAATCGTAGAATCCAGTTGCGCATGGCGGAGCCGTAGGCCACGTCGCGCATGAGTTGCCGTGTCGTGTCGCCCTTGCGATTGTCATTGCCATAGGCGATATCGTAGTCCCATAGCGGTCCCCAGTAGAAGCGGTCGTCGTCGCGCTCCTTATAGAAATATGTAGAGAAGAACCCGTCGATGTTGCCACTGATTTCCGTTGCCAGATACCAGTTTGCCAGCGAGGTGCTGTCTACCCTCGGACGGTAGCCCAGTTCGGCATCTGCAAAGTCTGTGCTAAAGAGCAGGCGCTCGAAATCGTTGGTGAATTGGGAGATGTAGTTGAACTGTCGCGGGTCGATTTCGTCTTCATCGGGATAGTGGATGCGTATGGGCACGCTATGCAGTTTGGTGTAGTATCCCGTTGTGCCGTCTTGGAAGTCGAAGAACCCGTCGACTTCGAGCAGGTATCCGCCGGTGATGTTGCTGGTGTCTGTCAGGGCGACGTCCTGTTCTGTTATGTTCACGCGATGGGGCCTTACGTCGATTTGGTCGGAAATCTGGTAGTTTCCGATGTATTGCCCGTTGAGGGTGAGATCTACGAACTTGGCTGCAGGGTTGAACTTCAGTCCGAGCCGCTCGCCCAGCTGGCGGGTGAGCGCGTTGCGGATGAGCGTCTTGTCGGCGTGGTTGGCCAGCAACGTCCATTTCTTGGTTTTGGCATATCCCTTGCCCAGGAATTTCTCCTTCTCTTGGAACTTGATGCGGTATGGCTTCTTCGCCAAATTCCAAGTGGAGTTTCCGCGGCCGCGAATCTGCAGTGAGTCGTAGAAGGCAACACTGTCCTTTTCGTCGACATACCACATGCGGGCCATGACGTAGTCGGTCTTGCTGTAGATGTCGCTGCCCGAGAATGTGTTGATATAAACATGAGGCAGATTGGTGAGACGAACGTGCGTCTCATCAACCTGCGCATAAGTGGTTAGGGCTAATAGGCAGCCCAGCAGGGTCGTTAAAAACGATTTACTTTTCAATGCTCAGTAACTCTACGGTAAAGATGAGGGTAGAGTAGGGAGGAATCTTTCCGCTCTCGCGGTCGCCGTAGGCCAGTTCCTGGGGAATGTAGAGCTCCCACTTCGAACCCACGGGCATCAGTGTCAGGGCTTCGGTCCATCCCTTGATGACCTGGTTGCAGGCAAAGGTTGTGGGCTCGTTGCGCTTGTATGAGCTGTCGAACTCGGTGCCGTCGATGAGATGGCCTTCATAGTTCACCTTCACGCGTTGGGTGGCGGTGGGAATTTCGCCCTCACCCTTCACGAGCACTTTGTATTGCAGTCCGCTCTTGGTGGTCACGACGTCCTTCTTCTTGCCGTTCTCTTTCAGGAACTCCTCGCCTGCCTTGCGGTTGGCGCCGTATTTGCGTTCCATGCGTGCGTTGTTGTAGTATGTCATCTGCTTACGCACGACGGCTTGGGTGCTGTCCATGCTGATGGGTATCAGGTCGTTCTCGCCCGAGATACCTGCACGGAAGCCCGACAGGAACAGCTTGGAATCGAGCACTTTCAGCGAGTCGTCGATTTGCTTCTCCATTTGGGGGATAATCTGCTGCTCCACCTGTTCGCGGATTTCCAGGCCGGCCAGACGTGCCTTCATGCGTTTGTCGGCTTCGGTCATGTTGGCAGCGTCGAATCCCTTCACGAAGTCGGCAATAAAGGCGGTGTCGATGCCTAAGCGTTGAGCCAGATAATTCTTCAGTCCCATGGTGTTTGCCTTGCCGATGAGATAGCTGAAGTCGTGTGCACTGATGGTGTCGACCTTGACTTCGACGGCGGGCGCCTTCTTGGCTTTCTTCTTCGTGGCCGCCGTCATGCTCATAGCGAACATGGCGACGACGGCGAAGATGATATACTTGAGGTTCTTCATTGCGCTCTTACTTCTCGATGCTCAGTAATTCGATGGTGAAGATAAGTGCAGAGAAGGGCTTGATGACGGCTCCGGCCTCGCGGTCGCCGTATGCCTGGTCCTGAGGGATATAAACTTCCCACTTCGAACCGACGGGCATGTGGGTAAGTGCATTCGTCCATCCGGGGATAACCTGATTGCAACGGAATGTCGTGGGCTCGCCACGCTTGATTGAGCTGTCGAAGATGGTGTCGTTGATGAGCTTGCCCTCGTAGTGAACCTTCACACGGCTGGTGTCGGCGGGAACTTCGCCCTTACCTTCTTCGATGACCTTGTAGTAGACGCCGTTCTCGAGCTTGTTCAGGCCCTCGGTCTTGGCAATCTTCTCCATGTAGGCTTCGTTCTCCTTCTTCCAGGGACCATAGACTTTTTCCATCTGAGCCTTCTTGATTTCCATCTGCTTGGTGCGGGCAGTGGCCTGCGCCTCTTCCATGGTCATCAGGCCGCCTTCTTCGAGCGTACCGCTAACGAATCCGGCCATGAAGTTCTTCAGGCTGATGGTCTGTGTGCTGTCTTCGCCAAAGATTTCATAGTTGATGCCTTTCATCATCTGCTGGCTAATCTGCTGGCCAATCTGGATACCGGCGTAGTAGGCAACCTTCTTCTTGTCGTCACCGGCGTTTGCGCCAGTGTTCAGGCCCTTTATGAATTCGCCGATGTAGGCGCTGTCGACACCGATGCGGGTCAGGTAGTCCCTCAGGCCCTGTGTCTGTGACATACCGATGGCGTAGCTCAGGGTGTCGATGTCGTTCTTCAGGTCAGCTTTGGGAGTCTTGTTGCCACAAGAGGCAATCATTGCAGCAATAACGGCTGCGAATACGAAACTTAACTTTTTCATTGTTTATTTAAGATTATAATGTTGTAATAGAAGTTCGGTTAGAGGACCTTGATGAGCTCCACGTCGAAGATGAGGGTGGAGTAGGGAGGGATGCTGCTACCGGCTCCTTGTTCGCCGTAGCCCAGCAGGTAAGGTATGTAGAAGCGGTACTTGGCTCCTTCCTTCATGAGTTGCACGCCTTCGGTCCATCCGGCAATGACCTGGTTCAGTCCGAAGTCGGCAGGCTGGTTGCGCTGGTACGAGCTGTCGAACACGTCGCCGTTGATGAGGCGGCCTTCGTAGTGGCAGCGCACCTTGTCGGTGGCCTTCGGGCTGCGGCCTGTGCCCTCGGTGAGCACTTCGTACTGCAGTCCGCTCTTGGTGGTTACCACGCCCTGGCGCTTCCCGTTGTTTTCCAGGAACACCTTAGCCTCGCCGATGGCTTTCTTGGCATCCTCTGCAGCCTTTGTGGCAAAGTATTCGTTCAGCATTTCCTGTGCCTCTCGTGCGGTCATTTGGGTTTGCTGGCCGTTTATTACGTCGGCAATGCTCTTGGTGAAGTCCTCAATAGAAAATCCGGTAATGTTCATGCTCTTGAGCTGCTGTCCGATGCCGAGCCCCAGAGCGTAGCTGATTTTGTCCATGTAATATATATTTATGTGAATATGGCTGCAAAGGTACGTAAAATATACGTAAGATGTTCGTTTTGTTGGGGTTTTTTAGGGAAAAATAACATAAATGATTGGCGATGTCGGAAAAAAGCAGTAAGTTTGCAGAGATAAAGGAGTTGCATGGAAAAGCAAGACGTAATTTTGAGTGAGAACATAGGAGAAAGCCTGTCGGCTGCCATCGGGAATGTGGCGCACGACAGGCTTTTTGTGTTGACCGACGAGACGACGCTGAAGTTGTGCTGGCCCTTGGTCAGCGAGTTGCCGTGTCTGGCTGAGGCCCAGATGATAACCATCGGGGCTACGGACGAGAACAAGACGCTCGAAAGCCTGTCACACGTCTGGACCGAGCTTCAGCGAGGGGGAGCCACACGCCACAGCCTTATGCTGAACCTGGGCGGTGGCATGGTCACCGACTTGGGCGGATTCGCAGCCTCTACCTTCAAACGTGGCATCGCCTACATCAACGTGCCCACGACATTGCTCTCGATGGTCGATGCCTCGGTGGGCGGCAAGACGGGCATCAATTTCGGAGGCCTGAAGAATGAGATAGGCGTGTTCAACTGTGCTCGTTCGGTCATCCTGGACACAACGTTCCTGCGCACCCTCGACTACGAGAATCTGGCATCCGGCTATGCCGAAATGCTCAAGCACGGACTCATCAGTAACGTGGAGACCTGGGCCGAGCTGATGCGGTTCGACCTTCAGCAGGCCAACTATGAACTGCTGAGGACGATGGTGGCCAAGAGTGTGGCCGTGAAGGAGCGCATTGTCGACGAAGACCCCTTGGAGCACGGCATCCGCAAGGCCCTCAACCTGGGGCACACCGTGGGTCACGCCTTCGAATCGCTGGCCATGGCCGAGAACCGCACTGTGCTCCACGGCTATGCTGTGGCCTGGGGACTGGTGTGCGAGCTCTACCTGAGCGTTCGCCACACGGGCTTCCCGAAGGACAAACTGTGGCAGACGCTGCAGTTCGTCAAGGAAAACTACGGGAAGTTCAGTTTCGACTGCAAGCAGTACGACCGTCTCTATGAGCTAATGACCCACGACAAGAAGAACACCGCAGGCGTGGTGAACTTTACCCTGCTGGGCGAGGTGGGCGACATTCGCATCAACCAGACGGCCACGCGTGAAGAGATTTTCGACATGTTAGATTTCTATCGTGAAAATTAAGCAGAAAAGGATATGAAGAAGACATTATTGTTAGTGCTCCTGCTTGTTGTGGCGGGGGCGAGCGCCAAAGAGAAAAAGCAGAAGAAGGACGGCCCGAAGGCCCCTCAGAAGAAAGAGGTCAGCGTGAAGAAGTGGAGCCGGAACCCCATCCTGCCCGAGTTCCATGCCGACCCCGAAGTGCTTTACTCCGAGCAGACGGGTAAGTTCTACATCTACTCCACCACCGACGGTGCGCCGGGCTGGGGTGGCTACTACTTCACCGTCTTCAGCAGCAAGGACCTGACCGACTGGCGCCACGAGGGCATTATGCTCGACCTGGGCACAAACCAGGTTCCCTGGGCCACGGGCAATGCCTGGGCCCCCTGCATCATCGAGCGCAAGACGCCGGCCGGCTGGCGATACTATTTCTACTATAGCGGACACGACAAGAAGCGCAACCGCAAGTCCATCGGAGTGGCTGTGGCCGAACGCCCCACGGGCCCATTCCTGGATGAGGGGATTATCGTATCCGACGACGACCGTCCGCAAGGCGTGCGTGGCGGACAGGCTATCGACGTGGACGTCTTCCAGGACCCCGTCTCGGGCAAATTCTATCTCTATTGGGGTAACGGCTTCATGGCCGGGGCCGAACTGAACGGCGACATGCTGAGCATCAAGAAGGAGACCACCACCAACCTCACTCCGCAGGGCGGCACCCTTCAGGACTATGCCTATCGCGAGGCGCCTTACGTCTTCTACCGCAAGGGCACGTATTACTTCATGTGGAGCGTCGACGACACCGGCTCGCCCAACTACCACGTGGCCTACGGAACCAGCAACTCGCCCCTGGGCCCCATCACTGTGGCCAAGGACCCCGTCGTGCTCATCCAGGACCCTGCCAAGGAAATTTACGGCCCGGCCCACAACAGCGTCCTGCAAATCCCTGGTCGCGACGAATGGTACATTGTCTACCACCGCATCAACAAGGACTACCTGCGACCCACGCCCAACGGACCGGGCTTCCACCGTCAGGTGTGCATCGACCGCATGCAGTTCAACGCCGACGGCACCATCCAGCGCGTGCAACCCACCCATGAGGGCGTGCCACCGTTGAAGAAGGTAAAGAAGTCGAAGAAGTAGCATCTGCCCCATGCACATCGCTCTTGTGCTCTGCCTGCTGCTCGGCTCGATTACCCTCGCGGCACAGCGTGCCGACCACTGGGAAGTGGAGGCGGAGAGCACCGACACACACCTGGAATTCTCCGATGAAATGGTCGAATTATGGACATCGGCGGGTCTCACCCTCTGGTGGCGCCAGCCGATGACGGTGCCCTTCACCGTCGACTATGAAGCCATGGTGGTGAAGCGCGATTCCAGCGACCGATTATCCGACCTGAATTGTTTCTGGCTGGCCGCCGACCCAGGCGTGGCCGACGGCAACGTGATGACTCGTCTCGCGGAGCGGGACGGCGTCTTTGCCCGGGCCTCGTCGCTCCAGCTCTATTATGTCGGCTATGGGGGAAACTGGAACACCACCACCCGCTTCCGCCGCTACAATGGGCGCCCGCAACCGCCCCTGCTTGCCGAGTTCACCGACTCGGCCCACCTGCTGCTGCCCAACAAGTGGTACAGAATCCGCATCGAAGCTACGCGCGTGCGCACACGTTATTATATTAATGAAGAGTTGCTCTTTGAATATGCCGACCCGCAGCCCCTCGTGCGCGGTTGGTTCGGCTTTCGCACCACGTGGAGCCACTGCCGTCTGCGCAACTTTCGGGTAGTCGATTCGGCCCCCGAGTAGGGCACCCTTTCACCCCCCTTTCAACGACCCGCTCTCGTCGATGCGTTGACGAGGCTCCGTCGATGCGTTGACGAGGCTCCGTCGATGCGTTGACGAAGCTCCGTCGATGCAGGGTCGTTTTTTAGCCCTTACAAAGCGCTTTTTCTGCCGTTTGTTTGTCTATGCTGGAAAAATTGTATAGTTTTGTTCGACGAACATCAACACAAACCTTAAAACTAATACCTCATGAATCTGATTTCCGCAACACTTTGTCTGGCTGTCGCGAGCCAGCTTCCTATGGCCTTCTGGCTTGTGCCGCTGGCCTCAGTTGTAGCGTTAGCCATGGCGTGGTACTTCTTCCGTTCGATGATGAAGGCCGACGAGGGCACGCCGCGAATGCGCGAGATTGCCGGCCACGTGCGTCGTGGAGCCATGGCCTATCTGGCACAGCAGTATCGCGTGGTACTGGTTGTATTCATTGTCTTGGCACTGATTTTTGCCTTCATGGCCTACGGGCTGAAGGTCCAGAACACGTGGGTCCCCTTTGCCTTCCTCACGGGAGGTTTCTTCTCGGGTCTGGCCGGTTTCTTTGGCATGAAGACGGCAACCTACGCCTCGGCCCGCACGGCAAATGCTGCCCGTAAGAGCCTCGACGGCGGACTGCGCATTGCCTTCCGTTCGGGGGCCGTCATGGGCCTGACCGTGGTGGGTCTGGGTCTGCTCGACATTGCCCTCTGGTTCCTCATCCTGAACCGCTTCGACCCCAACGGGCTCATCTCCATCACCACTACCATGCTCACCTTTGGCATGGGTGCCTCCACACAGGCCCTCTTTGCCCGTGTGGGCGGTGGCATCTACACGAAGGCAGCCGACGTGGGCGCCGACATTGTGGGTAAGGTTGAGGCCGACATCCCCGAGGACGACCCCCGCAACCCGGCCACCATTGCCGACAACGTGGGCGATAACGTGGGCGACGTGGCCGGCATGGGTGCCGACCTCTATGAGTCGTACTGCGGAAGCATCCTTTCCACAGCCGCCCTGGGCGCCGTGGCCTTTGCCGGGTCGTCGGTCGAGGGCATGCAGCTGCGCGCCGTCATTGCCCCCATGCTCATTGCCGCCGTCGGTGTCTTCCTGAGCATCCTGGGCATCTATCTGGTGCGCACCAAGGAGGGCGCCACCATGCGCGACCTGCTGCGCTCGCTTGCCGTGGGCACCAATGTTGCCGCTGTGCTCATTGCCGTGGCCACCTTTGCCATCCTCTATCTGCTGCAAATTGAGAACTGGCTCGGGCTTTCCTTCTCGGTGATTTCGGGATTGGCAGCCGGCGTCATCATCGGACAGGCCACCGAATACTACACGTCGCACTCCTACAAGCCCACACAGAAAATCAGTGAAGCTGGCCTGACGGGATCTGCCACGGTCATCATTAAAGGTATCGGCACGGGCATGATTTCAACCTGCATCCCCGTCATCACCATTGGCGTGGCCATCATGCTCAGCTATCTGTGTGCCAACGGCTTCCGTGGCGACATGTCGGCCGAGGCACTCTCCCATGGCCTCTACGGAATCGGTATTGCCGCCGTCGGCATGCTCTCCACGCTGGGCATCACTCTGGCCACCGATGCCTATGGCCCCATTGCCGACAATGCCGGTGGCAACGCCGAGATGAGCGAACTGGGCGAGGAAGTGCGTCACCGCACCGATGCCCTCGACGCCCTTGGCAACACCACCGCCGCCACGGGTAAGGGATTTGCCATTGGCAGCGCCGCCCTGACGGCTCTGGCCCTTCTGGCTTCCTATATCGAAGAGGTAAAAATTGCGATGGATAGGGCCGAAATGACGCTCACCAACCTCAAGGGCGAAACCATCCGCGCAATCGATGCCACCATTCCCGACTTCATGAATTACTTCCAGGTGAATCTGATGAACCCCCGCGTGCTGGTGGGCGCGTTCATCGGTGCCATGGCAGCCTTCCTGTTCTGCGGACTCACCATGGAGGCCGTGGGTCGTGCTGCCCAGAAGATGGTTGAAGAGGTGCGCCGCCAGTTCCGCGAAATCAAGGGAATCCTCGAAGGCAAGGCCACTCCCGACTACGGCCGTTGCGTAGAAATCTCCACCCGTGCTGCCCAGCACGAGATGATCTTCCCCTCCCTGCTGGCCATTGCCATCCCCATAGTCGTGGGTTGTGTGCTCGGTGTTGCGGGCGTGCTCGGTTTGCTCGTGGGCGGTCTGGCCGGTGGCTTCACCCTGGCCGTCTTCATGGCCAATGCCGGCGGTGCTTGGGACAATGCAAAGAAAATGGTGGAAGAGGGTAACTTCGGCGGTAAGGGCTCCTTTGCCCACAAGGCCACCATCGTGGGCGATACCGTGGGCGACCCCTTCAAGGACACCAGCGGCCCGTCGCTCAACATCCTCATCAAACTTATGTCGATGGTCAGCATCGTCATGGCTGGACTCACAATCCTCTTCTCCTGATGCGCTGACGAAGCAAGCGAGAATAACGAAAGAGGCACCGAATTTCTTCGGTGCCTCTTTTCATTGAGTCGGGATGACAAGATTCGAACTTGCGACCACACGCCCCCCAGACGCGTACTCTACCGGGCTGAGCTACATCCCGCTCTTTTGCGTTTGCGTGTGCAAAGGTACAACGTTTTTTTGTTATGACCAAACTTTTTCGTAAATTTGTTCGCTGAATACTAAAATGCCATATAAGTATGGGCTGTGACATGCAGTATAGTAACACAATCGAAATAACGGCTCCCCAGGCCTTGCAGGCCCGCATCGACCTGCCTGCCAGCAAGAGCATCAGTAATCGGGCGCTCATTATCAACGCCCTGAGCCGTAGCGAGTTCCAACCCGAGAATCTGTCGGATTGCGACGATACGCGGGTGATGGTTGCTGCGCTGCACGACATGCCCGAGGTGATTGACATCGGGGCCGCCGGCACGGCCATGCGTTTTCTTACGGCTTATCTCAGCGTTGTCCCCGGAACCCACGTCATCACGGGCACCGAGCGTATGCGACATCGCCCCATAGGAGTCCTTGTCGATGCCTTGCGCCAGTTGGGAGCCCACATCGAATACGAGGGCGAGGAAGGATTCCCCCCGTTGCGCATAACCGGGAACCCCGGGCTGCAGGGCGGCAGCCTGACAATGCTCGGCAATGTCAGTTCGCAGTACATATCGGCCCTCCTTATGATTGGTCCCACGCTGGGCCAGGGGCTGCGCCTGTCGCTGCAAGGCGACATCGTCAGCCGGCCCTATCTGGACATGACGGTGGCCATGATGCGCGAGTTCGGAGCCCAGGTTGACTGGGAATCGGAATCTGCCCTCTACGTCTCCCCTCAGCCCTACCAGCCACGGCCCTATGTCATCGAAAACGACTGGAGCGCCGCCAGTTATTGGTACGAGATGGTAGCCCTGACCGCTGACGGGCATGCCGAGATTCTCCTGCCCCGTTTGTATGAAAACAGTTTGCAGGGCGATAAGATGGTGGCCATGGTATACAATGACCTGGGCGTGCAGACAGAATTTATTCGCGACGCGCAGGGTGGCAGCGCGGTGCGCCTGACGAAGAACGGGGAGCATTGCCGCTTCTTTGAGTATGGCTTCAAGCGCATTCCCGACTTGGCGCAGACGGTGGCTGTCACGCTCTGCATGGCCCACACCCCGTTCTCTATGACAGGGTTGCAAACGCTGCGCATAAAGGAGACCGACCGCATTGCAGCCCTGCAGGCCGAACTCTTGAAGCTGGGTTGCCGGGTTGAGGCAAAGGCGGATGCCCTGGATTGGGGCTGTGAGAAGACTGAGGTGGAAGAAGCGCCCGCGATTGCGACATACGACGACCATCGTATGGCCATGGCCTTTGCTCCGGCCTGTCTGCGTGTCCCGTGCATTCGCATTCAGCACCCCGAAGTCGTAAGCAAGTCGTATCCCACGTATTGGGAAGACCTTCAGAAAGCCGGATTTACGATATGCAGCTAACCCTCTATGTCCTTGTTGCCCTGCTTCTGTTGGGCATTGTGGCTGCAACCCTGGGCTGGTTGCGCAACCGCCACTTGCCGGCGGAGGAAACTGTCGTGAACCCAGTCGACATGGAATGTTGTGGGCAGCACGAGGTGTGCGAAAAGGAAAGCCTGCTCGCAGCCCTGTCGAAGCAGATAGAATACTATAACGACGAAGAACTGGACCGTTTTCGCGGTCGTGCGTCAGACACCTTTTCGCCCGATGAAACCGACGAATTTCGCGATGTTCTCTACACCATGCGCTCCGACGAAGTGGCGGGCTGGGTGAGGAGTCTGCAACTGCGCGGAGTGGAGATGCCCGACGGACTGAAGGACGAGGTGGTCATGATAATTAATGAACGCCGAGGCCGGTAAGGCAATAAATCGGCCCTCCGTGCGTTTATTTTATATATACGCATGTTATATGAGAAGGAATGTAGCCTTGCTGGCCTTGATTGCGATGTCGGCCTTATTGATGTCGTGTTCGACGAAGAAGAATACTTCGGCTACTCGTTTCTTTCATTCCATGACGTCACGCTTCAATACGCTCTACAACGGCCAGGTGTCGTATGCCGAAGGTGTGGAGCTCCAGGAGAATGGCCATCAGGACGATTACACGCAGTTGCTGCCCATGAGCATAAGTCGCAACAAAACGACGGCTGCACTGGGCAAGAGTAACTTCGACAATGCCATTTTGAAGTGCGAGAAGGCCATCAAGCTTCATAGCATTAAGAAACGCCCCACCGTCAGTGGCAATAAAAAGAAAACCCCGAAGCAGAAGGAGTTTCTGGCCCGCAAGGAGTTCAACCCCTACCTGCGCCATGCATGGCTGCTGATGGGTAAGTCGCAATTCAATAAGGGAGAATTCATTGAGGCAGCCTCCACGTTCAACTACATCATCCGGCTGTACTCCACACAACCCGAGGTGTATAGCGTGGCAAAGGCTTGGCTTGCCCGCTGTTACGTAGCCCTGGAGTGGCCCTACGATGCCGAGGATATCTTAGATAAGATGCGGCGCGACAGCATGTCGACGGAGGGAAAGCGTGAGATGACGGCCAGCCGCGCGGCATACCTGATTGAGACGGAGCAATACGCTGAGGCCATTCCCGTTCTCCTCGAAACGCTGAAGCACACGCCACACAAGATTCAACGCTCGCGGCTTAACTTCCTCGCCGGACAGTTGCAGCGCGAACTGGGTCAAAACAAGGAAGCTTATAAATCGTTTGCCAAGGTCATTCGCAGCAACCCGCCTTACGAACTGGCCTTCAACGCCCGTATACTTCAGACAGAGGTAATGTCGGGGACGCAACACAAGCAGATGATAAAGAAGTTGTTGCGGATGGCAAAGAGCGACAAGAACAAGGATTACCTCGACCAACTGTACTATGCCGTCGGCAACATCTACCTCAATGCCGGGGACACGGCGCACTGCATCGGCGCCTACGAAAAGGGAGCCGAGGAGAGCACGCGCAACGGCGTTGCCAAGGCCGTCCTGTTGCTGAAGTTGTCCCAGATATATTGGGAGCAGGAGAAGTATGTCGATGCCCAACGTACCTACGCTGCTTGTATTGGCATCCTGGATAAGGAGCACGAGGGATACAAGGAAGCCGAAGCACGCTCGAAGGCGCTCGACGAGGCGGCTCCCCCCTTGGGTGTCATCAAGTTGCAGGACAGTCTGCAGACCTTGGCCAAGATGCCCGAAGCGGAGTATATGGCCGCCATCGACCGCGTCATTGAAGCCCTGAAGAAAAAGGAAAAGGAGGAAGCCAAGAAGGCTGAGGCCAACGGCACAACGCCAACCCAAGGCGCCAGCGCCGGCACCCAACAGCAGGGCCGGACTACAACCCCCACAGCCACTCCCACAACCTCAAGCTCCAAGGGGGCATGGTATTTCTATAACCCGCAGACGGTGATGAACGGAAAGCAAGAGTTCCAGCGCCGATGGGGAAACCGAAAGAACGAGGACAACTGGCGTCGCACGAACAAGACCGTGGCAGCGGGCGGCGAGTTTGAGGAGTATAACTACGACGAGAACACCGACTCGATTAATGCCGCCCGCCAGGCTGAGGAGGAAGAGGAGGAACAGCGATTGCGCGATTCGCTGGCCAACGACCCACACCATCGTGAGTACTACCTGACACAAATCCCCTTCACCGAGGAACAGATGGCTGCGTCGAACCAACTGCTTGAGGCGGCGCTCTTTGAGGGCGGCGTGAAGGTGATGGAGAAAATCCAGAACTACCCCTATGCCCTGCGATTGCTGTTGCGCCTGCTCAACGACTTCCCTGAGACCGAAAAGCGCGCGGAAGCCTTCTATCACCTGTTCTTGCTCTATGGGCGCATGGATAATGTTGACGAGGCGCAGGCGTATCGCGATTCACTCATCTCCGCCTTCCCCGAGGACAAGAACGCCATACGCGTGGCTAATCCGAACTATGAAATGATTGCGCGTTACGGGCGTCATCTCGAGGACTCGCTCTACGCTGCGACCTATGAGGCATACAAGGATAACAGGTACGAGGAGGTTGACAGTAATTACCGCTACCACACGGAGAACTTCGAACAAGGGAAGCACCGGGCCCGCATCATGTTCATCGAGGCGATGAGCAAACTCTACACCGGTCAGCGCGAGGAGTTCCTGGAACTGCTGAAGACGATAACGAAGAATTACGGCAAGGAGGAGATAGCCGAGATGGCAGGCTACATCGTAAAGGGGCTGCAGGACGGACGCTTGCTCTCCGACGACAAGTACAACTCGAGCGATATCTGGAAGCGACGTAGGTCGGACTGGGCCAGTGGCGATTCGCTGCAGGCGGCCGACACGCTCAGTGCCGAGCGCTACTCAACATTCAACTTCGTGCTTGCCTATCCCACGAACAGCCTCGACGAGGACCAGCTCCTCTACGAAATGGCCCGCTACAACTTCACCAGCTACATGGTGCGTAACTTCGAGATTGAGATACTTGAAGATAACGGCCTCTCGATGATGTGCATCAAGGGCTTCCTCAGTTACGACGAGGTTCATGCCTATGCCCAGCAACTCTATGCCGACCAGCACATGCACACCGTCCTCGAGGGCATCCGCACCCTCCTGATTAGTGACGAAAACCTGTCTCGCATCGGCACGTCGTTCAGCTTTGACGAGTACAAGGAGTTCTTCGACCGCCAGTTCGTGCCGCTCGAGATTCCGGAAGACCTGCGCATCGACGAACCCACCGACCTGGAGTACATCGACCCCGACGATGTCGAACCGACTGCCACGGAGGAGGAAGAAGTAGAAGAAACCGACGATTTCCCATATGGATTTTAGCCTATGAGTACATATAAACTGCTTTGGGTAGACGACGAGATTGAGTTGCTGAAGGCCCACATCCTGTTCCTTCAGAAGAAGGGTTACGAGGTGGACACCGTGACAAATGGGTTTGATGCCTTGGAACAATGCAGCCAGACCTCCTATGACCTTGTCCTGCTCGACGAGAACATGCCGGGCATCAGCGGACTGGAGACACTGGCACGCATGAAGGAAATCATGCCAGCCACCCCCGTCGTCATGGTCACCAAGAGCGAGGAAGAGAATATCATGGACCAGGCCATCGGCAGCAAGATTGCCGACTACCTTATCAAACCTGTCAACCCCACGCAGATATTGCTGACGCTGAAGAAGAACATCCACCAGAAGGAAATTGTGACGGAAGTGTCGCAGTCGGGCTATCAGCAGGACTTTGGAAAGATAGGCATGCAGATGGACGATGCAAGAACGTTCGACGACTGGGTGGATGTCTATAAGCGTCTGACCTATTGGGAGCAGGAACTGGCTGCCGCCGACAGCCAGATGGCAGAGATGCTCGCCATGCAGAAGACGGAGGCAAACAAGTCGTTCGGAAAGTTCATCCGCAAGAATTACATGAGTTGGATAGAGGGCGACCAGTCGCGTCCCGCCATGAGCCCCGACATCTTCAAGGGAAGGGTCTTCCCGGCCCTGGACCGTGGCGAAAAGGTCTTCCTGCTCGTTATCGATAACTTCAGGTTCGACCAGTGGCGCACGCTGCAGGCCGAGATTGCCGACCAGTTTACCATTGAGGAAGACCTCTACTGCAGCATCCTGCCCACAGCCACCCAGTACGCCCGAAACGCCATCTTCTCGGGCTTGATGCCCAACATCATTGCCCAAATGTTCCCGGAGCTGTGGGTCGACGAGGACAGCGAGGAGGGCAAGAACCTCAACGAGGCGCCACTCATCAAGACCCAGTTCGACCGCTATCGCCGTAAGAACACGTTCACCTATCATAAGGTAAACGATTCCGTGGCTGCCGAGAAGTTGGTGCAGCAGTTGCCTTCGCTCTCAGGCTACGACCTGAACGTCGTGGTGCTTAACTTTATCGACATGCTCTCTCATGCCCGCACCGAGAGCCGCATGGTGCGCGAGCTGGCCAACAACGAGGCCGCCTACCGTAGCATCACCCTCAGTTGGTTCCGCCACTCGGCAGTGAAGGACTTGTTCCGCGCCTTGGCCTCCAGCGACTACACCGTCATTCTGACCACCGACCACGGCAGCATCCGTTGCGACACGCCCATCAAGGTGGTTGGCGACCGCAACACAAATACGAACCTGCGCTATAAGCTGGGCAAGAACCTGAGCTACAATCCGAAGGAGGTCTTCGAGATTCGCGACCCGCTGAAGGCCCAGCTGCCGGCGCCCAATCTCAGCACCAGCTACATCTTTGCCCTCGGCGACAGCTTCTTCGCCTATCCAAACAACTACAACTATTACGTTTCCTACTACCGGAATACCTTCCAGCACGGAGGCATCTCGCTGGAGGAAATGCTTGTTCCCCTTATCACGCTTAAACCTAAAAAACGATGACAACGATAAAGTTCCAACTTACTACGATAGATGATGCCGCACGCCAGTTTGTCGAGGCCATAGGCGACCGCACGGTCTTCGCCTTCTTCGGGGGCATGGGAGCCGGCAAGACCACCTTCATTAAGGCCGTTTGCCAACAGATGGGCGTAACGGAGGACATGGTTTCTTCGCCCACCTTCGCGATTGTCAACGAGTATGAGGGCAGCCGTGGCAGCATATACCACTTCGACTTCTATCGCATTCGTCAAATCTCAGAGGCTGTCAATATGGGATTCGACGATTACCTCTATTCCGGTAACCTTTGTTTCATTGAGTGGCCGGAGCTCGTCGAACCCTTGTTGCCCGAGGACACGGTTCGAGTCACCATCGAGGAGCAGCCCGACGGTTCCCGCATCCTCAGCATGTAGTGCATCGCAGTTGCCGCGCTTCCGGCCGGTAGTCCTGCGGCCCTGCCAATAATTAACCTGAAAAACAGTCGTATGATGATGAAAAGAATCGTAATGGTGCTCATGGCGATGGTCGGTGCGATGATGGTCGTTGCACAGAACCCCGAAGTCAAGTGGGACAGGCACAGCCTGATTATGGGCGGCCGCCGCGTCGTCGCTGTCATGGGAGAGATTCACTACTCACGCTTGCCCGAGAGCGAGTGGGCCGCCGAGGTGCACAAGATGAAGGAAGGCGGCGTGACGATTATTTCCAACTATGTTTTTTGGAACCACGTAGAGGAGCATCAGGGCGTGTTTGACTGGAGCGGACAGCGCAATTTGCGCCGTTTCATCGAGATATGTCAGCGTGAGGGAATGCCTGTGTGC
This sequence comes from uncultured Prevotellaceae bacterium, assembly GCA_945828295.1. GTDB lineage: Bacteria > Bacteroidota > Bacteroidia > Bacteroidales > Bacteroidaceae > Physcousia. Next base: position 8,124 of record CALZQV010000016.1, on the reverse strand, counting down.
CTGCGCATCGGGCCCTTCTGCCATGGTGAGGCTCGCAACGGTGGGATTCCCGACTGGGTGGTAAACAGCGGGTGCAAGCTGCGCAGCGAAGACCCTCAGTTCCTGGCTTACGTCGAGGCTCTCTATCGTCAGGTGTTCACGCAGGTGCAGGGCCTGCAATGGAAAGATGGCGGCCCCGTCGTGGCCTGCCAGTTCGATAACGAGTACGGCGGCCCCGGGTCATATCTCATGCGCCTGAAGGAAATTGCCACAGCGGTGGGCTTCGACCTTCCGTTCTACACACGTACGGGGTGGCCCGAACTGCGCACTCCCGTGCCCTTTGGCGAGATGATTCCCCTCTACGGCGACTACGCCGATGGCTTCTGGGACCGTTCTATCCGCGAGACGGCTGGCAACTACTATAAGGCCTTTAACTTTCGTTCGTCGCCGGTGTCGGGAGCTATCGGCTCGGAGCAGCTCGACTACTCGCAGTTGCAAAGCTCCGACCTTTCAACGCTCAATTCTTCCTATCCTTATTTTACGTGCGAATTGGGTGGCGGCATGATGACCTCGTATCACCGGCGCTGCTACCTCTATCCCGAGGATGCCTATTCGATGGCCGTCGTGAAGTTGGGGAGCGGTTCCAACCTGCTGGGCTATTACATGTACCACGGAGGAACGAATCCCGCCTCGTGTTGGGTTCCGGGCGAAACGTCCCTCAAACCCTATGAGGGCGACCGTCAGGTGTATCTTAATGAATGCCAGCGCTGCCTGTCCACCAACCACAACGATTTGCCGGTGCTGACCTACGACTTCCAGGCACCTCTGGGCGAGTTTGGCCAGGTGAACCCTCACTATTACCTGTTGCGTAAGCTACACCTGTTCCTGGCCGACTTCGGCGAGGAGCTGGCACCGATGGAGGCCGTCTTTCCCTGTCCTCAGGACATAAAGAAGGGGCAGGATGACTTCCTGCGCTGGTCCTATCGTGCTAAGGGAACCAGCGGTTTTGTGTTCATTAACAACTACGAACGCCTGCAGCATTTGTCGGATAAGCACGGTGTGCGCTTTACCGTGTGCGGTGTAAGCTTCCCCTCAAAGGCCATCACGGTGCCCAGCGGTGAGATGTGCATCTTCCCAGTCAACGTTGCTGGCCTGCGCTACGCCACGGCCCAGCTTGTTGCCCGACGTTCGGGAAAGGTCTACCTCGAGCAGATTGCCGGCATACCTGTTGAACTGGCCTTTGCCAGCGGTAAGACGATGAAAAAGGTGAAACCGCGCGGAACGGAGACTCCCGTCTACACCGCCCCCGACGGCACGGCCTACTATGTTGTGGACAGCCATGCGGCCGGCCGGCTGTTCCTCGACGTGCAGTCGCCGTCGCATGCCCCTCAGCATGTGGCTCACCAGAAGGTTCGCGAGGCTGGACCGCTGCGCACAATTACCCTCGGTGCCAAGAAGGTGGCTCAGGAACCGCTCGACAAGGACTTCGACGATGCTGCCGTCTACACCATCGACGTGCCCCAGACGCAGGGTCTGCTCACAATCAGTTATCAAGGCGATTGTGCCCGACTCTATGCCGACGGACGTCTCGTCGCTGACAACTTCTACAACGGCCGTCCCTTCCTCTATGGGCTGTGGCGCCTGCCAGCGGGGGTGAGTAAGCTGGAATTACGCATCCTGCCCATCCAAGCCGACATGCCGGTCTATTTCCCGCGCGAGGCCGACACGACGCCTGGCGAGCGCCTGTTGGACGTCAGTGTTGCCGCCATGCCGGCGTTTGCCCGATAGCCGCCATTAACCCGCTGCCCCGCAGGGGTAAAAGATAAGCCGTAGCCAAACGAAACGTGGCTACGGCTTTGTTACGTTAGTAAAGCGGTCGGTGGCTATTCGTCGAGAGAGTCGGCGTAGTCCATCTCGGCTTCAACAATCCAGCGCAGGTCGTCGGCACTGAATTCGCCCACCTTGTCCTTGCGGGCCTGCTGAGCCATGTGCTGGGCAATGGCTTCGATGTCGATGTTGATGTAGCCGTCTTTGTCGGGCTGTGCATCAAGGATTCCGCTTTCGGTGTAGTATTCGACGATGACATCGAGGAAGTAGTAGAGGTCGTCGTCGCTGAAGCGGTCTTTCAGTTCCTGTGGCAGGTGCTGCTTGATGTATTCGATGGTCTGGCGGTCGTCTTCGGCATCTTGCAACAGTTCGTCGTCAAATGTGGCCATAGTGTTGAATGCTTTAGGTTAACGGAATAGGATAAGTGGAATTGCCGAGTTAGAGCAGGGCGTCGATTTGCTGCTGCAGGGCGGGCTTGGTCTGAAGGCCCACGAGGCGCTTCACCATTTGTCCCTGAGCGTCGAAGAATACGATGGTGGGGATGCTGCTCACCTGGAACTGCATGGCCAGTTCGTCGTCTTCTTCCACGTCGCACTTGCCAATGTTGACCCGTCCCTCATATTCGGTGGCCAATTCTTCGATGGTGGGAGCCAGGCGCTTGCAGGGGCCGCACCATGTTGCCCAGAAATCGATAACCAGAGGCTTGCCGGTGGCAAGGAGCTCCTTGAAGTTCTCGCTTGTGATGTGTAAAGCCATATTAGTTGATTTTATAGGTTAGTGAATCTTTATGGTCGAGAAAGTCGAGCAGGTCTTTCGTCACGTTAATCATGTAGTTCGTGGAAATGACTTGCAGGTTTGTGTTCTTGCCGCTCTCGTGCACGTGGAATACGATTTGGGTCTTGCCGGGGTTGTTGCGGGCAAAGTCGGCCAGGGCGAACACGGTCTCCTCGTCGAGCGCTTCGAGCCAGAAGGAGATGGTGATGCTTTGCACGATGTTTTCCTTCACATCGGCCAGGAACTGTACGGACTCAATGCGTAATTCCAGTTGGTCTTGTTGGTACTTGCGTGGGGTTACGCGCCCCTTGATGAAGAGCGAGTTGCTCGTTTCCATGTAGCTGGCCCACTTGGCCCAGTCTTCGCCGAAAAGGGCCAGCTCGCCCGTTCCCTCGTAGTCCTCGATGCTGACGATGCCGTATGGCGTTCCGCGTTTCGAGAGACCCCGGCGTACGGCGGTAACGATGCCACCGAAGTGAATCTCGCGGCCCAGGAGCGAGGCACGGTCCTCGAGTTGTGTCATGCGGGTGTCGCAGACGTGGTTGAGGATTACGGCATAGTCGTCGAGCGGGTGGGCCGAGAGGTAGATGCCGATTTTCTCTTTCTCCTTGTTCAGTCGTTCCAGCGCGCTCCAAGGTTGTGCGACGGGTATGGCTGGGATGCTGATGTCCACGGCCCCCATGTCGCCAAACAGCGAGTGCTTGGTCTCTTGTTCGGCCTGTTGATATTGCGAACTGAATCTCGTAAGGGTATCGAGGAATTCCTCTCCCTTGGGGTTGCGGGCAAAGAACTGTTCGCGTGTGATTTGCTCCGAGAAGTCGTCGAAGGCTCCGCTCAGGGCCAGACATTCCAGTCCGCTTCGCTTCACCATGGAGATGGGAATACGCTTGACGAAGTCGAAGATGTCCTTGTAGAGGCCGTTCTCCTCGCGCTCCTTCACGATGGCGTCCACGGCGCTCGAGCCCAGTCCGGAGATGGCGCTCAGGCCGAATCGGATGTTGCCTTCGGGGTCGACGCCGAACTTTCGCCGGCTGTAGTTGATGTTGGGACCAAGGGTGGCAATGCCCATTTCCTTACATTCGTTCATGAACTTCGTGACCTCGCCTATATCCTTTGCGCGGCTCATGATGCCGGCCATGAACTGGGCGGGGTAGTTGGCCTTGAGGTATGCCGTCTGGAAGGCCACCCATGAGTAGCACGTGGCGTGGCTCTTGTTGAAGGCGTAGGAGGCAAACTTCTCCCAGTCGGCCCAAATCTTCTCCAGCACCTTGGGGTCGTGGCCGTTGGCCTGGCCTTGGCTGATGAACTGGGGCTTCATGTGGTCCAGCTTGTCCTTCAGCTTCTTACCCATGGCCTTGCGCAGGGTGTCGCTCTCGCCTCGGGTGAAGTTGGCCAACTGGCGGCTGAGCAGCATGACCTGCTCCTGATATACGGTGATGCCGTAGGTGTCCTTGAGGTACTTCTCCATGCAGGGGATGTCGTACTCCACGGGTTTGCGCCCCTGTTTGCGGTCGATGAAGTCGGGGATGTAGTCCATGGGCCCGGGACGGTAGAGGGCGTTCATGGCGATGAGGTCCTCGAAGGTGGAGGGCTGCAGTTCGCGCAGGTACTTCTGCATGCCGGCCGACTCGAATTGGAAGGTGCCCACGGTGCGGCCGTCGCAGTAGAGCCGATAGGTGGCAGGGTCGGTGATGTCCAGTTTGTCGACGTCGACCTCAATGCCCAGGCTGTCGCGGATGTTTTGCTGGCATTCCTTGATTTGCGACAGGGTCTTCAGTCCCAGGAAGTCCATCTTGATGAGGCCCGTGTCTTCGATGACGGAGCCTTCGTATTGCGTGCACAGCAGTTTTTCGCCGGTTTCCTTGTCCTCGGCGGTGGAGATGGGCACCCAGTCGCTCACGTCGTCGCGGCAGATGATGACGCCGCAGGCGTGGACTCCGGTGTTGCGCACGTTGCCTTCGAGCTTCTTGGCAAAGCGTATGGTGTCGGCCAGCACTCGGTTGTCTGAGTTCTCGGCCTGTTGCAGTTCGGGCACGATGCTGATGACGTTGGGCAGGTTCATCTTCATGGCCTTGCCGTTGGCGTCGGTTGGCATACGGTCGGGGATGAGTTTGCAGAGGCCGTTGACCACGTCGAGCGGCAGTTGCTCGATGCGTGCCACGTCCTTCAGCGCCAGTTTCGTGGCCATGGTGCCGTAGGTGATGATGTGGGCCACCTTCTCCTCGCCGTACTTTTGTGTCACCCAGGAGAGCACCTTGCCTCGGCCGTCGTCATCGAAGTCTACGTCGATATCGGGCAGCGAGATGCGGTCGGGGTTAAGGAAACGCTCGAACAGGAGGTCGTACTTGATGGGGTCGATTTGGGTGATGCCCAGGCAGTAGGCCACGGCGCTTCCGGCTGCCGAACCACGTCCGGGGCCCACGCTCACGTCGAGCTCGTGGCGGGCGGCGTTGATGTAGTCCTGCACGATGAGGAAGTAGCCGGGGAAACCCATCGACTTCATCACGTGCAGCTCAAAGTTCAGTCGCTCCATGACATCGTTGGGCACGGGGTCGCCATAGACCCGCTTGGCGCCGATGTATGTGAGGTGTGCCAGATAGTCGGCCTCCAGCTTCAGGCGGTATAGTTTGTCTACGCCCCCCATCTTCTCCACCTTCTTCTTGGCTTCGTCTTCGCTCATGACCACGTTGCCGTGTTCGTCATGGGTGAATTCGTCGAACAGCTGCTGGTCGGTGAATCGCTTGCGGTATTCCTCCTCGGTGCTGAAGCTTTCGGGGATGCGGAAGTTGGGCATGATGGGGGCATGGTCGATGTCGTAGATTTCCACCTTGTCCAGTATCTCGCACGTGTTTTCCAGGGCCTCGGGCACGTCGGCGAAGATGGCGCCCATTTCGTCCCGGGTCTTGAACCACTCCTGCTTGGAGTAGAGCATGCGGTCGGGGTCGTTCAGGTTATGGTTGGTGGCCAGGCAGATGAGCCGGTCGTGGGCTTCGGCGTCGTCCTCGTCAACGAAGTGCACGTCGTTCGTGCAGATGAGTTTGATGCCGTACTTTTGTGCCATTTCCATGAGCACTTTGTTCACCTGCTGCTGTATGGGGAACGCTTCGCGGTTAGCCCGCTGGTTGGGGTTGCGCACCTCGTGGCGCTGCAGCTCCAGGTAGTAGTCGTCGCCAAACACCCGTTTGTACCATTGTATGGCCTCCTCGGCCCCCTCCATGTCGCCCTTGTAGATTTTTCGGGGCACCTCGCCGGCTATGCAGGCCGAGCACACGATGAGCCCCTCGTGGAACTCTTCCAGGTCGAAGCGGTCGGTTCGGGGGCGGTTGTAGAAGCCGTCGACCCACGATCGCGACACCAGTTTGATGAGGTTGCGGTAGCCCTTCAGGTTCTTGGCCAGCACGATGAGGTGGTAGCGCACGTTGTCGCCCCGCTCCTTGTCTTTCGATTCCTTGCGGTTGGGCGCCACGTACATCTCGCAGCCCACAATGGGCTTGAAGGGTTCCAGCCCCTGCTCCTTACGCTCTTTGTTAAGTTTCTTGCAGGCGTTGGTGAACTCCTTGATGCCCATCATGTTACCGTGGTCGGTAACAGCCATGCCGCGCATGCCGTCGGCGGTGGCCTTCTTCAGCAACTTGGCTATGCTGGCCTGGCCGTCGAGCAGCGAATACTGGGTGTGTACGTGTAGGTGTACAAAATCTGGCATGGTGTGTGTGGGTGAATTAAACGGAATGTAAAGATACGTCAGTTTATCGAGAATTGCAACTAAAGCCATATAATTTTCATTTTGGCAAAACTTATTTGCTTCTTTTTGTGCGCATATCCTTTGATTATTAAAATAAAAGGGTTAACTTTGTACGATGTAGGAGGCGGATTGCCCTCCTTTAAGTTTGTTTGAATGGGACGAAGACTCAGGAAATTACGTAAGATAAGGCTACACCGCGAGGGCACTCATATACTTGTCATCTCCGCAATAGTGCTGGCCGTTGTGTGTGCCGCCGTGCATTTTTGTTTCGAGTCGAAGGTCCCGTTTATTGTTTTCACCGTCCTTTCCTCTCTCGTTTACCTGCTGATTGTCAACTTCTACCGTTGTCCCATACGTAAGTTTGAGTATGACACGACGGGGGTTGTCGTGGCTTCGGCCGACGGCAAGATTGTGGTCGTTGAGGAGACCTCCGAGGAGGAGTACTTCCACGACCGCCGCCTGATGATTTCCATCTTCATGAGCCCCCTTAACGTTCATGCCAACTGGATACCGGTGGACGGGCGTGTGAAGTATGTGCGCCACTACGACGGCAACCACAGCGCTGCCTGGCTGCCCAAGTCGAGCATCGAGAACGAGCGCAGCACCATCGTCATCGAGACGCCCGACGGACAGGAGGTACTGGTGCGCCAGGTGGCCGGCGCCATGGCCCGCCGCGTGGTAACCTATCTCGAGGAAGGGGGCGAATATGAAATCGACGACCATCTGGGCTTCATCAAGCTCGGCTCGCGCGTCGATGTCTATCTGCCGCTCTCGGCCACGCCGTGTGTCGAGCTTGGCCAGCGCACCACGGGCAACGAAACCATTATTGCCAGACTTTAATATGATAAAGAAACATATCCCCAATTCGCTTACTTGTTGCAACCTGATGTGTGGCTGCATGGCCACGGGTGCAGCCTTCTACGGCAACTACCGGTGGGCCATCGTGGTGATAATCGTAGGCGCCGTGTTCGATTTCTTCGACGGCATGGTGGCGCGCCTGTTGGGCGTGTCGTCGCCCATCGGCAAGGAACTCGACTCGCTGGCCGACGTGGTAACCTTTGGCGTTGCCCCCTCGGCCATATTGTTCTACCTCTTCCACGAGGTGCAGTATCCGGCCTTCCTCGAGCCCGCCGCAAAGCTTCTTCCCTACACGGCCTTCCTCATGGCGGCCTTCTCGGCACTGCGCCTGGCCAAGTTCAACCTCGACACGCGCCAGACCACCTCGTTCATCGGCCTGCCCACGCCTGCCAACGCCCTCTTCTGGGGCTCGCTCGTCGTCGGGCAGCACGCCTTCCTCGTCTCGGCCAAGTTCAATGCCGCCTTCCTCTTCCTGTTCATGTTCCTCTCCTGCCTGTTGCTGGTGGCCGAAGTGCCCCTGTTCTCGCTGAAGTTCAAGGACCTTTCGTGGGAGCACAACCGCGTGCAGTACATCTTCCTCGCGGGCTGTCTGGCCTGTCTGCCCTTGGGCGCCAGTGCGCTGGCTGCCATCGTGGTGTGGTACGTAGCCCTGTCGCTGATTGTGAATAGCCGTCGCGGCCGCTAAACTTCCCCTCTTATGCATCTACTCGGAATCATCATTGCCATCCTGGCCTTTATTTTCTTTTTGGTGCTTGCCTTTGGCATGACGGTCGTGGGCTTTGTCCTGCGCCTGCTGGGCTGGGGCAACCATCAGGGCGTGCAGCGCCGCCGCACTACGGTCCACGCCAATCCCGACGCCGAGGCCCCCAAGACGAAGCGCTTCTCCGAGGGCGAAGGCGAGTATATCGACTTCGAGGAAGTCTGACCCCTTTTCTCCCCCTTTT
>CALZQV010000015.1 GCA_945828295.1 uncultured Prevotellaceae bacterium | reverse complement strand
CCACGACTCTGCAGAATTCGTTGAGCCGAGTGTCCGATTTAATATTTTCATATATAGTTGGCTGGTCGCTCATACCGCCCTGGCTCACATCGTAATGCTCATTCCAAGAATCGGTACATGCCGTCCAGGTCGCAAGCGAGCCTGCCAGCAACGCAGCCGTTATCGACTTAGAAAATCTACTTGTTTTCATATCGTTGTCTATTATCAATTATCAACCTTAATTAGTAATCGTCCTCGGCTTTTCCTTCACCTTCTACGCCATAGACGCTCTTGGGCACAATCTCAATATAGTCAATCATGGCCACTACATCACCGACAGCCCACACACTCTTGATACGCACCTTATGTTGCACGTTCTCATCAAGGGTTTCTGTACAGAGTACGGTACGGACCGTATATCCACCACCTCCGTTGTTACAGAAGTAGCTTCTTTGGACGGTTTCATCTCCGTCTTCATGTCCTTCTCCGACGATGTTAAACACGCTACGTGGCCCATGATACCATCCCAGGTTGTGCATATTCTTTTTGGCGGCCTCGGTTTCCTCGTCTGTACGTGAATTATCGACCGTCAGTGCGAACCAGCCTGTACGGTCTACAAAATTCGTATTACGCATGTCCAAGGGGATGTTCTTAGGCACTCCGTCCAAGTAGAACTGGCAAATACCCCTGGAAGCCATTGCGCAGAAGCCCAGGCGTATCTGGTATGTGCCCGTCGGGACGCTGGGAAGGTTGAACGTGATGTCATAGTTTGATGTTGCACTGTAAAGATTGAATTCATCGCCTTCATAGCTCCAATACGTGTTGTGCTGGCTCTGGAAGAGGAATGTTCCGTCCTCATTAACCTTCACGTTATCGAGATATCCATTGGGGAACCAGTAGTTGGGACTCGCAACACTGATATCCGGGTTGTTTGATTCTGCAATTTTGTTTGCCGTACGTCCGTCACGGATGGTGTTATTCATCATTTCGGGGAAGAACGTATACAAATCCATGCGCATGCGGGTATTGAAGATATGCTCTTTGGTCTCCTTACCGTAATCAGCAAGGCCATCGGTGGTGTAATAAACACCGTTCAGTGCGGAGTTCTCATAATCGCCTTCAACTTCACTCAGCACATGTATGCCAAGCGTATTATCGCCACGACGCATGTCACCACGATTCAAGTAAATATCGTTACGCTTACCTTCTCTAATGAATTGGGGCACAGTCAGGCGCTCCACCTTTATAGTGGTCAGCGAGTCCATCGTGCTATACCATTCCGTGGGGTTAACCACTTTTGTGTCAATCGTACAAATTGTGGTCAAGTTACCATAAACGCCCAGTCGGTCTAAACAGTTGTAGCCAATCAGGCGACGCAACGGGTTACGCCACTCCTTCAATTTGTCGGGGTTGGCCTGAACCGTCTCCCAGGTATCACCGCCATAGATTTTGCGTGCATAATTATAGAATGACTCTACGTCGGTAATCCCGTATTTCTCTTCCAGCACGCTGTTGGGGCAGGCAAAGGCTGTGAAACCATACTTCTTTTGCTCAGGTATATGGCAATAGTCCCACTGGGATCCAGAATAAATACTCTTGTCCTCATAGAGGTCAGGGTCCCAGTTGGCATCCTTAATCTTGTTGCGCATGATGGATGAGATGCCGGTAGCTTCCATTGCTTCAACAAAGAGAGAGATGTCGGGATTCTCGAGCATCAAGTCGGGCAATGTCTGGTTCGAAACCGACAGCACGGCATTGACAGGCTGCACGATACCATTCTCGACGGAGTCGTTACGCAGGCTGAAGATAATCTCACCACTGCGGTTAAACACATAATTAACGATAGAATCGGTCGAACCCGTTTCGCCGTCTGTGACGGGGACCTTATACGAACGAATCGTCAGGTAGCGATCGTTCATGTTAACCATGGGCAACGAGGTATAGTTGCTGAAGTCAACCGTGTTGTATGCCTTACCGTTAACCAAGTGGGTACGAGCCAGTGTGTCACAGATATCAACGGGGATATCGTCGATACTGGCATAGCCATTCTGGCTTAGATACTTTTCTACCGCTGCATTAGTGGGTGCAAAGCATGTGAACTGTCCGCGCACGGAGAGCAAGTCCATCAGGTTCACACCACGCTTGCTATCTTTGGCACGATTGATAATGGCGGCAAATTTGCTATAGTCATTATTATTCTGCAAATAGTCACTCATCATCTCGCCCGTGAAGGTGTAATAGCTTTCGGCAGGCATGTCGTCGCTGCACGAAGAAATGAGCATAACACCCGTGCTCGCCATCATTGCGACGAGCCCTATATATAAATTCTTTAGTTTTTTCATATTACGCTTCTATTTTAGTTCGTGCTTTCAAAACTTCCGTCCTCATTGCTGTCTCCATAATAAGGCTTTTGCTCTAACAAGTCGTTACTCTTGAGTTCATACTTATTATAAGGCCAGAAGAGAGCTTCGTAATTGACTGGGGCCGTTCCACCCGACTTCGAGGGCACATTGCTCTTGATGTATTCGGGCGAGCCTTCACGATGGCAGCGACGCAGGAGGTCGAACCAACGCTTGCCCTCAAACATCAGCTCACGACGGCGCTCTTTCATGCAGAGTTCGCGCATTGAAGCCTTTGTCGCGTAATCTGAAATCTTAAGCACGCCAGTTGGGGTTGTCGTGGTGGAGTTGGTCATGAAGCTACGACGGTTCACTGCATAAATCAGGGCAAAAGCCTTGCGAAGGTCTTCGTCGTATATGATATTTCCATTTTCGTCCTTCAGCTGAGCATTGTTAGCGTCACGCGGGTCGTAGCGATCGTATTGAGCCTTCTCAATCAGGGCCTCGGCCTGCATAAGCATAACGTCCGTCAGTCGATAGAATATCCAGTTATGGTTATTGTAATCTACATGCATAATCATATTCGTATTCTTAAACGGCAGGTCTGCTCCTGAAACGGTTTCTATGCTTACGCCATTGGCGACGAACTTATTACAATACCCCTTGCTCGATGTACCGGAGCTCATGGTCATGATGTTGGCATAATAGCGGCAGTCGTAGATGTGGTCAAACACAGCCTGGCTGTTCTTGGGACTCATAGATACCGTTTCGTAAGCTCCGAGGTATCCCTGTCCGGAATTACCTTTGGTGTTATAATAATTACCATAGAGGGCGCCACATGCTGTATTGGCGAGGTAACGATTGTCGCTGCCGTCGTAGGTGAAGGCCAGCTCAAAAATGCTTTCGAAGCAGTTTCCTGTTGACGAGAACAACTGGTTGAAGTCGTTTCCAAAAGAGCTGCCGCTGTAACAGGGATACAGGGGATATCCGTCACTTGTGTCCTCAGCCCATTTGAACAATGCCAAGTCACCCATACTGGTGCTGGTCGTCTTTCCTGCATAGTCCTCGTTGTACTCATCAATCTTGGCGTCAATCACCTTTTGCGCATAATCTGCGCACTTCTGGTATTGGTTATCCCACAGGCAGAGATCGGCCAGGAGTGCATAGATAGCGTTTTGAGTAACACGATTAACCGTACTATTATATCTGCTGTTCTGGTCTTTCGGATACGCCTTCATTGCCGAGCCTACTACCGATTCCAAGTCAGCAATCAGGGTCCTGACAATTTGGTCACCATTGGTAGCAGCAATTGGTGTGGCATCCTCGTCGCTCTGCACGGCGTCGAAATAGAAGGGCACATCCTTGAAGGCACGTACCAGGTAGAAGTAGGACAGTGCACGGATAAACGACATCTCAGCTACGGTTGCCGCCACATCGCTTTGGGTGTATACAGGGTCCTTTTTGCTTACCTCAGGTGCACGTTCTATAATTACATTGCACTGGTTAATCACGGAATAGAATGAATACCAGTCGGTGAACGAGTTCGTAGAAAGAAGGTACTCTTTCAAGGTGCGATACAAGTCAGTATAGGTCGAGGTCTCCAGTCCGTCGCCGATATTATCGCTGCGGACTTCTCCCCAGACGATGCAACGACGGATGAAAGCATCGGACTGCATCTTGGTATACACACCTGTAACCATCTGGTCGATATCCGTCTTTTCATTCCAGAAGTTATCCTCTGAAACGATGGTTTTAGGTTCGATGGCAAGGAAGTCTCCACAGCTGCTAAGCCCCAGGCATGCAACCATGGCCATCGACAACATTTTTATCTTATTCTTTTTCATGTTTCAGGTCTCCTTTCTTTAGAATTCGATGTTCACGCCAATGGTATATGCACGGGCATGGGCGGGGGTGCTGGCACCATCAATGGAGATGCTCATGCCGCCGTAGGCCACCTCGGGGTCTACACCACTATACTTTGTCAAGCAGAACAAGTTACGTGCACTTGCATACAGTTTCAGCTGGTTGAGGTGCCATTTCTTAATCAGGCTACTGTCGAAGGAGTAGCTGAGCTGCAAGTAATTGAGGCGCAGGAATGAGCCATCCTCAATGAAGCGGTCACTAATCAGCGTGTTGTAGTTCTTGACAAGTGAATTCGACAGTGCACGGGGAATGTAGCTTCCATAGCCACCATCGCCCTCTCTGCGCCAGCGGTAATTCACGGCCTCGCTTTGGTTATTGTTAGAATTCATAGATTCTACCCATAGGCGAGCTTTATTGTAAACATCATAATCAACACGATAGTTGAACTGAGTTGACAGACGCCAGTGTCCGTAGTTCAGGGTAAATCCGAAACCACCAGTCAGCTTAGGCAGTGAGTTACCCAGGTAGACGATATCGAGCTCATTTATCTGGCCGTCGTGGTTGATATCTTCGTACATGGCATCACCACCATTAAACTTAGCCAGAGAAGTACCTTCGCTGTAGCAGAACATCATCTGAATAGGTTCACCCTTTTCATTGTAGATAACCTGTTTATTAGCATTCAGGGCTATGGGGAAGGTTACGCCTGCGTCAATAAACTGCTGCAGGGAAGTGAGACCAGGATAGTCTTGCTGAAGACGCTTAGGAATCTTTCCCTTTACGATATTCTGTGCCGAAGAGAAGTTGTAGTTATACGTTCCCAGGCAGCGGAATCCGTAAATGGCACCGAAGGGGTTGTTAATCTGCACACGCTGCAATTCTCTTTCATTGTCACGTGCGAAGTCGGTGTTCAGGTTATCCAAAACGTTGGCATCCATCTTCGTGATGACGTTGTGGTTGTTGGCGAAGTTGACATAGAAATCCATTGAGAACTTGCCTTTCTTCAGCAGACGGTTACCATCGATGTTGAACTCCCAACCATTGTTCTTCATGTCGCCCACATTCTTGATTAATGCCCCGGCTGCACGGCTCGAAGGCACGGCACCGTTCATCATCATGTTTGTGGTCAGACGAGAATACAGGTCGAGGCGCAACTTGATGCGGTCGTCAAAGAAACCGACATTGAATCCGACGTTCCAAGAGGTCACATGCTCAGGACCCAGGGCATTGAGCTTCAAGCCACTGGAGTTCATGGAAATATTACCGAGATAGGCCGAGCCCGTCGAGTATTTATTCATGTAGAGGTAGTCCTGACCGGGTGCATTACCTACTCTACCCCAACCGGCGCTGGCCGACAACATGCTCATCTTGGCCTTTTCGCGAGCCCATGTCATGAATTTTTCGTCGATAATATTCCAACGGCCGGATATAGAATAGGAAGCCAACCAACGTTTGCTTGGTCCGAAGCGCGACGTACCGTCCATGCGCAGGGTACCGTCAACGGAGTACTTACTCTTGTAAGAATAGTGACCCGTATACATATACATCAGACCGCGGCCCTGACCAAAGCCCGAAGACATGCCGGTAATGAGTCCACCTGCTGACGGTGAGGTTACGCCCGAAGGCAGACGGTTGGCGTTTGTGCTTTGGTTGCTGTTGGTTCCGCTATACAGCTCGAAGCGGGCCAACATGGTCATGTAGTTATCCTTGTTCTTAAAATACGGAATATAGTTCAGCGAATGGCGAGTCGTGAACGACAGGCTCTTTGCGCTGTAGCTGTATGCCGAGTGTGTATCAATGAAGTTCGTTGTGCTCAACTCACGGGGATAATCCTTATCATCATATTGATTAGATACATTGATAAAGAGCAAACCGTTATACCTCAACTGATGGTGGTCAGCATCGAGGCCCAGGAGCTTATATTCGAGTTCCAATTTAGGAGCGAGTTCGTAGCGACGCTGGCTGTTTGTTGCCAAATTGGCACTGGCAATAGGATTAGCCAAGCCTTTCTGGTCATCCAGTTTCGTGGTGTTGCCGGCCGCGCTCTGCAGCATATAGTAATAATCATCCGACTGCACTCCGTTCTGGTATTCGTAGTACGGCGAGAGGTTAGGCATCTTCACCGTGGCAATTCTCCAGAGGTCATCACTATTGAGCTTACGATTGGTGTAGGTAAGCGAGAAGTCGGAGATAATCTTTATGCGGTCGCTGACGTAGTAGTCGAGTGCCATGCGGGTGGAGAAACGGTCCATCTTCTGCTTGATGATGTTACCCACCTGATGGTCGTAACCACCACTGATACGGAACAGCGTCTTTTCGTCACCACCCGTTACACTGAGGTAGTGGTTCTGCAGCGTACCAACCTGCGAAACGAGTTTCGGCCAGTCGGTGTTGTTGTCATACATGTATGCCTCTGAGAATCCGGCATAGTCGTAGTTCAGCTCGGGGATGTTACCGTCAGTATCGGAGAGTCTGGGGTTGAAGTAGGCTTCCTTCAGCATCATGGTGTACTGGTCGCCATTGAGCAGCTTCACAGGATGGTTCCTTTCGTTGATGGTGATTTTGCCCGAATAGGACACGCGGGCAGGTCCGCGAGAACCACGCTTGGTGGTAATCTCGATGACACCGTTTGCACCGTCCTTACCCCAGATGGCAGTTGCTGAGGCATCTTTCAATACTTTGATTTCGAGGATGTCCTCCGTGTTCACCTTAAGCAGTTCGGCAAACTTTTCGTCGGTGGCTGTCGCCACATCGAAGTCGGAGAGGTCGAGGTCGGTGACCTTGTCGCCATTGACAACGATAAGGGGTTCGTTGCTGGTCAGCGTGGAAATGGTTGACACACCACGCAGACGCATCTGTGAACCCGAGCCAACGTTACCGGACGAGGAGATAATGTCGAGACCGGCGATACGTCCCTGCAGGGCTTCGTCGACCGACGTGATACCCAATCCTTCGAATTCCTTGGCATCCAATCCCTGAGCCGAGTAGCTGACCTCGCGTTCGGGAATGGCCAGACCAGAAGTCTTTGCCATCTTCTTTGCTACAACTAAGGCCTCTTTCATGACCTTCACATCGGCACCCATCGTAATCTTATAGACCTGCTTGGTAATGGGCTTGATGACCTGTTGCTTCATTCCGACGCACGTGAAGACCAGACGGTTCTTCTTGGCATCTTTCAGGGTCATGGTGAAATTACCGTTACCGTCAGTTACCGTGGCACTTACGGTACGGTTCGAGGAGTCTATTTCCTTTACCGCTACACCAGGCAGTTCGCCGAACTCATCGGAAACCGTACCACTGACGCGGTTTATCTGTGCGCTGACAAGCGTAGATGTCAGACACATTATAATTAATAAGGTATATTTCAGTGTTTTCATCTCTTACGCTTGATTGGGTTAGAAGTTGGGGTAGTCGAATCCAGCGGATGTGCTTCGAGGATGGACAGCACTTTGTTATAGTCGTCGAGCGAATAGAAGCTTCCGGCAGGATGTCTCACATTACCGTTTTCATCCAAGTCAGTGTTATTGAAGGGCAACAGGGGCTCGTCAATCATATGTATGACTGCATAGGACGAAGAGTAGATGCGTGAGCTTTCGTTAAGTTTCTGACCATTAAAGAAATACTGGCGGGTGAGGATGTTGTTGACATAGGGATCGACGCGTCGAACGTTTCCGCAAGCATCCGTGACGGTCAGCCCATTGCCTTGGTTATAGGTAACATACATCTTCACGAAACGGTTGTTGAGGGTGTCAAGGCACGCACTTTCGTAAACGTCGTTGTTGTGCTCCTCGCCCTCCAGGTATACCGAGCAGTCCTGGATGTGGTAGCTGACGAAGTTAGTTATGACATCCTTCATGCTCTGAATCTGGGCTTTCAGGAACTCGTAGTCCTCTTGTTCGCCCTCAGGATCCATCACCGTCAGGCATGCCTCGGCGGCATCAATGTTATCCCAAGTCGGGAGCATCACCTTTGCACCAGGAGTCAGGCTTACATTCTCGTACAGGTACTTATCGATGGATGAGTTCTTGGGTACGTAGATGGTGTAGTTGTAGTTGTTCAGCGCGGTAATGGCCTTATCCATTGTAACGTGATTTGAGCCGTCGTCGGAACGTATGAAGTCCATGTTGGCCAGCAACATGGCAAACGTGCCGAAGTCGTCCTTGCGCAAAGTATCAGAGATGGCCGCATAGGGGCTCAGGAAGGTGCTCATGAGCGGTTCTTCGTCGACGATGTAGCTACGTCCGTTACCCTCGACGCTCTTGTCGTATGTTTCCGTAACGGGAATGAAGTAGCCGCGCTCGTATTGGAACGAACCAGCAACGCCCGTAACCTCCGAACCGTTCCACTCCACGATGACCGGACCTCCGTTCTTGGCGGTATAGAATTTCTGTCCGGGCTTGAAGAGGGAGGTGCAGAGCGAGCTGTTGAGGATGTCGGCAAAGTGGTTGAACACGTCGCCGTTTCGGTTTAAGGTTGTGCTCAGCGTAATATCCTTTGACACCTGGGAGGAAATGGCACCACGGTTCTTGCCGTCCAGTGATGTCCAGTCAACCAGATGGGGATATGCGGCGATGGTCTTTTGGTCATTAATATAGAACTTATAGGCCAAAGCCCGTGAGTTACCTGATGCGTCGGTTTTTTTATAGGTAACGGGGTCGTAATAGGATTGCAGGGCGTTGTCGGTGGGGATGATGAAGCTGTACCTGGTAGCTTCGGCACTGTTCTTTCCGCCCATATTATTATAGTAGGCATAGAAACCTTCACCACCGGCTTGCTTACTATCGGCGTCCACAACGTTGTAGACACATTTCAGGTCAACGTTCGAACGAACAACGCAGGGATAGTAGACACTGACGTATTCGGGTGCGACAAACACCTTGTTGGTCTGGTAAATGATACCATTGCAGGCCCAGAAAACCTTGCTTACATCTTCCTTTTCGAGCCCCATCGTCTCGCCGGCCGAGTTGTTGACGTTTGAGAACTGGCTGGGAATGGCGGCCTTAAGGCTGGAGAGCATGGTATTGGTGAGCAGGGGCAGAACCACCTCGTCAGGGGCATTGTCCCACGCGGTCTCGCCCGGACCGGCACCGTCATAGCGTGCCTTCAGGTCGGCTCCGTCGCTGCTTTCCAGATAGTCGAGCATGGCCTGGTCGGTGGGCACCAGCATTACGGCTGCATTCTCCTGATAAGTAGAACTGTTATTAGCACTGGACAGGCGGTAGCGGTTCCATCCTGGGTCGATGGGCAGCAGGGTGGTTACCTTCTCGTTATTGTCGGTTGTAGTAAACTGCTGAGAATCGCTCTGGCGGAAGAAGAAACGCTTCACGAAGACGCTGTCTTCACCCCCGTGCTGACGCCGGTACTCTTGAGTCAGCGTCGCATTATACTGGGGATAGCTGAAACGGGTGAGCAGTCGGTTATAGATGCTGAACGTGGGCTCGTTGGCAATCACGTTGGCCATATTGTCGAGGGGCAGGGCCACATCCTCGAGTACGTGGATGTATCCGTTTTGGCACGTGATGTCCTGCATCCTTTCGTCGCGCCCGTTGCCCAAATCCTCACGAATGACCTTTCCGTTGACAAAGGCACCTACGTTGGATTCAATCTCGCCATTGGTCAGGAACTTCACGTCGTCGCTCGTGATGTTGTTGTTCTGCATGAACTTGGGCATGAAGTGAATCATCGGGGCCACTTCGCCGTCCTGCAGTATCAGGGCGTTGCTCTTGCCTCGCAGCCTCGACCAGTGGTCAATCTGCTTGTTGGTATTCACGTCAACGCGCATCGGGTTAACCTCGGGGAACATGCTGGCAGGCACCAGGGGCACCGAGTCCATGATGTCGACCGAAGTGGCACGACGCATGCAAGCCCCTTCCTTGGCATCGCTCGTTGCCGAGGAGGCGGGCAGATTGCCGAGCAATTCAACCAGGTAGGCACTGTTAATCATGTTAGACTTGAAGAGCAACTTCTTCTGGGCGTTCGTCATGTCCTCGATTGAGGTGACACCCCAAGGGTTGTTCTGGTAGAAGCGTTTCCAGGCGGCATCGTCGGCTGCAAACAGCGTCTTACTACCAGTCTTCTTCAACACCGAAGCATAGTCTTCGTCCTGAGCATTGATGAGTTTCAATGTCTCCGTAAAATTACCGCGCCGTTCCAGCTCGTCGTAGATACTCTCCCCCAGATAGGATGGTTGTCCGGTCAGCAGCTCATCGTCGCACGACGTGGCAAGACCTCCCATGAGGAAAGCAGTACAAGCGGGTATCACTGCCAAGGCAACCCTACGCTTTAGAATACTGTTTTTCATGTTTATTTTAGTTAGTTTTTGTGTTTTTAGGCTGAAAATAAGGCCTATTAAGGCCCTATTGTGTTCCAAATTTATAGATTTCCCACGAGACGGCAAAAGATTTCTTAACTTTTTTCCTTAAAAAGATTAAAAAAAAAGGGCCAAAAGAAGACCTGAAAACTTATGATTTTTCTTGACAAACGAACGCAGGAGTACCGATACAGCCACCCACCGTCCCAGACGCCCTATTATAAGCCTATACGCAGACCATGCATTGACGGAGCCTCGTCAACGCATTGACGAGACCGAATCGATGCGTCGACGAGGCCTCGACAATGCATCGATTCGTGACCGTCCATGCAAGGACACAAAAAAAAGGCCGCACCGAAGCACGACCTTTTATCAAAATATCTTTACAAATTAATATTTCTCCGTTTCGTTGGGAAAAGCACCCGACTTCACGTCCGTCACATACTGGCCGATGGCGTTGGTCATCACGGTATGCAAATCGGCATAGCGACGCAAGAATTTGGGGGAGAAGCCGTTGTTCATGCCAAGCATGTCGTGGATGACAAGCACCTGCCCGTCGGCCGGACCGCCGCCGATGCCGATGATGGGCACATTCACCTCGCGGCATACGCGCTCGGTCAGAGCGGCAGGAATCTTCTCCAGAACGATGGCGAAGCAACCGGCTTCGGCCAGCAATTTGGCGTCACGCACCAATTTCTCGGCCTCAGCCTCCTCGCGCGCCCTCACCGCGTACGTTCCAAACTTATTGATGCTCTGGGGCGTCAGGCCCAGGTGCCCACACACGGGAATGCCGGCAGCCAGGATGGTGCGCACGGTGTCGATAATCTCCTCGCCACCTTCCAGTTTCAGGGCGTCGCAGTGAGCCTCCTTCATGATACGAATAGCATTGGTGATACCCTCGGAAGCATTTACCTGATAGGAGCCAAAGGGCATGTCGCACACGACCAAGGCACGCTGCACGCCACGCACCACGCTCTTGGCATGATATATCATCTGGTCGACGGTGATGGGCAATGTCGTGAAGTTACCGGCCATGACGTTCGACGCCGAATCGCCAACCAGAATAACATCCACCCCTGCCCCATCCACGATTTTTGCCATCGTGTAGTCATAGGCCGTCAGCATGGCAATCTTCTTGCCCTGCTGCTTCATTTCCATCAGGCGGCTCGTGGTCACCTTACGCGTATCTTCTACTAAATATCCAGCCATATTTACGAATAATTATTTACCTTTTAAGCATGTTTGTTTTGTGAATCGACTGCAAAGGTACAAAAAACATAGGTGCAGCGGACAATTTTGAATCTTTAATTTTGAATTTTTATTTATTTCGTCTATTTTTGCAAGGAATATGACTCCACGTTTCCTACTATTCAGGGCATCGGCCGGAAGTGGCAAAACCTACAACCTGGCCATCCAGTACATCGCCCTTCTCCTGGCCAAAGGCGAACACGAATATCGCTACACGCTGGCCGTGACCTTCACCAACAAGGCCACAGCAGAAATGAAGGACCGCATCCTGCAATTCCTCTACGACATGTGGAAGGGCCGCGAGGGAAGCGAGGAGAAAATTGCCGACGCACGGCGGGTGGTGAAGCAGTTATACAACGCTACGCTATCCGACGACGACATCCGCCAGCGCTCACATCGGGCGCTCAGCACCATCCTGCACGACTACAGCCACTTCTACGTCTCCACCATCGATGCTTTCTTTCAAGGCGTACTGCGCAACATGGCCCACGAACTGGGACTTAACGCACGACTGCAAGTGGACCTCGACGACAAGGCTGTCATAGAAATTGCCGTCGACAACCTGATGGAGAACCTGAGGCACGACAATCGCGACGTGCTGCCCTGGCTCACGGGCTACATCGAGCAGCAACTGAGCGAGAACAAGCCTTGGGACGTGCGCCGCGAGCTGAAGCACATGGCGCGCATACTCTTCGAAGAGGAATACCTGAAACGTTCGCTCGACAGCCGTAACCGCGCCTTCAACATCGAGAACATCGGCCACTTCCGCCAAGCCCTGGAAGAAGAGAAGAAGAAGGAGTTGAAACCACTGACGGAAGCTGCTAACGCCTTCGAAAACACCATGCGGAACCTGGGGCTCGACTACGAAGAGCTGTTCAGCTACCAAGCCGACGTGCACCGCTACATCACCAACATGAAAGCCGGGAACACGAAAGCGACCTACGGCAAACGATTGAGCGACATGGCGGCCGACCCCATGAAACTGCTGAAGTCCCCCCTGCGCAAAGAGGCATCGCTCCACCCCATCGCCCAGCAACTGGCCACACAGCTCGACCGCATCAGCCAGATTCACCAGCAGGCAGCCAACCGACTGGGTAGCATCGAGCTGGCACTTGGCAACCTGACCCCGATGGGACTGCTCGGAGCCATCGACAATGAGGTGACCCGCTTCTCCAACGAGCGCAACCGCTTCATGCTGGCCCGCACACCCATCATGCTGCGGCGCATGATTCAAGGCGAGGATGCGTCATTCGTCTTTGAGCGTATCGGCACTCAGTACCACAACATCATGATTGACGAATTCCAGGACACCAGCCGGCTGCAATGGGAAAACTTCCGAACCCTGTTGCTCGACAACCTGGCATCGGGCGGCCTGAGCATGATTGTGGGCGACATCAAGCAAAGTATCTACCGATGGAGAAACGGCGACTGGCGAATCCTGCACGAACTCGACAGGAACGGGCACAACGGCATCCCACTCATCCATAACCAACTCGACAACAACTACCGCAGCCTGGGCCAAATCGTACGGTTCAACAACTGGCTGTTCCCCCTCGCGGCCCAGGCTCTCGACAATCTGTCGTCGGGCAACGAAGGCGAATCGCTAACCAGCCTGTATGCCGACGTCAAACAGGAAATCAAGCGCAACAAGGAGGGCGGATACGTGCGCATCCATATCCTCCACAGCAAGGAAAAGGCCGTCGCCGAGACATGGGAGGAGACCATGCTCGCCGACCTGTGCCAACAGGTAGAATCCCTACACGCAGGCGGTGTGGACTACAGCGACATGACCATACTCCTGCGCAAGAACAAATACATCCAGCCCACCATAGCCTACTTTGCCGAACACCTGCCCCACGTGAGGCTGGTGAGCAACGAGGCCTTCCTGCTGGGCTCGTCGGTAGCCATCCAGATGATTGTCTGCGCCCTGCAAGTTATCGACGACATGGAGCGCGACCCCGTGGCCCTCTACTATCTGGCCGAAGAATATCAGCGCCACGTGGCACTTCGCCCGAACCGCATTCCACCGGCCACGGCGGACGACTACCTGAAGCTTCTGCCCCGGACCTTCACCGACCACATGGCGGAACTGCGCAACCTGCCGCTCTACGAGCTGTGCGAAAAGGTCTATCGTGTCCTCGGAATCGAAAAGATTGCCGAGCGGCAGGATGCCTTCCTGTTCACCTTCTTCGACGAGCTGTCGGTCTACCTGCGCGAAAACCCGTCGGACATACCCTCGTTCCTGCAATACTGGAACGAAAAAATGCAGTTGATTCCCATCCCCAACGGCGAGGTCGACGGAATTCGCATCTACACCATCCACAAATCCAAGGGGCTGGCCTTCCACACCGTGCTCATGCCCTTTGCCGACTGGGACATTGAGCGCGACATGCTGAACGACCTCCACTGGTGCATGCCCACAGAAGCGCCCCTCGACAAACTCGGCTCGCTGCCCATCAAGTTCTCGTCCCAGAAGGTCATGGGCACGCAGTTCGAAAAGGATTACCTGGAGGAACACGCCAACTGCCGGGCCGACGAACTGAACACACTTTACGTGGCCTTCACGCGCGCCAAGGAGAACCTGCTGGTATGGGGCCTGAGTCAAAAAGGCCTGGAGAAAGACAAACGGGATGAAAACATTGCCGACCTGCTCTATACCGTACTGAAAGAAGAAGATGGCGACGAAGACGGACTGACCTTCACCATGGGCACGCCACCCATGGCTGCGCCACAAGCACAAGAGGGCCAGACTCTACCCCACACCGAGGGGCTGGCAAGGACCATCACCACGACCATGTGCTCCTACGAAGGCAATCTGCAGTTCCGCCAGAGCGGGCAGGCCGCCGACTTCATCCGACAAGTGGGCGAAGAGGAGGACGAGGCCGACGAAAGCCGCCTGTCGTACATCGAACAGGGCAAATTGCTGCACTACGTCTTCAGCCAGATTGAAACGGCTGACGACATCGAACGCATTACAGGGCAGTTTGCCAAACAGGGCATCCTGAAATCGGACAGTCAACTCCGGCAGGTGAGGAATCTGGCCATGCGAGGACTGCGCAACGAAAGGGTGCGCGACTGGTTCTCCGGCCGCTACCAGCTCTTTAACGAATGTAACATCCTCATTCCCGACCCGGAGAACGAAGGCAAGCTGCTAAAGAAACGGCCAGACCGCGTGATGCTCTCACCACAGGAAATCATCATCGTCGACTTCAAGTTCGGCAAGCCACAAGACGAATATCGGGAACAAGTGGCCCAATACATGGAGATTCTGCAAAGCATGTATCCCGACCGACGGGTCGAGGGCTGGCTCTGGTACGTATATAAAAATAAGGTAGAACAGATATGAAGCCATTCCTGTATTACGTAGCCAAAGACCTCATTGGGCGTTACGGCAACAACTTGTCGGACGTGACCATCGTGTTCCCTGGCCGACGTGCCCAGCTCTACATGAACTACTTCCTGTCGTACTTCGCACAGGGCCCCGTATGGGCGCCACGCTTCAAGACCATCGACGAACTCTTCCAACAGTTCTCGCCATACACACCGAGCGACAACATCCTGAACGTGTGTCGCCTCTACCGCATCTATGCCGAACTGGCCCCACACCCCGAAACGCTGGACAACTTCTTCAGCTGGGGCGAAATATTGATGAATGACTTCGGCGACATCGACAAGCATCTTGCCGACGCCGACAAACTCTTTGCCAACACGGCCGACCTGATGGCCCTGGAGCGAACCGACTATCTCAACGACAGCCAGATTCAGGCCCTGCGCGAGTTCTTTGCCAACTTCGACCCCAAGGAGCAGAGCGAAATCAAGCAACGCTTCCTGGAGATGTGGCAAATCATGCCGCAGATGTATCATCGCCTGAAGGCCGACCTCAAGAAAGACGGGATGCTATACAAGGGTGCGCTCTACCGCGAAGTGGTCGAAAGCCTAAGTTCCTCGCCTCTACCCTCTAACGCCTCTGCCACATACGCCTTTGTGGGCTTTAACGTGCTCGACGAGGTGGAAGAACAACTATTCCAGGCCCTGCACGATGCCGGACAAGCCTTGTTCTACTGGGACTACGATCTCTATTACGCATCGAAGCAAAGCACTCACGAGGCCGGCGTGTTCATACGGCACAACATACAGCGCTTCCCCTCCGCCTTATCCGAGGATATCTATAATAACCTCACGCAGCCCGGCAAGAAAATACAAGTCCTGGCCAGCAGCACCGATAACGCACAGGCTCACTACTTATCGCAATGGATAGAGGGTAAGCCCGAGAAGGGGGCGGCGATTGTGCTGTGCGACGAAGCCCTGATGCGCCCCGTCCTGCATGCCTTGCCCGACACGGCGTCAGTGAATATCACCATGGGCTACCCACTGACCGACACAGCCATCTATGGATACCTTTCGGCGCTCATCGACCTTCAGGTGGACGGCTACAATGCCGACCTTGGCCGCTTCCGCACCACGGCCATGGAACGCGTGGAGAAGAATTCCTTCTTCACCACCTTCCCCGAGGAGATGCGGCCACTGGAGTATAAGAGCACACCGCTGCTCCTTGTCGACTGGCTCATCGAGGCCGTGGAGGCCTTGGGCAAATCACTGTCCGAAGTTGCGTCGCCCTCACCCTACGACCAGCTCTACGCCGAAAGCACATTCCAAATGTACAAGATGCTGGGGCAGTTCCGCTGGCTCATCACTGAGGGAACGCTCGACGTTTCGACATCCACCCTTCGCCGCCTCATCCGCCAAGCCATGCAAATGACCAGCATCCCCTTCCACGGCGAAATGGACGAGGGCATCCAGATAATGGGACTGCTCGAAGCACGAAGCCTCGACTTCACGCACCTGATTATGCTCTCCGTCGGCGAAGGCATCATTCCGCGCAAGGCAAGCGAGGTGTCGCTCATTCCCTACATCCTTCGTGCCCACTTCGGGCTCGACACGCTGGAACGCCAGGATGCCGTGTATGCCTATTCCTTCTACCGTCTGCTGCAGCGTTCCGAAGACATTACCCTCGTCTACAACGAGAACAGCACCGGGGCGGCCCAGCGCGAGCAAAGTCGGTTCATCCGACAACTGATTGTTGAGAGCGGGCTCGACATCCAGCAACTGAAGCTTGATGCACCATTCTCCATCGCTCCACCCGTCTCCATCACAGTGGAGAAGGACCAACGCGTGATGGACATCCTGCGCCACAAGAAGAGCTTGTCGCCCACGGCCATCAACCAATACATCGAGTGTCGCCTGAAGTTCTACTTCCAGCAAATTGCCCATCTGCGTATGCCCGAAAGGCCGCAGGACGGCATCGACGCCGCCATCTTCGGAACCATATTCCACGACACCTGCGAACACTTCTACCGCTCGCTATGTGAAAAGACGGGACGCAAGCAGGTCCTGCACTCCGACCTCGAACCCGTGATACAAACCCCGGCACTGCTCATCCCGCATATCGACGCCGCCTTTGGCGACATTCCCAGCATCTCGGGCGTGAACATGATTATCCGCGACGTCATCACCCGCCTCGTCATCCAACTGCTGAAGTGGGACATGGAGCACACGCCCTTCACCATCTATGGCATGGAGGTGGACGAATACGCCACGGTGACCATCCCCGTAGGCAACCAGGACATCAATCTGACCATCGGGGGACGCATCGACCGCATGGACATCATGCACGTCAATGGCCAGCCCACCCTGCGCGTCGTCGACTACAAGACCGGAAAGGAAAAGCCGGCGCCATCCAGCATCGAGGGGATATTCGACGCTTCGGGTCACAACGCCCATGGCTACTACCTGCAGACCTTCCTCTACTCGCTCATCATGAGCCAAAAGCAGCAACTGCCCGTCAGCCCAGCCCTGTTCTATATCCTGTCGGCAACCAATGCACAAGACTACGACCCCATTCTCAAACTGGGCAAGGAGAACACCGTGACTGACATCAAGGATTACGCACAGGAGTATTGGGAAGGATTGGAACGAGTGCTGACCGAAATATTCTCCTCCGAGATTCCGTTTGACCAGACAACCGACCTTAAGCGTTGCGAATACTGCGACTTCCGCCGCCTCTGCAACCGATAATTAGCAAGAAATCTACGACAAGATTTGGTTATTCGCTCACTTAATCGTAACTTTGCAGCCGAATTAAGCGATGGTTCGGTAGCTCAGTTGGATTAGAGCAGCAGCCTTCTAAGCTGCGGGTCATGGGTTCGAGCCCCATCCGAATCACGAAAAGAGCCTCCCTTTCAGCAAGGGAGGCTCTTTCGTTATGCCTATTCGAAACGGGCGGTACTGGATTAGCGAGTCTTGCGGAGATAGTCGGCAAGGCGAATCTGGTAGGTAGCCATGGCCTCGGAGAGCTGGTTGCGCGCCTGGCGGTTCAGCGTCTCGGCGTCGAGCAGGTCGCTGATAGTCTCTGTGCCGGCATTATATTGGTCAGTAGACATACGCAGGTTTTCGGCAGCCTCCTCCACACTCGTGCGGGCAATCTCTACTTGCTTATAGGCTTCGGTCAACTGGCTCCAGGCCGCCTCAATGTCTACGCTTAGCTGTTCGCGCGCATCCTGTGCTTCGTTCTGGGCCTGCTGGAGTTTCATTTGCGTGCGGCGGATGGCATGGCGTCCTCCCCACCACGACATGATGGGTATGGAGAGCGTACCGAACACCAGACCGTTGGTCATGTTGGTATCCATGTAACTCTTCACGTTGTCGCTGAAACCACCCAGCCCGGCATTATAGCCCATCAGGCCGACGGCAACCGTAGGCAGATACTTACCCCGCTGCAATTTCACTTGCCACTGGTTTGCCTCGACCTGCTTTTCCAGCAGGGCCATCTCCTCGCGATGCTGCACGGCTTCGTCGGTAGCCACAAGGACCTCGGCAGGATTCTGCGGTTGCAGAGACTGGGTATCGATGTCTATCGACTCGCCTGCCTTACCAATCTGCTGGGCCAAGAGAAGCAGTAGCACGTTCTTGGCATTCTCCAACTTCAGGCGATTCGAAGCCAGCTCCTGCTGCCGGAGTTTCACCTTCAGCAGGTCATTGCGCGTGGTGACTCCGGCTTTCACATAATTGTTTACCAGTTCATACACGGCAGACAATTGCTTGTCGGCAGCCTCGATGGTGGAGAGGTTATACTTCACGGTGGCAATCTGCCAATAATTCTCGGTCACCTTCTGCAGCACGTCCTTCTCTTTCATACGCAGCTGCAACTCAACAGCCTCACGTCCTATCTTGGCCAGTTTGTTGCCGGCAATGATTTGTCCGCCAGCATAGAGTGGCTGAGTGAGGGTGAGGGTAGCCGAGTAGGCACGGTTGAACTCGCTGTATGAGAAAGGGGCACCGGCATAAGAAGCAAAGCTTGGGCTGATGTCTGCTACGGCAGGAGGTATGGTCCCGTCGCCTTTCATCATCTCGTCGAAGGCACGGAAGGCCATGACGTTGGCCTGAATGTCGGGGAAATACTTCGTGAAGGCCTCCTTCTGCTGCTCCGTGGCCATGTCAATCTCAAGCGCGGCGTTCTGCAACGTGCGGTTGTTCTGACGAGCCAGGTCGAGGCACTCGTTCAACGACAGGAGTTGTCCTTTGTTCTCTTCTGCGGAGGTGGATGCGAAGGTCTTGACGGGCAAGACCATCAGCAACAGCACCAGTGCCGTAGCTGTCGTCTTGGGGACGGGCACATGAGAGGCTTTGTCATTCAGCTTCCAGTACACAACGGGCAGAACGGTGACGACAAGGATAAGCGTACCAATACCGCCGGCAAAGATGGTGATACCGACAGGCATCCAGAACGACGAGCCTGCCAGAATCATGGGGATAACGCCGACGGCCGTGGTGGCAGTGGTAAGGAAGATGGGCACCATGCGTCGACGACCGGCGTCGAACGCAGCATCCTTGGCCGTCCAGCCTTCCTTCATGCGGTCATCGGCATGTTCGAAGATAAGGATTTCGTTACGCATGATGATACCCATCAACGTGATGAAGCCGAAGAGAGAGGTCAGGCCCAACGTGCGATTAGCAATCCACAGTCCAATCATGGCACCGGGCATGCTCAGGGATATTGCTGCCATACAGAGTATCGTGATACTGAAGCGCTTGAAGTTAAACAAGATGAAGAAGAAGATGATGACGAGAGAGATGCCGATGCCTGCGAATATCTGGGGCAGCATTTCGGCGTTTTTCTCCACCTCGCCGCCGATTTCACTGCGCACGCCGCCGGGCAAGGGCAGTTCCTTCAGGATACCGTCTATCTGTGACTGCACGCGTGAAGCAAGCACACCGCGTTTGCTCTCGGCAGTAACCGTTATGCATCGTTCTCCGTTGCGGTGCAGAATCTTTGCCTCGGTCCATGTCGGGCGCACGTCGGCCACCTGACGCAGGGGAACGCTCTGCCCCGTGGAGGTGCTAAGATAGGTATTCCCGACGTCGCCCAGCGCCATGTGTTGCATGGCTTCATCCTTGACGACGATGGGCACCTCGTAGTCTCCCTCCCAAATGCTTCCGACCTGCATCTCGCCCGTCTGCAGCATCATCTGCAATTGGGCCGTTGTGCGGTTGATGCCCAACTGAGCCGAAGCTACGGGGTCCAGCGTAATGTCGATAATGGGATGGGGCTGTTCGAAGTCGGTGTGCACCCACTCCAGTTCGGGGATGCGACGCATCTTCGTCATCAGCCTTTCGGCCGCAAGGCGGAGACTGTCGAAATCGCTGCCGTAGAAGCGATATTCATAGGTGGGCACGGGCAGGAAGTCCATCTGCTTAAAGCGCACATAAGCCTCGGGCCAGTGGTTGCTCCACTTGGGTGCATAGTCGTTAAGCACGTCGAAGGTGCTTTGAATGTCGGGGGTGTTCACGATGAGCTGGGCAAAGTTTCGGCCGCCCATTTGCGGAGCATAGCTGACCTGGAAGCGAGGACTGCTGCAACCGATGAACGAAGTGGTGCTTACCACACGTTCGTCGCGCTGAAGCACACGGCGCATGCTGTCGGCAATCTCACGCGTGTGGTCCAGCCCCTCGCCTTCGGGGAGAAATATCTCCACGGCAAACTGGTTGCGGTCGGCAAAGGGGAACTGACGCATCTTCAGTTGGGGGAAGATGAAACTGGTGGCAATAACCAGCACCAGTGCCCCCACCATCGTAAACGTGGGATGCTTGAAGGTCCACTTCAGGCAGACCTCATAGATTGCCTGCACACGGTCGGTCAGCTTCACCTCTCCCTCCTTCTTCGGCTCGATGCGACGAATGAGGGCGGCGTTCAGCACGGGGATGACAGCAACGGCCACCAGGAGCGACACCATGAGGTTGATGGTGATGGTCTTGGGAAAGAGGTCCATGACGTCGTGGGCCTCGCCCGTCATGGTATACATGAGCGGGAAGAAGATGGCACAGATGCACACGGTGGCAAGCATCATGGGAGCGAAATACTGCTGTACCGACTTCACCGCAGCCTCCCTGCGTCCCAGACCTTTGCCCAGGTACTCCAGGTAGCCGTCAATAACGACGATGGAGTTGTCGACAATCATACCCAGCACGACGATGAGACAGGCCAGGGTGATGATGTTCAGGGGAATGCCGAGGGCATACATGATGCCCACAGAGGTGAAGGTGCTGAGCGGGATGGTAACTGCAGCCACGATGGCCGAGCGGAGGGGGAACAGGACCATCATCACCAGCACGATAATCACCATCGACTCAATGAGGTCGCGCAGGAAACTGTATACCGAGTCGCCAACCACCTGCGGCTGGTCGGTAATGCGGCGTATCTCGACGTCGGCTGGCAAGTAGTCCTCCTTGAACTGCTTAATTACCTCGTCAACCTCCTCGCCGTAGCGCACGATGTTGTTACCGTCGTTCATCTCGAGCGAGAGCAGCAGACAGCGGTTGCCGTTGTTCTCGATGTAGCTCTCCGACGTGTCGTATTCGCGCTTGACGGTAGCGATATCGCGCACGCGCACTACCTTATTATTATTGGAGAATATAATCTGGTTCATCAGCTCCTCCTCGCTGCTTTGCGTGGGTGTGACGTGGAGCTGGATATTCTGTTCGCCACTCGTCACGGACCCGGCCATCGTGGTCAGGCCCTGACCGTTGATGGCCTGCATGAGGGCTGCCTGGCCGATGCCGTAGGCAGCAAGGCGCTCGCGGTCAACGTAGAGCGTTAGTTGTTCCTTTACTTCACCATACTGCCGTACGTTGCTAACTGAAGCCACACGGCGCAGTCGGTCGGCCAGCTCGTCGCTGTACTGCTGCAACTCGCGATAGCTGCGCTGGTCGCTCTCGAGGGTGATGAGCAAGGCGCAGGCGTCGCCAAAGTCGTCGTTCACGACTATGGCCAGAACGCCGCTTGGCAACTGGCTCTTGAAGTTGTTCAGACCATGCTTCAGTTTGCTCCACACTTCGTCCTTGCGCCCGATGTCAATGTCTTCCTGAAGTTGCAGCATGACGATGCACATGCCGTTCTGGCTCGTCGTGGTGGTCTTGTCGCGGCGCACCTCCTTGAAGGTGAACAAGTATCGTTCCAAGGGTCGGGCCACCTGGGCCTCTATTTCTTCACTCGTGGCGCCAGGCATCACTACCACGACCACGCCCTGTCGCACCACAAAGGCCGGGAACTCGTCCTTGGGCATCATGTAGAGCCCAAAGAGGCCGAAGCAGAAGAGCAGGGCCGTGATGACAATCGTTATGCGGTAATTATTGATAGGCCACGCGGCCCATGACTTTTTCCAATTCATTGTCTTAGAATATTACGGGCGTACCCTCGCCCAATTTCTGATAGCCTTCGATGATAACCTCGTTGCCCACCTGGAGGCCCGACTCGATGGCAACGCGGTTGCCAGCCGTCTGGCCGATGGTCACGGGCGTGCGATGGGCCTGGCCTTGCCTTACGGTCCAGACGAACAGCGACTTATCGGTTGACTGCTGAACGGCCTTCACAGGCACGGCTATGACCTCGCCCTTGTTCTCTCCCTCCTTGTCGCCACCTCTCATCTGCACTCTGGCAACCATGCCGGGCAGCAGTTTGCGCTCGGGGTTAGCCACGTTGATGCGGATGTCGTAGGTATGGGTCAGGGGGTCGGCGCTTACACCTTTCTCTATGCGTCCGCCATAGAAGGTCTCGCCCTCAAGGGCATCGATGGTGATTGTCGTGGAAGTGCCGGCTGTGATGGAGGATATCTCACGCTCGGGAATGGCTACGCGCACCTTGACGCGATCGATAGAAAGGATGGTGAGCACAGGCTCGGTGGGCAGCACCGTTTCGCCTACGCCCATAATCTTCGTACCGACGACACCGCTCACGGGAGCGTAGATACGGCAGTCATCGAGGTTCTTCTTAGCCATGTCATAGGCGGCCTGGGCCTGGGCAACCTTGCTTTCCACCTCCACCCACTTCATGTCGGGCAGCGACTGGCTGTCGTGGAGTTGCTTCATGCGGGCCTGGGCATCCAGAGCCTGGTCGAGGGCGGCCTTTGTCGTGGCCAGCGTGTTTCGCGCCTGCGTCTCGTCAATGACGGCCAGCAACTGTCCCTTCTTGACGGACTGCCCCTCGCTCACGGCAAGCGTCTTCAACATGGCCATTCCGGTGAAGCTTACGCTGGTTGCCGACTCTTCCTCAACGACGCCCACGTAGGGCAATTGCTGGAAGTCGCTCGTCGTTGTCACTTTCTCCACGGTCACGCGGATGGTTTCCTCCTTATCCTCGACCTGCTTCTTGCTGCATGCCGAAAAAAGAATCATGGAGCAGAGAATGGATGTCAACACCAAGGTTCCCTGTCCGGCAATTCTGCCTTTTGTATTCATTATCATAGTAGTTAAATATTTTTTCGGCTGCAAAGTTACTGCTTTCCGCCCACTCTACAAAGTTCTTATTGCTGAAATAATTGTCCGAAATGTCGTATTCATTGAGAAGTAATGATGAGTATTTCGTATAAATTCTCTATATTTGTGTCCGAAATAAGAATAAAACCATGGAAAAAACTGATAAAATATACACCTTGTCGCTCCTGCAGATGCTCAGCGAGGGCAAGCTCGACCCGGGGCACGGAAAGTTCTACAACGACCAGTGCTACGTGCTGACAGCCGTCGACGGCATCGAGGTGAACGCCGTAAAGAGCATGTTTCGCACGCCAACCCGCCTCGATTGCTTCGTCTTTGTCATTAATGCCGAAGGAAAGCTGGTCATCAACTCTAACATGCAGCAAATCACCATCGAGCCTCGTACGGCCTTCGTTGCCCCACCAGGCACCATCACGCAAGTCATCGAGGTCGAGGGGAGCAAGACGTCCGTCATCATGTGTAGCGAGAAGTTCATGCGCGAGATGAACCTCTCCCTCCAGAACCTTTTACCGCATATCTCCTCGCTCCACGGCATGGGCACGTTGCCGCTCACCGAAGAGCAGTACACTTATCTGCAGCACCACATCGAGACACTGGCCGAAAGCATTGCCCAGCCCGCCACGCTATCCTACTACCACGAAATTGTGCGCAACAGCATTCGAGCCATGGCCTACAGTTTCATCTCGCTGCTCATCCTCTACGTTGAAACGAAGGAAAAGGAAGGGCCCACACAGATGCACAGCCACGAGGAAGAACTCTTCAGGCGGTTTTTGCAGCTCGTTGGCCAACACTTTCGCACGGAACGGCGCATATCGTTCTACGCCGAACAGATGCACCTCACGCCCAAGTACATGAGTAGCATCATAAGGCACGCTACGGGCCACAGCCCGGCCGAGTGGATTACACAAAACGTCATGCTCGAGGCGAAGAATCTCCTTCGCTACACCAACATGAGCATCCAACAGATTAGCTATGAACTGCACTTCCCCAACCAGTCTTTCTTTGGCCGCTGGTTCAAAGCGAAGGCAGGGCTTTCGCCCAAGGATTACCGCAACAGCAAATAACGCCTGCCGGGGCATTGCCCACTATCGGGCGAGGAGATAGGCCTTGAAGTCGGCAAAGTCGCGACTCATCGCAACGCTCTGCTTTTCTCCCCGCATAAAGGCCGCCAGCCGGTCGGGCACGGGCACGGGTTGGCCAGTGATGGACTCCACTGTATCTTTGAATTTGGCTGGGTGGGCGGTCTCGAGGAAGAAGCCCGTCTCGCCCGGCCGCAAGCCTTCCTTCAAGGCGCGATAACCGCAAGCGCCGTGGGGGTCAAGCTGGTAGCCCGTGTCACGCAAGCACTGACGGATGGTTTCGGCTATCTGCTCGTCGGTATAGGTGGCGCCGGAGATGTCCTGACAGATGGCCTCGTGGCTCCGGCCGTAAAGGTCGTAGATGCGGGCGAAATTGCTGGGATCGCCCACGTCCATTGCGTTGGCCAGCGTCTGCACACTGGGACGCGGCTTGTACTCGCCCGTCTGCAGGAAGTCGTAGAACACGTCGTTGCGGTTATTGGCAGCGATGAACCGCGCAATGGGCAGCCCCATGCGCTTGCCGAACAAGGCAGAACAGATGTTGCCGAAATTGCCGCTGGGTACGCAACATACGTATTTCCCGTCCTTGCCGCCACGCTTCTTCATCAGTTGGGCAACGGCCCAGAAGTAGTAGAACGACTGGGGAAGGAAGCGGGCAACATTGATACTGTTGGCCGACGTGAGGCGCATATGGTTGTTCAGCTCGGCGTCCATGAAGGCCGACTTCACGAGGGCTTGGCAGTCGTCGAACACGCCGTCGACCTCAATGGCGGTGATGTTGCGCCCGAGCGTCGTAAACTGGCACTCCTGTATGGGGCTCACCTTGCCCTTGGGATAGAGCACATAGACGTGGATTCCCTCAACACCCAGAAAGCCGTTTGCCACAGCCGAGCCCGTGTCGCCACTCGTGGCCACCAGCACATTCACAAGCCCCTGCCCCCCGTCCTGCCGCTGGCGGGTGAAGTACTGCAGCAGTCGGGCCATGAAGCGCGCACCGACATCCTTGAAGGCCAGCGTGGGCCCGTGAAACAGCTCAAGGCTATAGATGTTTTCCTCCACCTCGACTATCGGGCAGTCGAACGACAGCGTGTCGTACACGATATCGTACAGGGCATCGAGATTTACGTCCTCGCCAAAGAAACAAGATGCCACGTTGTAGGCAACATCCTGAAACGACATCCCTGGCATGTTGTCGAAGAACTCCTTAGGCAGCGGATTAATGTGCTCGGGCATGTAGAGGCCCTTGTCCTCCGCCAAACCCTTCACGACGGCTTTCTCCAAGGTGGCAAGCGGTGCCTGCCCGTTAGTGCTGTAGTATTTCATTGATTCGGTGTTACGAATTATGGTTCATGAATAGTTTGATGAACGCGTCGCCTTCCAGCAATCCGAGGCTTCCCAGCTGGCAGGCTTCCTCGTCGAACGTCTCGACGCTATCGGCCTCGATGCCCGGGTGATAGATGCAGAAGGGGATGGGCTCATTGGTGTGGGTGCGAAGGGCCACTGGTGTCGGGTGATCGGGCAGCAGGGCTATAGCCACGTCCTTCAAGCCGTCGTCCCCTCCCTCACGCAAAGCCTCCAGTATGGGCCTTACGAGGCGCTTGTCGAGGGCATCAATGCAGCGGAGCTTCAGGTCGAGGTCTCCGTCGTGACCCGCCTCGTCGCAAGCCTCAACGTGAAGATAGACAAAGTCGCCAGTCTTCAGAGCATCGATGGCGGCCTGGGCCTTCCCTTCGTAGTTGGTGTCCCAAAGTCCCGTTGCCCCAGGCACGTCAATGACCTGCAGGCCGGCATATTTTCCGATGCCGCGAATGAGGTCGACAGCCGTAATCACTGCCCCGCTCTTGATTTCGGGGAAGCGTTGCGTCAGCGGCACCATCTTGGGTCTGTATCCCCCACCCCACGGCCATATACTGTTGGCGGGGTCCATTCCGCGCGCCACACGCTCCTTGTTCAAGGGGTGTTCCTTCAGTAGTTCCTGGCTTTTCAGCATCAGGTCGCACAGCAGGTTTGCTGTCTCACGGGCTCCCTCGTCGTTATCGGGGATGGCCGGCGAAGGCATCTTGTCGCGCCAAGTTTGCAATGGGATGTCGTGAGGCGGTGTGCACTGAAGGTGCTTGTTGCCGCCCTTGATGACCAAAAGGTTGCGATACTGGACGCCTGTGTAGAAGTGGACACGATCCGAGTCGAGGTGTTCCTTCAGGTAACGGATGAGTATGTCGCTCTCCTCCGTCTCCAGTCGTCCGCAGGAGTGATTCTTCAGCAAGTCGCCCTCGAGGCACACAAAATTGCAACGCAAAGCCAAATCGTCGTCGGCGAGTTCCACGCCAATGCTGGCAGCCTCCAATGGGCCCCGGCCTTCGTACACGACATGCTGATCGTAGCCCAGTATGCTGCTGTTGGCCACCTCGCTGCCAGGGTGGAAACCGTCTGGCACGGTCTTCAGCATGCCGCAGCGTCCGTTGCGGGCCAGGAAATCAAAGTATGGGGTATCGGCATATTGCAGGAGAGTCTTCCCTCCCAGTTTGTCGACAGGCCAGTCGGCCATGCCGTCGCAAAGGATAATCAGATGTTTCATTAGGCCAAACTCATAATATCAGCAAACACGCCGGCTGCCGTCACACTTGCTCCGGCGCCGTAGCCCTGAATGAGCATCGGGTATTCGTTGTAGCGCTCGGTAGTGAGCAGTACGATATTGTTGGAGCCTTCCAGCACGTAGAACGAATGGTCTTGGTCGAACTCCTGAAGCGACACACTGCCCTTGCCGTCGGCAAAGGTGGCCACAAAGCGCCACACGCGGTGATTCTTCTCCAGTTCCTGTCGACGGCGCTCCCATTCGGCATCGAGCGAAGGCAGCTGTTCCCAGAACTCGTCAAGCGAACCTTGGAACAGGCTGTCGGGGATGAAGAGGTTGGCCTCCACGTCCTCCTGCTCTATCTCGTAGCCAGCTTCGCGGGTGAGAATCACAAGCTTGCGGATGACATCCTTGCCCGAGAGGTCGATGCGCGGGTCGGGTTCGCTGTAGCCCTCGGCCTTCGCCATGCGCACCGTCTCGCTGAAGGGGATGTCTTTGCTGATAGTGTTGAAGATAAAGTTCAGCGTCCCCGACAATACGGCCTCGATGCGCAGAATCTTGTCACCGGAGTTCACCAGGTCGTTGATGGTACGGATAATGGGGAGTCCCGCACCGACGTTTGTCTCAAACAGGAACTTCACCCCACGCTTCTGCGCTATCTGCTTCAGCTCGCGATAGGTCTGATAGTCGCTGCTCGCCGCAATCTTGTTGGCTGCTACCACATTAATATTATGGTCAAGGAAATCCTTATAAAGGCCCGACACTTCGGCCGAGGCCGTGCAGTCGACAAATACCGAATTGAAGATGTTCATGCCGATGACCTCGTCGCGCAAGTGTTGAATGTTGCTGGCCGGCGAATGGTGGAGCTGGTCGTGCCAGTTGTCCAGCGAAAGGCCTTCGCGGGAGAACATTGCGTTATGGCCGCTGGCAATGCCCACGACATTCAGTTTCACGCGCAATTCTCGCATGAGCTTCTCCTGCTGCTGATGTATCTGTTCCAGCAGACTGCCGCCCACGGTGCCGACGCCGCATATGAAGAGGTTGATTTCCTGATATTCCGACAGGAAGAATGAATCGTGAATGGAGTTGAGCGCCTTGCGCAGGAACTTCTCGTTGATGACAAACGAGATGTTGGTCTCCGAGGCACCCTGCGCACAAGCTATCACAGAGATACCCGAGCGGCCCAGTGTTCCGAACAGTTTGCCGGCGATGCCCGGCGTGTGTTTCATGTTCTCACCCACAATGGCCACCGTAGCCAGTCCGCTCTCGGCCTGCATGGGGAACATCTTGCCGTCTTCTATCTCCTTCTCGAACTCCTCGTTCAACACGCGGCAAGCTTCCTCAACCTCGACGTCGCGCACACCGATACTCGTGCTGTTCTCCGAACTGGCCTGAGATACCATAAACACTGAGATGCCGTTGTCGGCAAGGCAGGAGAAGATGCGGCGGTTGACACCAATGACGCCCACCATCGACAAGCCGGAAACCGTTATCAGGCTCGTTCCCTTGATGCTGCTGATACCCTTAATGCTGCGGACATCGTCCTTCACCTCACTCTTTATCGTCGTGCCTTCAGCCTCCGGGTTGAAGGTATTCTTAATCAGGATGGGGATGTTTTTGACGCATACGGGGTAAATGGTGGGGGGATATACCACCTTGGCGCCGAAGTTACAGAGCTCCATGGCCTCGACATAGGTCAGCTCGGGGATGGTGTATGCCGTCTGGATGACCTTCGGATCGGCCGTCATGAAGCCGTCGACGTCGGTCCAAATCTCAAGCACGCTGGCGTCGAGCGCTGCGGCTATGATGCTTGCCGTGTAGTCGCTACCACCTCGGCCCAGATTCGTCACCTCGCCACTGTCTTTGTCTGTGGAAATGAAGCCGCCGCAGATGGCCACCTTGAACCCGGCTTTCGAGTCACCGAGGTGCTTTCTCACCAATTCATTGGTCAGCTCTGTAGCTAAGATGTCCTTATTGTTCGACCGGTATGTCTTGATGAAATCACGGCTGTCAAACCACTCCGCGCCGTCAATCAGGCATGCCACAATGCGGCTCGACATACGTTCGCCATAGCTGACGATGGCGGCCTGAGTCTTCTGACTGAGGTCACGAATCAAATAGACACCATGATAAATGCTACGCAGTTCTTCCAGCATAGCCTTCACGACAGCCATGAGCGTATCACGCTCCTTCCCTGCCGGGATAATGGTGTTGATCATTGCCTCGTGGCGCTCGGCAATTTCCAAAAATGACCGTTGGTAGGCTACATCGCCTTCCACGGCCATTTGTGACGTCTTAATAAGTTTATCGGTGATGCCTCCTAATGCAGAAACGACAACGATGACACGCTCCTGCTGAGCTTCTACTATCTTT
>CALZQV010000014.1 GCA_945828295.1 uncultured Prevotellaceae bacterium | reverse complement strand
TTGGCGATGCATTGACGGTGGCTTGGCGATGCATTGATGGTGGCTTGGCGATGCATTGACGGTGGCTTGGCGATGCATTGATGATGGGTTGGCGATGCATTGATGGTGGCTTGGCGATGCATTGTTGGTAAATGGGCGATGCTTCAACGGGGGGATGTGGTGGGATGAGATTTGTAATGTTCGGGTGTTATGGGGTTGGAAACTTTGGTTTCTGGCCCTTTTTTGTTGCGTAGTGGCAGTTTTATTTTTGTGCGGTGAAATGGGCGTTTTTGTTATTAGGGGAATGGATATTTCGGTACATACGTGATTTTGTACCGAAATTCCCCATTCGTTTTTTGTTTTATTCCGAAATTTGCAGCGGTAAAAATTGTTTTGAAGTAAATATTTAACAACTAATAATAAAGATGCAAATGAAAAAGACAATGCTTTGCATGATGTTGGGCGCCACGGTGCTGGCCACGTCATGCTTGTCTGAAGATCAGGATTTCGCCCCTGTGCAGGAACAGGGGAGCGAGAAGGGGCAGTTGGTGCTTAAGTTAAGTGCAGGCGCCAACTTTAGCCAGCAGACTCGTGCTCTTAATGAAGACGACTATCGTAACACGAACAATTACACAGTGCAGCTGTTGCAAGATGAGAGGGTGCTGATGGAGTGCAAAGGTTCTGAAATTGCTGAGAACCTGCCCAAGGAACTGAATCCTGGCAACTACACCGTGAAGGCTTTCTATGGTGAGGAGTTGAATTACAGTCGTGACAAATTTTATGTTGTAGGAAGCAAGGACTTTAATATCGCTAAGGGAGACAAATCGACAGTGAGTGTAAACTGTCTTCCCACTTGCGGAAAACTGAGCGTTGTGTTTGATAGCGAAATGGCTACTTATTACGACCTCTACAGTGTGCAGTACAGCGGTGCTACTGCCTTCTCGGGTAATACACTGGCTTGGACCAAGACCGATACTGAGCCTTGGTATGTAAAGCTGAAGGCCGAGGGTGAGACACTGACCTATACCATTAACCTGACGGCAAAGGAAGATTATGCTCCCAGTGATGCTCAGGGCAACAAGCAGACCTCGGGCACTGTTACGGGAACCTTTACGCTGAAGCGCAATCAGGCTCATCGTCTGACCGTGAAGCCTAACTACATCCCGACGTCGGAGGGCGGTCTGTCCGTCACTATCGAGATTGACGACACTGTTAATGAGATTGACAAGACCATTGAGGTGCCTGTCGAGTGGATTTAAAACGAAGGAATTTGTTTCAACCTAAAAAGAAAGCATTATGAAACTTAATAAATCATTCATTATAGGATTAATGGCTGTTGCTGGCCTCTCTTCGTGTATGAGCGAGGAACTCTCTTCTGACAGCCAGAAGAACGGCGAGGGCCGTATGCTGCTGGACGTTTCTGTCCTTCAGCCCAACGCTACGCGTGCTTCTTCCGACTACACCGAGGAACAGTTGGCCGCTATGACGAAGGTTACCAATTTCCCCGTCACAATCTATGACAGCGAGGACGCCGTCGTTAAGGAATACGCCTCGGTTAGCGCATTCCCCACGTCGGGTATCATGCTGCCCGTTGGCAACTACACTGTTGCCTCTCACTCTAACTTGACCTTGCAGAAGAAAATGACGGAACCCTACTACGCGGGTACTGAACCGATGGAAATCCTGAAGGGTATTTCCACCGATACCAAGGTTGTCTGCAAGATGAAGAACAGCGTTATCTGCGTGAGCTATAGCGAAGAGTTCCTTTCTTTGTTCACGGAATGGACCATTACCATCGACGATGGCGGTGAGACAGTCCTGATCTTCACCCAGGAAGATGGCAATGAGCCCGCTAAAGTGTATTGGCTCTTCGAAGAGGGTGTCACAAAGCTGACCGTCAATTTCCGTGCTAAGAAGAAGTCTGATGGCTCAACCGTCACAGACCGCGTAATCCTGGACAAGAGCAAGGCATCGCAACACTACGATGACGACAACGATGCATTCTGTGGTGGCGACATGCTGGTGCTGAACTTCGACCCGACAGAGGCTACTACGGGTGAAGTAACCGGTATCACGCTGACTGCAACTGTTACATTCGAACTTACAAGCGCCAACGATGAGACTGTCACTGTGAACCTGACCGACAACAAGCTGAAGGACGACACCGGCGGTGACGATCCTGTTACTCCAGGCCCCCAGCCCGGCGAAGACAACACAATCGTGCTCACCATTCCCGCTCCTGTGACCCTGTCGGCAGATGAATCCGCATCGGCAGACCCCTCGTCGGGCGATGTGGCAATGACGGCAGAAAAGGGACTGCAGAGCGTTTGTGTCAAGGTACAGTCATCCAGCAAAGAGATGATGGAGCAGCTGGCAGTTGTTGCCGACGAGTACCCAGGCGTAGACCTCGTCAATGGTTGCGAAGTTGTAGGCAACAACAACCTGGTTGCCTTCCTGGGAAGCCTCGGCAAGGAAATTACCGTTCCTGCCCAGGGCGATACGGAATACACGTTCCCCGTCGGACAGTTCTACCTCTTCCTCGGAATCCTTCCGGGTACACATAACTTCATCATGACCGTGACGGATATGGAAGGAAATCAGAAGTCGGGTACAGTTCAGGTAACCATTACTGAATAATAGACTTTGACCATTTTTTTAACGATACAAAGAATATAAAGAAATGAAAAAGATATTTTCCATATTAAGTTTGCTCTGTGCTACGTTCTTCATAGCCTCTTGCTCGAGCGACATCGAGGGTGTGGAAGAACAGGCTGGTTTCCTGAAACTTGAACTGAACACACTCGTCTCTACTAACACGCGTGCCGTGACCAATAAACCCAATGGCTACGATGCACGCAAGTTGGAGGTTACCATTACAAGCGAAGATGGTAGTGTTAAAAAGACCAGCACCTGGACTGCCGAGGACGGTTTCGCAAGAGCTGAGTTCCAGGGTAACATCATGCTTGCCCCTGGCAAGTACACCATTGAGGCCCATTCCGCTGGTTGGGATGGTTCTGGCTCTGGCTTCGACGCTCCCTTCTATGCCGGCACTCAGGAGGTGACCGTTAAGAAGGGCACTCTCTCAAGGGCCAAGCTTACCTGCACGCAAGACAACGTCAAGGTAACAGTGAATTGGGACGAGAGTTTCGTGAACAATTTCGCTGAAGCCTCTACCGTGGTTTCTTCAGCTGTAAGCGAGGACGTTGCAGCTCTTACCTTCATCATGGGTAGCACAACGAAGTCGGCTTACTTCCCTGTGGGTGACCTGAAGCTGCTGCTCTCCGTAACGAACAAGAGCAACCACTCCTATGCGATGAAATCTACCTTCACTGATGTTCATGCCCGCGACCACTTCGTTGTCACCTATAAGGTGGCCGATGCCGGTAAGGAGAACTCAGTTGAGGTTATTGTCGACGAGTCCACTCAGACCTACACCTTCACAATCAACGTTAACCGCGAACCTGGTGTAAGCCTCGATGTTCACAAAGCTGACGCATGGGCAACATTTGCCAACCTCGCTGTGGATATTACTGCTGACAATTATAATGCAGAGGCTCTGACCCTCCAGTGGAAGAAGGTTAGCGACGCCGAATGGACAACTGTTGAGAACAGCGCACTCACCAAGAATGGCGACAACTATTCTTGTAAGCTGACCAACCTGGATGCTGCTACCGCCTACATCTATCGCGCGGTTTATAATGATGGTGAGAACGAGGCCACGAGTGCCGAGATGAACTTCACCACCGAGGCTATGACCGCCCTGTATAATGGAGGCTTTGAGAATTGGTACTCTG
Source organism: uncultured Prevotellaceae bacterium (assembly GCA_945828295.1). Classification (GTDB taxonomy): domain Bacteria; phylum Bacteroidota; class Bacteroidia; order Bacteroidales; family Bacteroidaceae; genus Physcousia. The sequence continues at coordinate 25,906 of CALZQV010000014.1, read as the reverse complement.
AAGGCCGAATCGACTACTGTGGTAATGCAGCAGATGGCAAGTACTGGAACTCAAGTAACGGTGGCGCAGCAACCTACATCGGTAGCGTAACCACTCAGGATACCGACTTCAAGCATGGCGGCAATTCTTCAGCAAAACTTGCTACCAACTGGGCCCTCGTTAAGCTGGCCGCTGCCAGTCTGTTCACGGGCGACTTCATTGGTCTCATCGGAACCAAGGGTGCCAAGCTGGATTGGGGCGTACCTTTCACTTCTCGTCCTACGGCGCTGAAGGGTTACTACTCTTATTCTCCAGGTTCCCTGAACCGTGGTACTCAGCCTTCGGGCGCTCCCGCGAAGGGTGAGAACGACGAATGCCAGATATTCTGCGCATTGGTTACCGAGTTGTTCCATGTGGCAAATGCTGAAGCATCAGGTTACGAGATGACCACCGAAATCGATTGGGAGAACGACCCGAGAGTCGTAGCTTACGGACAGATGACCCAGAACACCAGCAGTAATGGTGCATGGAAAGAACTCAATATCCCCTTGGTATACCGTTCTCTGACTACGAAGCCCACTCACCTGATTATTGTCTGCTCAGCCAGCAAATATGGTGACTACTTCTATGGTTCTGACTCAAGCGTACTGCATCTCGACGACTTCGAGCTTGAGTACGGCTCTGACCCCGCAACAAAATAATGATAAGAAACACAAACATTTATCTGCTCGGACTGCTGCTGGCAATACTGCCGGCAGCAGTCAGCGCGCAGCAGGAAGTGCGTCGTGGAACCTATGTCCACGACACTATCTATGTCTATCAGGCTCCCGATAGCGCAGCCATTGCCAGGGCTATTCTGGCGAATATCGCTGATGTTCTCCAGAAGAATCTCGGCAACCAGCCTGAGGTTAAGAAGGAGGCCCCGCCACGCACTGCGGCAGAACGTGTCTGGGACCGTTCGCAGGCCAAGCGCAAGATTGAGCGTGTGCCCCGTGAAATGCTGAAGTCTACCTTCATCCCCAAGGGCCAGTGGCTGTTGGGTGGTACCGTCAATTTCTCGGAGTGGGACACGGACAACTATAACTTCCTGGTGCTGAAAAATGTCGATATCGAAGGACACGCCTTTAGCGGTAGCCCCTATTTCGGCTACTTCGTGGCAGACAACCTTGCCATCGGTGCACGATACAACTACACGCGCAACTATCTGTTCTTGGGCAAGTTCGACTTGAACCTGGGCGAGGACTTCAACATCGCGCTTGAGGACCTCTATTATCTGGGCCATACCCACACGGCAGACTTCTTCGTGCGTCCCTATCTGCCCCTCGGCAAGAGTAATGTCTACGGAGCGTTTGCCGAAATCCGTGCAGGTTATGCCCACACTACCAGCAAGAACAGTTCGGGCAGTGGAACAGAGTATGATGGAAGTTTCACTACAGCCAACACCATTCAGTTGCAGGTTTGCCCGGGTATGTGTGTCTTTGCCACCGACTTCCTGGCTGTTGAGGCCAGCATCGGCATCATGGGACTCAAGTATCGTTGGGTCGACCAGAAGACAAATCAGGTTGAGACAGGTCGCATACGTAGCGGCGGTGCCAACTTCCGTTTCAATTTCCTCAGTATTAACATTGGCTTGACGTTCTACTTGTAGTCCCTAAGGCTTCATGACCAACTCGTGATAGATTCATGACAATTCGTTTAAATAAGATATTGGCAATCGCATGTATGGCGCTGACCGTGACGGCTTGCGTCATAAAGGACGACATCCCATACCCCATTCGTGAGGCTGTTGTCGTGGCCTTTGAGGTGGACGGGCAGTGCGATGCCAGTGATAACGGCTACGCTGAAGCCACTATTGACAAGGCAACCCGAACGGTGGATGTCTATGTCGGCGATACGGTAGACTTGTCGGCGCTCACCATCAAGCGTTTTGAAGTGAGCAATGATGCTACAATCATTCCTGAAAAGGATATTTGTGTTCATCCCAACCAGTTCCCTTCCACCAGCTTCACGTGCCAGATGGGTAACCCCGGCAGCAAAGTGAACTTCTCCAACGGAGATACCCACTTCACGCTTCGCACCTATCAGGACTATGAATGGACCATCCGCGTTCGCCAGTTAATCTTGCGCGAGGTGCAACTCGAAGGGCAAGTCGGGGAGGCCGTCATCGATCCTGTGAATCAGAATGTCATAGTCTATGTGGCATCTTCCGTTAAACTTAACCACATCAAGGTGCATAAGTTCTCGTTGGGTGGCAAGAACGGAACTGTAAGTCCTGACCCTACATTGGAGAGCGAGTTTGATTTCTCCAATACGCAAACCTTCCAGGTGACTATGGCCGGGAATCGTGAAAAGCAGACATGGAGAGTCTTTGTCTACAAGACGAATGCTGTGGAGACTGTTGAGGCCTCGGCCTTCCCTCGTAGCGTATCGGCCACCATTAGTGGCACCATACCGATGGGAACAACGCCTGTAGTGGAATACCACGCACAGGGTGCCAGCGAGTGGACCGCTGCAAACTCCGGCCAAATCACGGTCTCTTCCACGCGCTTCGCGTCTGAGATTACGGGCCTTCGCCCCGGAGTGACCTATACCTATCGTGTAACAGCGGGCTCTGCAGCGACTGCCGAGAAAACGTTCACGACGGTTGGCGAACAGCACCTGAAGAATGGCAGCTTCGACGAATGGAGCAGTGTCATAGCCAAGTCAGGAAAAGAGCTGTGGCAACCTTGGGCAGAAGGCGACGAGCCTTACTGGAGCACGGGTAATGCCGGAGCCACCACGGTCGGCAACAGTAACAGCACCTACGTCGACGAAGGCAATCGCCGTTTCGCCAACCTTCAGTCGAAGTATATCGTAATCAAGTTTGCTGCAGGTAATATCTTTACGGGAGACTATGTGGAGACTGATGGCTCAAACGGCGTTCTGTCGTTCGGTCGCCCGTTTACCTCATTCCCCACCAAGATGCGCTTCGAGTATAAGTATCATACTTCTCCTATAACCCGCACGGGTGGCGAGTGGAAAGACGTCTATGGAAACTACATTTCCAGGACGATGTACGAGAACCTGAAGGGCCAGCCCGACTCGTGCCAGGTTTACATAGCCTTAGGCGATTGGGACCCAGTGACGTATACTTCGAAGGGAGTAGCACACACCTGTCCTTATCTCATCCGCACGCGCCCCAGCGAACTGCATTTGCTCGACCAGAAAGACCCACATCTTATAGCCTATGCCCAGATGACGAAAGGTGAGGATGTCAACTCATGGACCACCGAGACACTGACACTGAACTATCGTGTACGCGACCGTCAGCCAAAGTATATCATCGTGGTAGCCAGCAGCAGTAAGTATGGCGACTACTTTACAGGCGGTGAGGAATCACTCCTGCAGATTGACAATATAGAATTGCTCTACGAATAAAAACAAATGATGTTTGATAAGATAATACCTGCCGTCCGGATAATCTGCCTATCGTTCCTCACGTTGGCCATCACCGCATGTGTCAACGATGCGGACTTCATGCCAAATGCTGAAGGCGGACGTTTGCAATTGTCCCTGGCCAATATATCCACTGCCACCACACGCACTACGCCGCAAGACCTGGGCAAGCCCTCGGCTGAGGACTTCCACCTGCGTATTGTCAACGCTGCCGGAAGTGCCGTGTACGATGATGCTTTCACAGGAGAGGAAATCACTTTGCCCATCGGAAACTATACCGTGACGGCAACTTTCGGACGCAATCCTCTTCTGGACTTCGACCAACCCTACTACGTCGGGCAAACAACGGCTACGGTAGAGAAAGACCAGACAACTGAAGCCAGCATTACGGCTCAGGTGGGCAATGCCCTCATATCTGTCAACTTTGGCCGCGATGCCGAAGAACTGGCACGTTTCAACCGATACTATAGCGACTATGCCCTGCAGGTATCCGTGGGCGGCCACAGTTTGAGAATTGCAAAGGAAAACTCAGCCCAGAGCATCTACGTGCAGGCCGACAGTCACGTGACACTGCAGTTCTGGGGCAAGCTGAAGATGGAGGGCGACCGCGAGGTGTCGTGCGAACTCGTCAGCAGCGACTTCCCGGAGACGTTGGCTGCAGCCGACCATGCCGTGGTAACGCTGACACTGCCCGACCCCGAGAGTGCATTGCTTGTTGATATCAGCACGGTTGAAGTGGAGACTGTAACCCTCGACGAAACCATTCCCCTCTCTTGGTTACCCGTGCCGCAGGCCACAGCCACCCACCAGTTCGATGCCAAAGGTTGGCTCACCGGAACCGACGTCGTATTCTCTAACTCCTATCCTGGAATGAAGTGGAAGGCCGTCGTGACCAATGCTGATGGCACTGAGGTGCGCACCATTGAGGGCACTGGCGAACTTACTTCGAAATATAATTCCACCAACGACTGGCCCTATCTGCCTGCAGGAAAGTACAAGGCCACCTACTCGCTGGTTTACGAGGATGGAACATCGAAGGTGGCAAGTAGCCGCGAGTTTATGGTTCCGGCGCCCGTGCTCTCCCTTAATGTCAGTGGATACACGAACTACGACCGCTATCTGGCAGGAGACATTGACGGAGCCAATGCCCTCGACGGACGTACCATCTATGAGCCCACCGTGCAGTTGGGCGTCAGCGGGTCGTTACTCACCAACAAGAACTACTCCTACACGTTCTCTTACACCTATGATGGCGCGACCTCCGATGTGACGGCAGGTACCAACACCTTCACCGCTGAGACATGGGCCGACCAGACAGTACAGGCCGACAAGCATGTCCTGACTGCCACGGCCACCTTCGGCGGCGTAACCGTTTCTGGCCGTCGCGACTTTATCATTACGGGCTTGCCCTATGCGCTTAACCTGGCCGAGCACGACGAGTGGACCTCTTCGGGAGGTGTCGACTGGTTCGAAAATGATGTCCGCTTGGGCCACCTCAGCACGGGCAGTCAGTACATACAGACCACAAGTTCTGTCTGCATTCCGCCTTCAACGCGCTTTTGCGCCGACTATCACGTGAATGTCCACACCTTCACCGTTGGAACTTATTTCTCTCTTACTGTCGGAAATCTGGAAATATTTAAGCACGAAGAGGGCGGTACGCCGTTCCGCGATACCGACCACCTCGTCGAGGGCACGACAGCAACCTTCCACGATGACATGAACTACTGCACCAGCATCCGTTGCTACAACGACTATGGCGCTGGTCAGACCTGTTCACACATCTACTACCTCACTCTCAAATACGCTCAACCATGAACCGCCTGATATACATTCTTCTGAGCATTCTCCTTCTGACTGCCTGTCAGCAAGACCAGCTGTCACCCTCCGTGGGTGGGGCAGTGTTGGAACTCGACCTGCAGCGCTTTGGCCGTCCTTCGATGTCGGTGACTCGTGCCGTCGACGAAGTCCTGGCCGTGGATGTGATAAAGGACGGTGCTTTGTACAACGACATGCACTATGCTCCGGGCACCGTGCCGCAGAAGCTTGTCCTTGAACCCGGAACATTCACCATACGTGCTTATTCCGATAATCAGGAAACCTGGAAGACTGAAAACGATGGTAAGGGTGCTGCATGCTATTATACCGAAACAACGGTGGAGATGGAGGAAGACATGATTATCCGTCTCGCCGTCGAGGTGCCCATGACGAACTACGCCGTGGGTCTTCAGCTACCCGAATACTTCAATAACCTCTTCCGCTCCTACACCTTCACGCTGAAGAGCGGTGGTCGCACGACGGCCATCAAGGAAGGCGAGAGAGCCTACTTCGATGTTGCAGACGGTGGCTTCACGTATGCCCTGCGTGCCACCAATACCGACGGCAACACACACTCCCATTCCGCCATCGAGTTTCCCGACGTGGAAGCAGGAAAACTTTTCACCCTGCGTTATAGCTACGACAGCGATGCTACAACCGGTGGCGTGGATATTGAGATAACAGACGATATGGAAACCGACGATACGAACGTGAACCTATGAGAATACTCATCTACATATTATGCGCAACCCTGTTCTTCGCCTCTTGCACAGTGAAGGAGGTGGAGATGCCTTCGCCGGCTCCCACACCCGAGGTGCCAACCGAGGAGGAGATGGGCGACTTCACGCTTACCCTCACCGGCGAGCGGAGCACGCGCGCCACCACAACGGTCATCACCGAAGAGGAGGCTCAGAATTTCCTCATCACCATCTACAAGGGCAGTGATGTCTATCGCCAGACCGCTTACCTGCGTGACATCAATACGCGCCTTTCAGCAGGTTATGGCTATAAGGTGTTTGCCGAGAGTTGCAGCGAGGACGAAGCCATCACCGTCAACGACGGATGGGGCCAGCGTCGCTATGCAGGCCTGTCGGACGCCTTCTCCATCAAAGCAGGCCAGACCACGGCCGTCAGTGTTGGCTGCTCTGTGGCCAATGCCGGTATCGAAGTCGTGTTCGACGAGAGCGTTCCGGCCTATTTCACGACCTCTTATGATGTAACCATCACCGAAGGCGATCGTACCATCGTGTTTGACAAGATAACTGGCGGAACGGAAGTCGACGGGGAAGTGAATCAGGGCGAAATCGCTTATTTCAACGTTGACGAGGAAGGGAAGCATACCATCACCTACACCATCACTGCCGTAGGTCCGAAGACTCTTGTAAAGACCGGTACAATGGTGCTGAATAAAGCCAAGATCAGTCGCATCACCCTCAACTATGAGCGCAGCGACTTCAGTTTTGTAATATTCCTCGAGGAGGAAGACCTCTTCATGGAGGACTACATCAACATCTCCGCCGACGACATTAAGGGCGATGACGGTAAGACGGAATCAAACACCACCCACGACGCTTATGTCGAGGACCCCACCAGCGTGGATTATAATGACTATGGACAGAACTAAGATATATACGATATTGCTCTCGCTTCTCAGCCTCGCACTGACAGCTTGTTCCGATGACGCTCCTTTCGAGGGTGCGCAGGAAGTGGTGCCTATGTCCATCGACGCCACACCCGGCGCCACGCGCACCATGCTCGGCGACGACCACACCACCGTACTGTGGGAAGCTTCCGACCAGATAGCCGTCTATGACTTCAAGGCATCGAAACACAGCTTCACCACCAACTCCGAGGGAAGCGATTATGCTCGTTTCTCGGGCCAGGTAACTGCGAAGACCGAACCTTTCGCTGCCGTCTATCCCTATGCCCTGGCCGCCGACAATGCAGCGTCGGCAGCTGCGCTCAGCGCTTCTCTGCCTGCCACACAGCATGTTGTGGCCAACAATCTGCCTCTTTGCCAGGTCGACGACCAGATGCTCTCTTGCAACGTATCTGTAGGTAAGGGCGCACGCAATATCGACGGCAATCCGTCGGCAGTGACTTTCCACAACGTGTGCCAGATGTTGCGCTTCAGCGTCCCCGAATATGCGTCGGGCAAAATCAGCCGCATTCAGTTTACGGCCACGAAAGCCGTGGTCGGCACCCTTGCGATAGACTATAGCGGAGATGCTCCCGTGGCGTCAGTGTCTGGCGCTTCCAGCATTACTGTCTTTCCTCCCGTGGGGAGCACGACCTTTGCTGCCGGTATATATAATATAGTATGTGCCCCCGTGCAGTTGAACGGCTTCAGCATGGCATTGGAGACCTCCGGACGCACCTACACCCTTGCCAGCGCCTCCACCTTTGGCGGTCAGGCGGGCCATGTCTACATGCTTGGCAGCATCGATTTGGTAGATACGCCACAAGCCTCTGCCCATCACGTCTACGATAATGGTATCCTGCAAGGCACAAGACTCACACTTTCTGGTGCTCCTGTTGAAGGAAAGGCCTGGTCGGCTGTGGTGAAGAACGCTGGCGGCACGACCGTGCGCACGCTGTCTGGAACGGGCGACCTTGCCTCCGACGAGTCGGATGCCTCATGGCCCTACCTCCCAGCCGGAAGCTACACGGTTGAGTACACCTTCACGTCGTCGAACGAGCGTTCCTTCACGCGGACGTTGTCCCTGACCGTTCCCGCCCCAGCGCTCACGCTTTCGGTAAGCGCCTACACGGCTCATTCCAAGTATGAGGAGGGTAACGTCGATGCCGCAAACCAGTGCGACCGACTGACCGTCTATCAGCCTTCTGCTGTCCTGTCCGTCTCGCCCTCGCTCATGGCAAACTCGCGTTACACGCGCACCTTCACTCGTACGCTGAACGGTCAGACTGCCACAACTACTGAGAGTACCAACACTCCCTCGTGGGCTAACTATACAAACATTCCCGTTCAGGGCAGTCTGCACACGCTGTCCGTGACGGCAAACTTCGCCGGCACTCAGGTTACGGCCACCAAGCAGGTGCGCATCACGGGCCTGCCCGCCAACTTCACGCCTCCTACTCAGGCAACAGGTTGGAGCAACGACAACGGTACGACAGATTTCAATGGTGACCATGTCCGCTTGGGTAACTACTCCTTCTCTCAGCCCCACCGTATCAAGAACAGCACGTGGTTCAACATACCGCAGGGTACGCTTGTGGCGCTCGACTACGACATCGTGCTCCACAACGCTGCCGTCAAAACTACGGCCAACGTGAAGATGGGCAGTCAGCAGGTGGTCTATTGCAATGATTCCAAGTATGGTAATGACGTACATAACACGGGCATCGAGCAGTTCACCCTCAACGAGAATGTAACTTCTGTTACCTGCGAGGGCAGCTATGGTTCTGGTGCCACGCATACGAAGGTCTATAAACTATACTTCAAATACGGAAAGACGAACTGAAATATATGAAATTATATCTTCAATATATTATCCCCCTTCTGGCCATCGGGCTGTTCTCGGCTTGCGTGGGCGACGTGGAGTTGCCTGCTACGAAAAAGGGCAGCTTCTCGCTTGGCATAGTCAACGGCGACCTGACTGTGGAGGTTGAGACTCGTGCAGCTCATGAGCTGACGGCCGTCGAGGCTGCCGACTACACGGTCATCCTTACCGAGGGCGACGAAACGGTGTGGTCGAAGCGCTATGCCGACATCGTTGATGCCGACCGTACTCAGCCTTTGGGCACAGGCTATCGCGTCAGTGCCGAGAATTGCAGTGAGGCCGAGGCCGAGAGCCTTAACGACGGATGGGGCTGTCCGCGCAATGCAGGCACTTCCGATGCCTTCGCCATCGTTTCTGGTGAAATCACTCCCGTGCAGGTCCTGTGTTCTATGGCCAATGCCGGCCTGTGTGTCATGTTCGACGAGACGTTCACCAACTACTTCTCGGAATATGCTGTCACTACCGACGACCGCCGCGCCCTGAAATTCAACGCCGGCAACGCTGCCGAGTTTGACAGCAACCACCAGCTCACCCGCGGCTCCATCGCCTACTACAACACGGACGAAAGTGGAACGTGCCAGGTGTCGGTCATCATATCGGCTTCGGCCGGTTGGGACGGCACCGTGCGCCTCACGCGCCAACTCAGTCTTCCGAAGGGTCGCATCACCCGTCTGCGCGTGCGGCTTACGGGCAGCGAGCCCACCGAGGGTAACATCGGCCTGAGCATCAACACCTCAGACTTCGACGAGCAGGGCGACGAGGAAGTCGTACTGGAATAGAAAAGATGAAATAATAAATAGATGAAATTACTAACTTTTTAAAAACAAACAAGTATGAAAAAGTATTTTATGTGTGCTATGGCCGCTGTGGCCATGCTTAGTGTCTCTTCTTGCAGCAGCGAGGAGGAAGTGAACATGTCCGGGGCTGAAGGTGTAGGTTACATTAGCCTCAACACTTCAACCGAAGATGCAGTCATTACCCGTGCTGATGCCGACATCAACACTTTCAAAGCTAAGGTCTACACCGGTGGCGTTAACGGAACCTATGCTTGGGGCACCAAGGATACCTATGCACCCATCACCGCTTCAATCAACACCACTCCCATGTCGCCTACCAACTACGTAGTGGAAGTTCGCAACTACGACAACATGGCCGCTGCCCTGGCTGCCAACTCTAACTACGGTGCTGCCTACTGGGAGGGTCAGGCCAACGTAACTGTTGTGACCGCAACGAAGACTCCCGTAACCGTAGCCTGCGGCAAGCCCAAGAACACGAAGCTCATCCTGAATGCTTCTGCCTTCGGTGGCACAGCCCTGAGCCTCAACATCAGCGCTCCCCGTGGTCTGGCTTTCGTCTGGAACAACAGCACGATGGTGTTCGACCACGCCGAGTCTTTCTTCGCTCCCGAGGCTGTACTCAGCTACACCATCTCCTACACCATCAACGGCATCAGCAAGGTAACCGATGCTAAGACCCTTACTATGGGCGATGCCGGTACGGCCAAGAAGCTCACCATCGCTTCTAACACCAACGGTACCATCACACTGAGCATCACCACCGAGGACTTCGGCGAAGCCGTCGAGGAGACCCTCACCTTCGATGCTGCTACGGGTGAAGAAGTAGTATAATCACACCGATAAACGAAAACAAACGAATGAGGCACAATAGTTCCGTAACATTCCTATGGCTCCTGTCGCTGCTCCTGGCAGCGACGGGCTGCCAGCAGGACGACATGCGTCTTCAGGGCGAACATGGCGGCAAGGGGCGCATTGTGCTTGCGCTCTCCGACATCCAGGTGTTTACCGACGACGTCGTGACGCGCACCACTCTCGACGACTACAGCGGATTCGTCTTCACCCTCAACGGCACAACCGTTGACGGGTGGACGGTTCGCGATAGCGTCATTACCTTTACCGACAACGCGGCCTTCATCGAGGCCGGCACCTACAGCCTCTCGGCCCAAAACCTCGAGGCGTCGCAAACCGGAAGCGGCTGTGCCTACTACAGTGGCGCAACCGCCGAAGACTTCACCCTCACGGTGGGCGGCACCACGGCGGTCAGCATCTCACTGGGCGCTCCCCAAAACGCTAAGCTGACCATCGCCTATTCCGATGCTTTTGCGGCAAAGTACCAAAACGTAAGAATGACACTGACAAGGGATGAACGCTCTGTCGACCTCGGGTCGGCCGACGGTTGCCAACCTGCAGCCTGCTTCCCCGCGGGCAGTGTTAGCTACGTACTCTCGGCTGCTGCCAAATCGGGTAGTCACGTCTCTGACATCAGCGCAGTCGCCGGCTCGCTCACCCTCGCTGCCGGCAAGCACTCCACTGTCACCCTCACCCTCAATGCCGTGACGGGCGAAATCATTCCCCTCGTCGAAGGCACCCACAGCGGCGAATTCGACTAACCCTCTTGGGGGCCGCAATAACCCCCCAAAATCGACGATGCGTCGACGAGCCTCCGACGATGCGTCGACGAAGCCTCGACAATGCGTCGACGAAGCCTCGACAATGCGTCGACCAAAAAACAGCCTCCCGACGAGGCCACCAAAACTCGAAACCGAATGAAGCAAAAGCTACAACATATATTCCTTATTATAATCTGCGCGCTCGCGTGGAGTACCAGGGCGTGGGCCTGGGGAGAGAGCACCAGCTATGTGGCAGAAAGGGCGTCAGAAGAAATCATGTGGACAAATAATGAGGGATCTACAATAACTCTTTCGGGTCCAGGTGCAACAATATTCTTTCAAGCAAAGAAGCAAGCTGCTGCTGCTGGAGGATTGTATGTCCAAGTCTCGACAGACGGAAGTAACTGGACTACACCTGACGGCTTTGACATCGCATCGTCATTAAAAACGAGCTATAACGACTTTGAAAAAAACATTTCTACAGATATCAAGTATATTCGCTTCAAAGCTCATGGAACGCTTCGGAAATATGTGCGCAACGTTAAAGTCACCCGCGCCACGACTCTTTCTACTTCCACCACCTCCCTGTCCTTCGGAAACGTCACCAAGGGCAGCAACAAGACGCTGAACGCAAGCATCGACTATAACAACACCACATACAACCAGCAGGTGACGGGCAGTTGCACGAACGGAATGTTCTCCGTTACGTCCACCACCGTAGGCGCTACAGGCAATGGGCAGGCCATTCCTGTCATCTTCAAGCCTACCGCCGTCGGTGCACAGAGCGGCACTGTCACACTGACCATGAACGGCAAGACGGTTACGTTCAACGTCAGCGGTACAGGTGTCACCACCTACTATACCCAGGCACAAGCCCATGCCTCTACGGGTGGCACGGTATATGCATCCTGGACGAACGGCAGTTTCTCCGCAGCCTCCACAAGCGTGAAGAACAGCGGCACCGTCTCCACCACCTCAGCCTCTGCCACAGCTTACTACAAGGCCGAGGCCGCGAGCGGTTACGTCTTCAAGGGTTGGACATTGCCTAATGACAATTACACCGCTGGCTACGTCAGCACCAACACCACCGACCAATACACCTACGACTATAATTCCGAGTCCTCCGGTTCGCCCATAATTGCTGCTTTCAAGGCTTGGTTCGCTCCAGTCTTCAACTTCGGCGCTACCGCCTCATCGAGCAACAATAGCTACGGCACAGCTACGGCATCGGTAACATCAAGCATAGAGGGTAACCCCGAGCAGGCCAGTGCCTCCACCACCGCCACCTTTACGGCCACGCCCGCTGCGGGCTGCACCTTTAATGGGTGGTATGAAAGTGCCGACTTCTCAGGCTCTCCTGTATCCATGGATGCCACCTACGCAGTTACACTGACGAATAGCACCCCCGGTTCCACGTTGAGCAAGACGCTGTATGCCAAGTTCAAGAAGAACCCCGCCCTGCAGTGGACCGTGGCCGACCTGGACCTGAATATCATCAGCGGTGCAACGGCCAACTCAGCAGCACATGGCGCTGACGGAGGCTTGAGCATCACCTACACTTCTTCGAACACCGATGCCCTGACCATTGATGCCGACGGAACCGTGCACGCCCTGGGCCTCGGCACCAGCGTCGTAACCGCCAGCGTGGCCGAGGACAATAACTATAATGCCGACGCCATCAGTCGCACCTTCACCGTCGGCGAAAAGAAGCAAGCCACCTTTACACCCTCGTGGGGCGAAGGTACGACGACAGACATAAAGGTGGGCGCCACCGCCACCATAGCCCTGACGAATGCAGCCACCGATGAAACCTTCACCGTGTCGGCAACGCCCACAGGCATCATCAGCTGGACGCGCGAGGGCAACACCCTGACCATCAGTGGTGACGTGGCCGGCACCGCAACCCTAACCCTCTCACAGGTGGGCAGTGCCTCCCTCAACGGAAACACAGCAAACTACAGCATCACCGTCAGCAAGTATGCCAACAGCCTTGCCGTTGCTGCGGAAGATAAGGCCATGAAGGTGGGCGACGAGTGGACGAACGTGGTCACGAACACGGGAAACGATAATACCGAAGTATCTTATAGCACATCGGGTATTGCCACTTACGACGCTGCGAACAATAAAATCATTGCTCAGGCTGAAGGCTCAACCACCATTACCTTCACACAGGCCGCTACTGCCAGCCATGAGGGCAAGACGCTCAATATTGCGGTCACCGTCACAAAGATTGCCAACACACTGACCATCTCCCTGCCCTCCCAGGCTGCAGAGGTAGACGGCACCATTGCCCTAAGTATCACGGGCCAGAACAACTCTGCCGACATCGTCGCCACCATCACCGATACGGAACTTTCCTCGGCAGTGAACAACGGCTCGGACGTTATCACATACGCCAACGGTGTCATCACCGCTCGCAATGCCGGAACGGCCAAGATAACCTTCTCGCAGCCTGCCACTGGGCAATACACCGCCTACACGAGCGAGACCTACGAGATAACGGTGACGAAGCGCAGCAATGCCATTACGCTGACACTTAATGGTGGCAGTTCCACCAATATTAAACTGAAATACGGTGCTACGGCCACGCTGGCATATACGCGCACCAACATGGATACGACACCCACCGTGACCCGCACCAGTGGTTCCTATACCACCCTGTCGGGCAGCACCATCACCGCAGGTAATGCTGCCGGCACGGATATCTACGAAATCTCTCAGGCTGAGACGTATAAGTACGAGGCAGCTTATGCCCAGTTCTCCATTCGTGTGAACAATACCGACGAGGCTGTGGGCTATGTGCTCTATGAGGACAAGGAATATTCACACGGCACTGGTGCTGGCGTAGCCCACACCTATCAACTTTCAGGCCCTGGAGAAACGGTCTACTATAAGGCATGCAGAGGTTCTGCAGTTACTATATACTATAATCTATACGTAGAGTGGTCGGCCGATAATCAGAACTGGACGGAATGCCACAATAACACGAGCCTTGATCCAGACTATAAGGATGAGTTCTTCACCTGCCCCGTTCCTGAGAATGCCCGCTACATACGCTTCCGCTTCCCGGGTGGCGGTACTTTGGTTAAGTATATCAAGGATGTGCACGTAACACGCAAGACCTACGTCCGTGCCTCGTCCGATAAGACTGCCCTTGGCGAGACCTACACCGATCAAACTAAGACAGCCACCTTCACTGTCAACTACAGTAGCGCGAATGGTGGCAACATTAACATCCAAAGCAGCAATCCGCACTTCGTGCCGAGTTTGTCATCGATAAGCGTGCCTACCAACAAGACAGCCGTAGACAACAGCACAGGCAACAATACCTCCTACATCTGCGGTGTGGACGGCACACAGACCTTTACCGTCACCTATACGCCCGACCCCGACCAGCTGAGAGCAGAGGAGGCCGTCATCACTATCGGTGACTTGTTCTACCAACAGCAGATTACACTTACGGCATCGGCCAAGAAGTACGATACCAGCATAGCCCGTGGTTCGAACACGGCCACCGAAACCACCGTGGACGGCACCATTGCGAACGCTTTCGCCTTCTCGGGTACAACCACCGCAACTCCCTCGGCCAATGCTGCCGATGACTTCTACTATGCTATTAGCCACACGCAGACCACCGGCGTGAACAAGGGAGAGGGCGTTATTAGCTACGACCCCGCAACCAACACCATAACCGGTCTGAACGCTGGTACGGCCAGACTGACCATCTACCAGAAGAAAACAAACCTCTATCACGCAACGAGTCAGACCTACGACTTCACGGTTACGAAGTTTGCTAATAACCTCGGTATCGCCCTGAGTGCAACAGAACTCAATGTCGACGGCACGACAACGGTGGAACTGACGAACAATGAAAGCCAGACGGCTCTCACGGCTTCATACTCCAGCGTAGAGTACACCAACGAGGCGCAGAACCGCGAGGGCGGACTGCTTACCTTCGATGCCGAGACAAACACGCTGACGGGCACCAATGCTGGTTCAGCTACGGTTACCATTACGCAGCCCGAGACATACAAGTACGAGGCCGCCAGTGCGCAGTTCGTGGTGACGGTTTCCAAACTTGCACAGACCTTAGCGTGGGATAACCCGGAACTGGATACCGAGATGCAGAAAGGAAGCACTCTTGCCGGCAATACGGCAACGTCGAGCGCTGGGCTCACGCCGGTGACCTATTCTTCGAGTAACATTGCAGCAATCACGGTTGACGCCAATACTGGCCTACTGACAGCTGTTGAAACGGGAGCAAACGTCACTATCACGGCCTCACAGGCTGGTAACTACAAGTATCTGCCCGCTACGCTGACCCGCCTGTTCTCGGTGTTCAATAAGCAAGTGCCTGTGTTTACTCCCGACGCCCACTTCGCTGGTGCCAATGGTAGGGTAGAGTACACCTGCACCGCCACCATTTCGGTTGCGGGCGTTAGCGAGGACGCTGATTTCTCCATCACAAATGGTGACAACTCTATCATCAGTGTTGTCAAGGACGGGACAACGATAACGATAACCGGACTGCAAATAGGCAGCACTACGCTTACGCTGACGCAAGTGGGAAATGAAGATTTCATCGCCAAGAGCCAAACCTATAATATTGAGGTATATTGGCCCGAGGACTTCCTGACTTTGTCTCCGTCCGATGCTCCTTCTCATGCCGAAGGTGACTATAGAAAGATATTCATGCAGCGCACGCTGCGGGCTGGTTACTCAACCATCACATTGCCTTTCGATACGGACGTGGAGACGTTGGTCGGCGGTCGCGATGAGGCTTACGATAGCAGCAACGACTGGGTGGCACAGCTGACGACCGTGACAAACAGTGAGGCTGACGGCTATACGCTCTACTTCACTCGTGTCGCTGCCGGTGCCATAGAGGCCAACCAACCCTACGTGCTGCACTTAGGTGCGGAGGTGGAGAACCCCACGTGGACAGACATGGAAGGCGGCATCAGTGTGGTCGAAGCTGAAGCTACTTCCGTAGCGCCCACCACGGGCTATAGCGGCTATGCCGGCTGGCACATGTGGTCGAACTACGAGGCTGGCTTTGACATGGAGGGTAAGTATGGCATCGTGAATAGCGAAGGCGGATTGAAACTGGGCGGAAGCGGCTCCACATTGAAGGCCTATACTGCCTACATCGCTGCTCCTCAGCAAAATGGTGCTCCGAGGGTGCGCGTGGCCTATGTCGATGAGGACGGCAAAACGACCTATGTGAATTCCCTCCCTGGCGAAGCTGACTGCGAGGATGCTGTCATCGAGGCTATCTACGGCCCTGACGGAAAGCCGCGCTCTCGCATGCAACGTGGCATGAACATCGTGCGCTACGCCGACGGTACCAGTCGCAAGGTGATGTTTTAGTTCCTCCTCTTCTCATCGGAACCTTAACTGCCGTCGTATTTGCGACGGCTCAGCGCTAATTAGATAATCTGGGAATTCTTAGGAAATCCTGGAAAAAATCTTTATCTTTGTCCCCGCAAAAGGCAAAATTACAAGAAATGAAATCAGAGGAGAAAGTTATACTGACAGGCGACCGCCCAACTGGTCGCCTGCATATTGGTCACTATGTAGGCTCGCTGCGCCGTCGTGTTGAACTGCAGAAATCGGGCGAATATGACCAGATATTCATCATGATAGCCGACGCACAGGCCTTGACGGATAACTTCGATAACCCCGAGAAGGTGCGCCAGAATATTATAGAGGTAGCGCTCGACTATCTGTCGGTGGGTATCGACCCCGAGCGCACACACATCTTTGTCCAGTCGGCCGTGCCCGAGCTGACAGAGCTGTCGTTCTACTACATGAACCTGGTGAGCGTGCAGCGCTTGCAGCGCAATCCGACGGTGAAGACTGAGCTGGAGATGCGCAAGTTCGAGGGTGGCACCCCGACGGGTTTCTTCTGCTATCCCATTTCTCAGGCTGCCGATATTACCCTGTTCCGTGCCACCACAGTACCCGTGGGCGAGGACCAGAAACCCATGCTCGAACTGACAAATGAGATTGTCCGCCGCTTCAACCACATCTATGGCGACGTGCTGGTGGAGCCTCAGATTCTGTTGCCCGACAACCAGGCCTGCATGCGTCTGCCCGGCACCGACGGAAAGGCTAAGATGTCGAAGTCACTCGGTAACTGCATTTACCTTTCCGACTCGGCCAAGGAGCTGAAGAAGAAAGTGAACTCGATGTTCACCGACCCGCAGCACCTGACCATTGACTCGCCGGGCCACCTGGAGGGAAATACCGTGTTTACCTACCTTGATGCCTTCTGCGAGGATAGCGACTTTGAGCAGTTCTTGCCCGAATACAAGAATCTTGACGAGCTGAAGGCTCATTATACCCGTGGAGGTCTGGGCGACGGCACGTGTAAGAAGTTCCTCTTGAATGTCCTCAATTCCCGTTTCGAACCCATCCGCGAGCGTCGCGCCATGTGGGAACAACGCATCCCCGAGGTCTACGACATCCTGCGCAAGGGAACCGAGGCTGCCCGCGAACGCGGACGAAAGACGCTGGACGACGTGCGTCGCGCCATGCGCATCGATTACTTCGAAAACGAGGCTTTGATAAACGAATTTCAAAAAAAGTTCGTTTAGAATTTGGCTATATAACAAATAAGTAGTAACTTTGCATTCAGTTTTTAGGAACTGCGGTTCCGACGGGCGCTTAGCTCAGCTGGTTCAGAGCGTCTGCCTTACAAGCAGAGGGTCGGCGGTTCGAATCCGTCAGCGCCCACAGCCCATGAGAATGGGTCATTTTCTTTGATGATTAATATGATATAGGCTTCGTCGTGATGATGAAGCCTATATTTGTGTTATCAGCCTGTTGTCGCTCTGTTGAAATTACCATGCGGCCTCAGGGGCGGCGCTTCGGATTTCTTTGAAATAATTTGGGAAATCGCTTGCTTATTCGTACCTTTGTGACCTCAAAATACGTATTAGCTTTTATGGAACTGGATTTGTTAACGGCCATATCGCCAATCGACGGACGATACAGAGGGAAAACAGAGGCCTTGGCAGCTTATTTCTCGGAGTATGCACTGATACGCTATCGCGTAAGAGTGGAGGTGGAATACTTCATCGCCCTGTGTGAAGAACTCGCGCTTTTCCCCGGCTTGGCGACCGTAACAGACAACCTGCGCGACATCTATCGGAACTTTACGGAGCAGGATGCGCAGCGCGTGAAGGATATTGAGGGCGTGACAAACCACGACGTAAAGGCTGTAGAATACTTTCTCAAGGAGAAATTCGACGAAATGACGAAGGACGAGGACCATGAAGGGGCATCGTCTTCAACCCTCAGTGCGCTGAAGGAATTTATCCATTTCGGATTAACCTCGCAGGATATCAACAACACAAGTGTGCCCCTGTCGTTGAAGGAGGCGCTGGAGGATGTATATTATCCGCAACTCGAGGAGCTGATTGCTCAGCTCGAGGCGTATGCCGAAGAGTGGAAAGACATCCCCATGCTCGCCAAGACCCACGGACAGCCGGCAAGCCCCACACGTTTGGGGAAGGAGATAAAGGTGTTCAGTTATCGTCTGCGCCGACAGGAACAGATGTTGAAGGCCGTGCCCTTTACAGCCAAGTTTGGTGGAGCAACGGGCAACTTCAATGCCCACCATGTGGCCTATCCCGGTCGCGATTGGCGCGAGTTTGGCAATCGCTTTGTTGCCGAACGCCTGGGATTAGAGCGTGAGGAGTACACGACGCAGATTAGTAACTATGACTGCCTGGCTGCCGTGTTCGATGCCATGCGACGTGTGAATACCATCATCATCGACCTTGACCGGGATGTGTGGCAGTATATTTCGATGGAGTATTTCCGCCAGAAACTGAAGACTGGCGAGGTGGGCAGCAGTGCAATGCCCCATAAGGTGAATCCCATAGACTTCGAAAATTCGGAAGGCAACCTCGGTGTGGCCAATGCTCTGTTGGCACACCTAAGCCAGAAGCTTCCCATAAGCCGCTTGCAGCGCGACCTCACGGACTCCACCGTCCTGCGCAATGTGGGCGTGCCCATGGGGCATATGCTCATTGCCCTGCAGAGTACGCTGAAGGGACTGCACAAGCTCGTGCTGAACGAGGATGCCATTCGTCGCGACCTCGACAATCAGTGGGCCGTGTGTGCCGAAGCCATACAAACCATACTGCGCCGTGAGGGCTATCCCAAGCCCTACGAGACCCTGAAGGTCTTGACACGAACGGGTAAGGGCATTAGCGAACAGACAATCAAAGAATTTATAGAAACACTCAACGTAAGCGAAAAGGTAAAAGAAGAGTTGAGGCGCATATCGCCTCATACCTACACAGGTATCTAAGAATCTAATTCATTCAATCATCAAATCATTCAATTAGTATTATGATTAACGAAGACAATCGTTGGAGAGAACAATTTTCCGACGAAAGGGAAGAGGGTCGGGAGGGCTATCGTCCCTACAACAGAGAATCATCAAAGAGTTATGGTAACAATGGAGTAATCGGAAGGTCGCAAGGCCAACGTTTTCATAGCGAAGCAGGGCACGAAGGTCGCACTAAGCGTCCACGCATACAGCACTCGCCCAGCTACGAACCAGCACGTCCCTACAACCGCGAAGGCGGCTATCAGCGCCACGAAGGTGGCTATGGTGCCCAGCGTGTGGGCGCAAGACCATACGGTCAGCGTCCGCAGCGCGATGGTGAGCAGGGCGGTGGCTACCGTCCTCGTCGCGAGGGTGGTTACCAGCAGCGTCAGGGAGGCTATCAGCCCTACAACCGCGAAGGCGGCTACCAGCGTCAGGGAGGCTATCAGCAGCGCCAAGGTGGTTATCAGCGTCAGGGCGGTTATGGTCAGCAGCGTGGCGGCTATCGCCAACATACGGGCGGCTATAACCCTCATGGCAAGTATAGCATGAAAAAGCAGATTGAGTACAAGGAGCAGCACTACGACCCCAATGAACCCATTCGTCTGAACAAGTTCCTTGCCAACTCTGGTGTGTGCAGCCGTCGCGAAGCTGACGACTTCATCCAGGCCGGCGTGGTACGTGTGAACGGACAGGTGGTGACGGAACTGGGAACGAAGGTTATGCGCACCGACAGCGTACTCTTCCACGACCAGCTCATCACACCCGAGAAGAAGGTTTACGTGCTGCTGAACAAGCCCAAGGATACCGTAACCACCAGCGACGACCCCCAGAACCGCAAGACGGTGATGGACTTGGTGAAGGATGCTTGCAAGGAGAGAATATACCCCGTTGGCCGTCTCGACCGCAATACCACGGGCGTGTTGCTGCTCACCAATGACGGTGAACTCGCCAGCAAACTCACACATCCTCAGTACCTGAAGAAGAAGATTTACCATGTATTCCTCGACAAGAACGTTTCGGCTGCCGATATGCATCAGATTGCAGAGGGCATCGAACTGGAGGACGGACCCATCAAGGCCGACGCCATAGAGTATGCCGACGAGAAGGATAAGAAGCAGGTGGGCATTGAGATTCACTCGGGCCGCAACCGCATCGTGCGTCGCATCTTCGAGCACTTGGGATATAAAGTGATGAAGCTTGATCGCGTGTACTTCGCAGGTTTGACGAAGAAGAATGTCCGCCGTGGCGACTGGCGCTTCCTGACAGAGGCTGAGGTGAACATGCTCCACACGGGAATGTTTGAATAGGACCCACCCCAGCCCTCCCTTGTAGGGAAGGGGGTAGGCACTATTATAGGATAATAAGTAATAAATGATAATAAATATCATGAAACGTACAAAAGTAATTGATGCACTGAAGCGGACAGACTTCGGTAGCGAGATAACAGTGATGGGTTGGGTGCGCTCGAAGCGCGGCTCGAAGGGCATATTCTTCATCGCCCTCAACGATGGCTCCACCATCAAGAATATCCAGATCGTGGGCGAGGACCAGAACTTTGACGAGGAAATGGTTCGGCTGATAACCACTGGCGCCTGCCTGAAGGTGGTGGGAACACTGGTGGAAAGCCCTGCTGCCGGCCAGGCCAGCGAGATTCAAGCCAAGCAGATTGAAGTGTTGGGTGAGTGTGACAATACCTATCCCTTGCAGAAGAAGGGTGCGTCGTGGGAGTACTTGCGCACGGTTGCCCACATGCGTCCTCGCACCAACACCTTTGGTGCCATCCTGCGCATCCGTCACAATATGGCGATGGCCATCCACACCTATTTCCACGAACATGGATTCTTCTACTTCCACACGCCCCTCATCACTGCCAGCGACTGCGAGGGTGCCGGAAATATGTTCCAGGTGACTACAAAGAATCTCTACGACCTGAAGAAAGACGAGCAGGGAAAGATAAGCTACGACGACGACTTCTTTGGCGAGCAAGTAGCCCTCACCGTGAGCGGACAGCTCGAGGGTGAACTTGGTGCAACGGCACTGGGCCAGATCTATACCTTCGGTCCCACGTTCCGTGCCGAGAACTCGAACACTCCGCGTCACTTGGCCGAGTTCTGGATGATAGAACCCGAGATGGCCTTCTATGACAAGGACGACCTGATGGATCTCGAGGAGGACTTCATCAAGTACTGCGTGCGTTGGGCACTCGACAATTGCCGCGACGACCTCGAATTCCTCAACAAGATGGTAGATAAGACCCTCATCGAGCGTCTCGAAGGCGTCTTGAAGGAGACCTTTGTGCGCCTGCCTTACACCCAGGGTATCGAGATTCTGCAAGAGGCAATCAAGAAGGGAAAGAAGTTTGAGTTCCCCTGCCAGTGGGGCGACGACTTGGCTTCGGAGCACGAGCGTTACCTCGTGGAGGAATACTTCAAGAAGCCCGTCATCATGACTGACTATCCCAAGGAAATCAAGGCCTTCTACATGAAACTGAACGACGACGGCCGCACGATGCAGGGCACCGACGTACTGTTCCCCCAGATTGGTGAAATCATCGGCGGCTCGGTTCGCGAGGAAAGCTACGACAAGCTGATGGCCGAGATTCATCGCCGTGGCATGGAGACCGAGAAGCTTGAGTGGTATATTGACACCCGCCGTTGGGGCTCGTGCCCTCACGCCGGATTCGGTCTTGGTTTCGAGCGTCTCATCCTCTTCGTTACCGGCATGCAGAACATACGCGACGTCATCCCCTTCCCCCGCACACCGCGTAACTGTGAGTTCTAAGTTTTTGTCGTAAGGTTGTTAAACTATAGCGGGCGCTTCGTGTCTATCTTGACATGAAGCGCCTTTTTTTTGTCCTTTTCCTGCTGTCGACGGTGCTCGCCTATGGGCAGTCGGACAGCATTGTGCGCGTCAACGTGAGGGGCATGGTGTATGAGAACCAGACCCTCGACCCGCTGGAGGGAGCGCAGGTGCGCCTGCTCCGTACCGACAGCACGCAGGCGGCTGGCGCATTGGTGCAGAAGAGCGGACTCTTCGTCCTGCCAGGCATCCCCACGGGGACCTATATCCTACAGATTTCTTTCATGGGCTTCAAGGAGCAGCGATTCAGTATCACGCTGCCCCGAAGGCCGGGCAACTTCCGCGTCAAGGATATCCTGATGCGCGAGGACGCCAAGGTGATGGCGGAGGCCGTGGTTGAAGGCAAGTTGGCCGAGATGACGGTTGTCGACGACACAGTCATGTATAATGCCGATGCCTATAAACTGCAGGAGGGCGCCGTCGTGGAGGAACTGATAAAGAAACTGCCCGGTGTGGTAGTGAATGATGATGGATCCTACACCTGGAATGGTAAGACGGTGGAGCAGTTCCTCGTAGACGGCAAGGAGTTTTTCGGTAACAACCGCGACTTGGTGTTGAAGAACCTACCTGCCGACATCGTGGATAAGGTGAAGGCCTACGACAAGCAGAGCGACTATGCCCGCGTTACGGGAATTGATGACGGACAGGAGCGTACGGTGCTCGACCTTACAATAAAGAAGAATCGCAAGCGAGGCTGGTTTGGCAACATAGACGGGGCATACGGCACGCACGACCGCTATTCGGGTCGCGCAATGGTGAATCGCTTCGTGGGCGACCAGAAGTTCTCGCTCATCGGTAATGCCAACAACACGCAGGGCAGCGGCATGACGGACAACCAGTCGGGCGGAATGACCATGAACGTGCAGATTAAGGGTGAGGAACGTGGTGCCCGAAGCAAGCGCGACCCCTTGCTGGAGCTGAACGGCTCGCTCAACGGCAATTTCTCGCAGGGCAAGAGTCAGTCGTGGCGCAACTCTCAGAGCTTCGAGAACCAGAATGCTGCTTACTCCAACTCGTGGAACCAGAACTCGAACCGCAACCGCAACGTGTCGTTCAACTACAGGGTAGAGTGGCGCCCCGACTCGATGACGAACATCCTCCTGCGGCCCAACCTCTCGTGGGGTGGCAGCCGCAGCCGTTCGGCCAGCGAGAGCGCAGCGTTTTCCGACGACCCCTACGAACTGTCGGACAACCCACTTGCCAACTATCAGACGCTTGCCCCGCTGATAGGCGTGAACCATCGCGAGAACCGCAACCACTCTACGTCGTCGAACCTTAACGTCAGCGGTTCGGTGCAGGTGAACCGCCGTCTGCGGAAGCCCGGCCGCAACCTTACGCTGAATGCCGAGGCTGGCTATGGGCACAGCACCAGCGAGAGCCAGTCGTATGCCCATGTCGACTATTACCAGATACTGGCCACCACGGGCGACGACTCCATTTACCACAAGATTCAGTACAACGAGGCACCGTCCGTCAACCGCAACTTCGCCACGCGCCTGTCCTACACGGAGCCTGTGGGGCGCCAGGTGTACCTGCAGATGTCGTACCAGTACCGCCATCGCTTCACCGACCGCGACCGCAACGTGGGCAGCATCTTTGACTGGATGCGCGACGACAGCGGCAATCTCTACAATCCCTATACCTTATATAATATAACAGCCGACAATTATCGGCTGTGGGAAGACGTGGCTGCGCCCGACACGGCTCAGAACACCTACACCATAAACAAGTATCAGAACCACAACGTCAACGTGCAGCTTCGCATCAACCGCACGCTCTATCGCCTCACCATCGGTGCCAACCTGCAGCCGCAGGTCAACGAGGTTGACTACCAGAAGGGGCTCAAACACTACGACGTGCGCCGCGCGGTCTTCAATGCCTCGCCCAACATCAACTTCCGCTACATGTTCTCGCGCCAGGAGCAACTTGAATTCCGCTACAACGGACAGACGGGTCAGCCCTCTATCACCGACCTCATACCCGACACACTGTCGAACGCCGACCCGCTCAACATCCGCCTTGGAAACCCCGAGCTGAAACCCTCGTTCACCCACAACCTTCAGGGTTCCTATCGCCGCAGCGTCCCCGACCTCCAGCGCACCTCGGCTCTGAACCTTCAGTTCCGCACCACGCAGAACACCACAGCCAACCGCACGGAGTACAACGACGTGACGGGCGGACGTATCTCGAAGCCTGTTAACATCAACGGCAACTGGAACGGTTCGGCCAACTTCAACTTCAATACGGCCATGGGGGCGGACAAGTACTGGCGCATCAACACGAACACGGGCTCCTCCTTCACCAACGCCGTGAGCTACGTCTACCAACGCGCCACGCAGCAGACGGTGAAGAACCGCACGCGCGGCCTCAACGTCTCGCAGTCGCTGCGCCTGTCGTATCGTCGCGACTGGGAGAGTGGATACAACCTCGATGCCGGCGTCAACGCCCGTGCCGGCTACAACCACAGCCGTGCCTCTAACTCCTCGGCCTCCAACCTCGACACCTACAACTTCTCCTATGGTGGCAGCGCCACGCTCCAGTTCCCCTGGGGAATGTCCTTCACGACCGACCTGACGGAGCAGAGCCGCCGAGGCTACGCTGATCAGGCCATGAACACCAACCAGCTCATCTGGAACGCCTCGCTCAGCCAGCGCCTGCTGCGCAAGCGCACGCTCACCATCAGCCTGCGTGCCATCGACATTCTGCAGCAGCGCGACAACATCAGCCGTGCCATCTCGGCCACCCAGCGCACCGATTCGCGCGACGAGGCCGTCAACTCCTACGTGCTCCTCTCGGTCCAGTGGCGCTTCGGCAAGTTCGGTGGCCGTGGTCAGGGCAGGATGAGGGACGAGGGCAATGCGAGAATGCGCGAAGAGCGGACCGACGGCGATGGCCCTCGCTCCGGTCGTGAGGGCGGGCGCAGCGAAGGTCGCCCCAGCGGTGGCTCGCGTATGGGCGGTGGCGACGGCCCCCGTGGCAATGGCTGGTAGTTTTCCCAACTTTTTTCCAAGAAGCAAACATCGTGCAGGTATAAATTTTGCCTTGACGCATTAAAAATATAGTACTATGTATTGCAAGGTATTATATTTATGCTTAACTTTGCATCGAGGAACCCTTAAGGAACAAAGGAGTATTGTATAGTCATTACAAATAATACCGTTAAATCATGAACAACAAGCGTTTTTATCTTTCAGAAACCGACAAGAAACTTGCCGGCGTGTGTGGTGGCATTGCCGAGTACTTCGAGGTCGACCCCCTCTTGGTGCGTGTTGCTTTCCTTGTGGCCGTCTTCGGTCTTGGCTGTGGCTTCTGGGCCTACATCATCCTGTGGCTCTGTGCTCCACGCAGGTCCTATTAGTTCAGCCCCCTCTGGCTCCCCCCAAAAGCCCCCTCCTGCTCCCCCAAGGGAGAGGGATAGGCTTCAGGCCCAACTTTCAACTTTCCGCTCGGCCCTCAGGGACGCTTGCGTAGAGAAACGGAGCAAGAACTTTCAACTCTCAACTTTTAATTTATCTCCATGGACATCAACAACGCCAAATC
>CALZQV010000013.1 GCA_945828295.1 uncultured Prevotellaceae bacterium | reverse complement strand
GAATACGCGGTAGCCCTTGCCGTCCTCGATGGATGCGAGAGCCTGCTCGTAGGCATACTCCGTCTCATCCTTAGGAGCAAACTTCACGTTCTTGAAGCTGAGCCAGCTGATGTTGTTGTCGGCAGCGACGTTGAAGTTAGCCTTCAGCACGCCGTCCTCGCCTACAACGCCAACGGCCTTGAAGTTAGCCAGGAAGAACTGAGTGTTCTCAACTTGAGTGCCGGCAGCTACGTCGGTAGCCTCACCGCCGTTAACATCCATCGTGATGCCGGTGGCAGGAGCGGTGAAACCGTTCTTGGCACGAACGCGAACCCAGGCGCTCACCTCATAGAGGCCAGCGGTCAGGCCGGTCATCGTGGCGGTCAGCTTGGCAGCGCCCAGAGAGTTGGCGTCGCCAGTCCAGTACTCGAAGAAGGGCACCTTGAACTCTGAACCGTCTTTCTCGCCTTCGTCGCTCCAAGTGTTGATGTAGAGTGCAGTGTCGAACTCCTTAGCCTGAACGTCGTTGATGGTCCATGCAGAGAGCAGGAAGTCGTCAGCCGTGTTGGCAGCGTGCCAAGCGTGGATGGTGGCGGGGTTGTCGACCTTAGTGGTCAGCGTGCCAGCCTCCCAAGCAGCCTTGTAGCCGTCGGCCTCGGCGGTGTAGGTAGTCTTGGCCTCGGCGGTGTAGACGTTGGTGCTCTCGATGAGGGCATACATGGCGTCGATGGCAGCCTTGTTGTCAACGTCCAGCTTACCCTGGTTCACGGCAGCCGTGAGACCATTGATGACAGCCTTGTAGGCTTCTTCAGTAGCCTCGATAGACTCTGTGGCTGCGATGGCAGCCTGGAGGGCTGCAACGGTGGTCTCGCTTACGTTGCCGGTGTTGGCAACCAGAGCCTCAGCCTCGGCCTTCAGGGCATTCACCTGAGCAACGAGGCCGGAGAACTTAGCTTCTGCGAGGTCGCAGTCGCCGTAGTAGGTCAGCACGAAGTTATCCCAGATACACCACAGGGCGGTGTTGGTCTCCAGCTTGGCACCAATGGTGAGCGTGCCACCCTCTTCAACCTTAACGAAGATAGGATCAATCTTATAAAGACCACTGTTGAACGATGTGCAAGCAGCGTCCATGCTGTTTTCACTTGTTGTGAGCAATGGGAACTGAGCAGTAACATCGTTAGCATAGATTACGGGCAGATTTTCGTTGTCGGAACCATCCTGACGATAGAAGCCCTGAGCCTCCAGCCTGTAAACACCCTTAGGAGCGTTTGCCAGAGTCTGAGAAACATTGTATACACCATGGTACTTCTCAGCGCAATGACGGTTACTGTTACCACCGGTCAGGGCAGCACCACCATCGTTATTCCATGCGCTGACGTTACGGTTGTTACGTCCGAACGTGTGGTCGATAATCAAGAATGTAGCATCGACAGGTGCTTCAACTGTTGCATTAGCGAGAGATGGCAACATGTCGGCTTCAGGAATTACCTTCCAAAGTGCATCCTGAGAGTCTGCAGCTGTGGTGCCAAGAACCATCGTACCTTCGAAGGTTACTGTTGCACGGCTGCTTGGTGCACCGTAGTAAGTCTCGCCGTTAGCAATGGTATAGTTGTCACCACTCTGGGTAAACGTCAAGGCTACAGGATTACCATCCATGTAACTGCCGTTGAAGTAGTAAGATGTACCACCGTTGCTTACCTGAGACTCCAGTTTGTATGTGCCGTCTTCGTTAGATACGAGTGTCACATAGTCGGGATGAGCAAGCAGACAAGCCTGTGTACCCCAGTCGTTACCAGCACCCCAATAAAGGCCAGTAGCTACGTTCTGCAAATAATACTTACCATTAGCCAGAGCGGGAGTGGGCTCTTCTTCCTCCTCAGCATCGCCAAGGCGAGTGAGAGTCCAAGGACCAAGAACGGTGTAGTCGCCAGCTTCGGGCTGAGCGTTCTTCACGATACCGATGGTAACGTCGCCAGCCTCAGCCAGGTTGAATACAACCTCGTTGACATACTGACCAGCAGCGAACCAAGCCTTAACAGCATTGCTGCTATTGGGAACGAACTTCTCGTTTACGGTAGTAGAACCGTCGCCAGCAGCATAGTCAGTCTCAGAAGCGCCGTCCCAGCGATTCATTACCTTCGAATCGTAGGTCTTCTTAGTTGTTGTTGCATACAACGTAGCCAACTTGGTGTCTGTACCAGCCTCGATAGCTGCATACTCGTCAGCCTCGCTTCCGCTGTAGCGGTAAGCAGCCTGAGCAGTCAGCTTGTACTGACCAGCGGGCAGAGCAGCGATAGTCTGCTTGAAGTCGAACTGTGCGTTGTTAGCACACTTCACGATACCAGAGCCATCGATACCCTTTGTGCCAGTAGCGTCGAAACCACCTTCGCCTGTCAGGTCGGCATTTACGATGTAAGATGTGAAGTCGTTAGAAGGAGCCTTCTCCTTGAAGGTAGCGCTGACGGTTACGTCGGCAGCGGGCATGGCGAAGGTGTTTCCGCTAACCTCCACGTCGTTCTCGCCAGCCTTCACGGTGAGCACGTCGAGCTCATAGCCCTCGGCGGGCGTGATGGTGAGGGTAACGGTCTCGCCCTCTTCAGCCTGAACGGGGCTGGCCACAACGGTACCATTTTCGAGGCCCTCGGCAACGGTTACGTTGTAGAGCACGGGAGCCACGTATTCGGCAATGGCCCAAGTACCCTTGGCATCGGCAGGTTTGTCGGCGAAGCAAGGGCTTCCGGCCGTGGTGTCGTCGACACCGATGCATTCAGCGGGCTTACCAACCTTCGACAGCGTGTATTCACCGTCGGCCAGACAGGTAACCACCCAAGTGTAGGGAGCCTCGGCGAGACCCATACTCCAGATGTTGTTGCCAGTGCCGGTGTAAGCCACGTAGTTGGTGCCGTCGGCAGTGAGCGCATAGCCGCCCTCGGCAGCCACGAACTTGAAGCCCATAGCCTTTTCGGCCAGCTTGATGCCTCCGTCGGCAGCAAGGTAGTTGCCACCTTCCTTCAGCTTGAAGCTGTAGAACTTCTCGGCATCGGGAGCCGTAACGGCGGGAGCGGGCACAGCGGCCACTTCCTCTACCGTAGTAGCGGCCTCAACGGCAGCCTTGGCAGCGTCGATGGCCGTCTGGCTGTACTGGAACAGTCCAGTGCCAATGACATAAGCGTTGAGCTTGGCAAGTGCGTCGGCCTTGGCCTTGGCAAGTGCGAGCTCAGCAGCGCGAGTCTCGGCAGCAGCCTTTGCAGCAGCGATAGCCTCGTCGCCGCTATAGATGATAGCAGACTCGAGGAAGAGATGAGGCATGGCACCAGAACCAACGTTGGTTGCAGCGTAGCCGAGAGAGAGAGTAACGGTCTTGTCCTCAGCAACGGTGAACTCTACGTTCTCCACGGTCCATCCGCCAACGGCGAATGTCTTCGTTGCAGAGTATGTGCCATCAACGCCAATCAGGTTGTTGGCAATGGCTGTTGCACCGCCGGCGTTGTAGACGGGAACCTGCAGCATGTATTTGCCGGCCTTGAGGTCAATCTCCTTGGTGTACTGGAGAGAAGCGCTCCAAACGGCACATATACCCAGAGCCTTGGTTGCGCCCTTGAAGAAGGGAGCAGCGGGAGCCACATAGCCCTCGCCACCGAGGAAGGCGGAAGAGCCGTAGGCAAAGATACCAGCAGCACGGTCGTCGCCGTTAGTAACGATGTTCCATCCTGCGATTTTCTGCATTGTAGCAACTTCTTCGCCCTTGATGTCCTTGGCATAAGTGCGAATACCGATGGCGTTGCTCTCGGCCATAGCCTCGAAGTCGTCGCCAAGAGGAGCGGGAGCCGTGTAAGAAACGAGCTCGTTGTTCTGCTTGAACTCATAAATTTCATTGAACTTGGCGAGAAGTCCCTTAACGACTACAGTAGCGCCTACCTTGACGTCGTCAACAGATGCGAAGTCGGCACCACCAATACCCTTACCGCTGTAGCACTCGAACTGGTTGGTTGTCGTGCCATCGTCGGAAATCCAGTACTGGATGCTTTTGTAGGTGTCGTTGAACTTGTCAACCTGCGAGACGATACCCTTGACGTAAACCGTCTCACCCAGAGCCTGTCCGGCGTCGATGAGGGCCATGGCCTCAGCTACGGTGTAGGCAGTCTCGGCCGTATTGGCAATGTGTACCTCCTCAAACTGACCTTCCTCATAAAGGGCCACCTTGCTGATTTCAGTGGATCCATTAGAGGCCTGCGCGTTCTCAAGAGTCAGTTTGTAACTGTAACCGGAAGCGCCAGCTACCTTCACATTGACGTCACCGGCCGTGAAGGACTCGGTAATATCAATCGGCTCACCAACAACGGTTTCTCCGTTCAAGATGGTCAGGGTGGCAGATGTCACGTTCGACGTCTTGGTCACAGAGAAAACAACATTGGCAATAGCCACGTTTACTGCCGGAGACGTAATTGTTGCTGTGGTTGCAGCAGACTTTGAACCACACCTTACATACGCCCATCCGTTCTTGTTGTTGTTGAACCCACTGAGGGTCCAAACATCTCCATTAACGGTGGCAGTCCACTCACTCGTATAGCCCTGTACACCTTTGTCGTTGTACGTAGGGAAAGTGAGCTCCTTAACGGGCTCACCAGCCTGGGCAAACAACGTCAGCATGAGCAGCGACACGAGAGAAAGTAAAAACTTTTTCATGATGTTTGTTTTTTGGTTAATAGATAAGTTAATTAAAAAGATTGGTTTGTTTAGTCGTTTTTACACAGTATTCGGGACAAATATAAGCATTATTGTTTTAACATGCAAGCGCCTAAGGCAGATTTTATTTTCATGGCAACGGCGGCAGGCGACGGGTGGGACATATATTAAAGGTAAGCACGCATGAGCGCGTGCGCGCACGTTGCATGGACGGGGCCTCGTCGACGCATGGACGGAGCCTCGTCGACGCATGGACGAAGCCTCGTCGACGCATGGACGGAGCCTCGTCGATGCAGGACCCCTCTGGAGGCGTCGGGGGAAAAAGGGGCCGATTGTTTGGCAAATTTTATTTATTTATTTATCTTTGTGGGACATTTAATAACTCTTTCCATACACACAGAAACAGCAATGATGCAAAGCATGTTACGAGTGGCGGCGATGGCCGCACTGATGGGTGTGGCCCTGGCGGGTCGCAGCCAGACCGTGGTTAAGGGCCGCCTGGTGGACGCCGAGAACGGCGAGCCGCTGGTGGGGGCACAGGTGCGCCTGACGGGCGAGAAGACGGGCGTTGTGACAAACGCCGAGGGCGAATTCACCCTGAAGAACCCCGCCCGCCGGCGCGAGGTGACGGTTTCGTACCTGGGATTCAAGACACAGAACTTCGGCGTGGCCAAGTCGGGCGACATGGGCACCCTGAGCCTCACGGCCGAGGACGTGGCGCTCGAGGGCGTCACCGTCTACGGCACGATGGCCTTCGACCGCAAGACGCCCGTGGCCCTGTCGAACATAACCATCGATGAAATCGAGGAAAAACTGGGCGGACAGGAGTTCCCGGAAATCATGAAGACCACCCCCGGCGTGCATGCCAACAAGCAAGGCGGCGGCTGGGGCGACTCGGAAATCTACATGCGTGGCTTCGACAACACCAACGTGGCCACGATGGTCAACGGCGTGCCCATGAACGACATGGAGAACGGCTCCGTGTACTGGAGCAACTGGGCCGGCATCAGCGACGTGGCCAAGATTGTGCAGACGCAACGCGGACTGGGCGCCTCGAAGGTGAGCGCACCAAGCGTGGGCGGAACCATCAACATCATCACCCGCACGCTCGACCAGAAGCGCGGCGGAAGCCTCAGCTACCAGATGGGTAACAACGGGGCCAACAAACTGTCGTTCAACGTGAGCACCGGCCTCTCGAAACGCGGCTGGGGCCTGACGCTGCTGGGCACCCGCCAGTGGGGCGACGGCTACGTCCGGGGCACCGACTACGAGGGCTACACCTGGTTTGGCAGCATCGCCAAGAAGTTCAACGAGCACCACACCCTGTCGTTCACCGGATTCGGCACCATACAGGAACACGGCCAACGCTCGTCGAGCCAGAACTACGGACCGCTGACCATCAGCGAATGGGCCCGCGTGCGCCAGTCCTACGGCTACGACCACTACGAGTATAACCCCACCTTCGGCTACCTCCACGGCGAGGAGTTCAACGCCACCCGCAACCGCTACCACAAGCCCCAGCTCTCGCTCAACCACAACTGGACCATCGACCAGAAGAGCAGCCTCTCCACGGCGCTCTACATGAGCATCGGACGAGGCAGCGGCACGACGGGTGAGGGATTCGGCGCAGGCTCATACACCGACATGCGCGGAGTCTCCTACGGCAAGGTCACCGACACCTTCCGATGTGCCGACGGCACCTTCGACTACGACGCGCTCTACGACCGCAACGTACAGAGCAACACCGGCTCGCTCTTCGCACTGGCCAACAGCCAGAACAACCACCTCTGGACGGGCCTGCTCTCAACCTACAGCAACCACCTGAACGAAAACTGGGACATCTCGGCCGGACTGGACTTCCGCTACTACAATGGCACCCACAAGACCGTGCTCAGCAACCTGCTGGGCGGACAGTACTTCATGGACTACAACCAGCGCAGCGCCATCGACCCCGCCAAGAAACCCATCGCCGCCAATAGCGAATGGCTCTACGAGAAACTGGGCGTGGGCGACGTCGTGTACCGCAACTACGACGGCTACGTCGTGCAAGAAGGCGCCTTCGCGCAGGCCGAATACAACCTGGGCAACCTGAGTGCCTATGCCAACGGAGCACTGAACAACACCACATACTGGCAACGCAACCACTACTACTACGAAAAGGCACAGGAGAAGAGCGACAACGCCAACTTCCTGGGCGGTAACATCAAGGCCGGCGCCAACTACAACATCAACAACAACCACAACGTGTTCCTCAACGTGGGATACATCAGCCGTGCGCCAAAATACAACGCCGTCTTCATGAAAGCCGAGACCAGCAACATGCTCAACGCCGAGGCCCGCAACGAGAAGGTGGTCTCGCTGGAGGTGGGCTACGGATTCCGCTGGGACTGGATACAGCTGAAGCTCAACGGATACTTCACGCAATGGATGGACAAGTCGATGGCCAAATACATCGACACCTTCCAGGAGACGGCCTTCATCAACATGACAGGCGTCGACGCACGCCACATGGGACTCGAACTCGAGGGCAAGCTCGAGCCCGCCAAGTGGGTCACCATCAAGGGTATGTTCTCGCTGGGCAACTGGAAGTGGTGTAACAACGCCGAGGGCTACGTCTACAGCGAACGCGGACAGGCACTGCGGGCCGACGGCACCGTCACCACCGTGGGAGCCGCCGACCACGCCAAGGCCAAAATCAACCTCGACGGCATACGCGTGGGCGGCTCGGCACAGACCACCGCCGCACTGGGCGCCGACTTCCGGCTGGGACGCGTGCTCCGTCTGCACGAAGGCCAGGAGCTGAAGGTGGGCGCCGACTGGGTGTACTACGGCCGTAACTACAGCTACTACAGCTTCTCGGGCAGCAACCTCAACATCGGCAAGACCTACTCGCCCAGCGCACCCTGGAAAGTGCCCTCGGCAAGCCAGGTCGACCTGCACGCCAGCTACAAGTTCCGCATCGCCGACAAACTGGGCGCCACGCTGAGCGGCGTGGTCAACAACCTCTTCGACTACCAGTACATCGGCAAGGCCTACAACACCAACAGCGGCACCACAACGGCCGACAACGTGTTCGTATTCTACAACTTCGGACGCACCTTCACCATAAGGCTTAAACTCGATTTCTAACCGCAACGCCACACAAGCCCCATAAAACCACAACACGCTATGAAAACAAAACATATATTCGCCATCGCACTTGCACTGGCCACCCTGGCCGCCTGTGACGACTACACAGAAAGCAACTTCGGCACCCAGAAGGAGATGTGGACACCCGAACAGGTGAACCAACTGCACGTGACCATGACTGCCAACCTCTACCAGACGCTGAGCGAGAACGAACTGAACAAGGCTCTGGCCGACACCCTCGACAGCGCCGCCAACAGCACCGACAACACCGCACGACAGCAACTGAGCATGCTGAAGCGCAAACGCCGCTTCTTCGGACAAATATCGCCCGAACTGTTCATCCCCAACGCCATCAAGGAGCTCATCGGCAACAGCCAGTACTACACCATCACCGAGGGAACCTCAGTGACCGTCACCCTCGACCAGGAGGTGGAGACGGGTTCCTCGGAGAACGCCTTCGTCATGGCCACGGGCGAACTGAAAGAGAACGACCAGTATCTGCTGGTGCCCAAGGGCGAAAGCCAGATGGCAGCCTCACTCGACAACCCCGGACCGCTCTACCTCACCGGCAGCGCCCTGTCGCCTAAGAAGGCAACAATGCTCTATAACGACGCCTTCAAAATCGACTCCCTGGCAAAAGCCAACGCCTTCAGCATCAGCGCCGACGGCGACCACTGGCTGCTGAGCAACGCCAACGACATCTACATCATCCGCGACACCACGGTGGCCAACTTCAGCTACATCGAAGACCTGGGCGACCTGGACGACATGACCCAGTTCCCGCTGTGGGACATCACCTACAACGAGGAGAGCTTCTGCTACGACATCGTGAACACCACGACGGGCGAGGTAGTCCGCTACGATGCCGACAACGACTACATCGTGGTCGTGCCCGACTCGCTGGCCGACAGCTTCACCCCCATCGAACTCTACCGCAAGGGACAGGCCAAAGAAGTGGAGACCACGGACGTCACCTTCGTGCTCGAGGAGGGGAAGTGGGTGCCCAAGAGCGGCTACCTGAGCCAGATATTCAAAGGCAGCGGCAGCAGCTCCACCGATGCCGACTACATCTTCAATACCTACGGCTGGAGCATTGAACACGAAGGCAGCATTGGCGACCTCACCTACGTGTGGAGCTACGACAGCAAGTACGGACTGAGGGCCAGCGCCTTCAAGTCGAGCACGCGCTACGCCACCAAGTCGTGGGCCATAAGTCCCGCCATCGACCTTACCAAGGCCACCGCGCCCGTGCTCATCTTCAGCCAGGCGCAGCGCTACGCCGGCGACAACCCACGCCAGTACCTGCAAGTGTGGGCATCGACCAACTACGCAGGCCGAGGCATGCGCGAACAGGCCAAGTGGAAGAACCTCTCGAAACTGGTGCCTACCTATCCCGACGGCACGAACTGGAACTTTGTGCGCGACACCGTCGACCTCGCCGAGTTCGCCGGCCAGGATACAATACACATCGCCTTCAAGTACATCTCCGACAAGGTGAACGCCGCCACATGGGAGGTGGACAGCATCTTCGTCAAGGAAAAGAAATAGGGCGAAAGGCTAAGGGCTAAGGGCGAAAGACTAAGGACAAATGAGAGTAGTTGAACTGATACTTGACAAGCAGAGCGTGCCGTTCTCCTTCGAGGTGTTGCCACCCCTGAAGGGAAATGGCACGGAAGCGCTGTTCCGCACCATCGACCGCCTGCGCGACTTTCAGCCGCGATACATCAACATCACGGCCCACCGCAGCGAAT
The DNA here is from genome assembly GCA_945828295.1 of uncultured Prevotellaceae bacterium. Classification (GTDB taxonomy): domain Bacteria; phylum Bacteroidota; class Bacteroidia; order Bacteroidales; family Bacteroidaceae; genus Physcousia. The sequence goes on along the minus strand of CALZQV010000013.1, from coordinate 20,380 downwards.
ACGTCTACCGCGAACTGCCCAGCGGACTCATGCAGCGCGAGCGCATCCGCCGCCGGCCGGGCAGCATCGCCGTGGCCGCCGCCATCCAGCGCCGCTACGACATCCCCGTCGTGCCCCACCTCGTGTGCAGCGGCAACACCCGTGAGGACCTCGAATACACGCTCATCGACCTGCAGTTCCTGGGCATCAGCGACCTGCTCGTGCTGCGCGGCGACAAGGCCCGCGACGAGCGGATGTTCGAGCCCACCGGCGACGGACCTTCCCACGCCACCGAACTCATCGAACAAATCAACCGGTTCAACGACGGCCACTTCTTCAACGGAGACCCCATCAAGCAGCCGGGGCCACGCTTCCACTTCGGCGTGGCGTGCTATCCCGAGAAACACGAGGAGGCAGCCAACCTGGAGGCCGACATGGAGGTCCTGCGCCAGAAGACCCGACTGGGGGCCGAATACGCCGTGACGCAACTTTTCTTCGACAACGAACGCTACTTCCAATTCCTCGACAAGGCACGTGCCATGGGCATCGACATCCCCATCGTGCCGGGCATCAAGCCCCTGACCAAGAAAGACCAGCTGGCCATGATTCCGAAGACCTTCCACTGCGACCTGCCCGAGGCCCTGCGCCTCGAGGCCGTGAAGTGCAAGACCGACGAGGAGGTCAGACGGGTGGGCGTGGAATGGGCCGTGGCCCAATGCCGCGAACTGCTCAAGAAGGGCGCTCCCAACCTCCACTTCTACACCATGAGCGCCGTCGACAGCATACAGGAAATTGCAAAGCAAATATATTAGAGAACAAACGTAGGGAATGAAGATAATAGGACAGGAAGATATTGTCAGGCAACTGACCGACATGGTCGACCAGGGCCGACTGCCCCACGCACTCATGCTGTGCGGCCCGTCGGGCAGCGGAAAACTGGCCATAGCCCTCCATCTGGCACGCTACCTGCTGTGCGAGCATCCGGCCGACGGACAGCCCTGCCGCCAGTGTCACTCCTGCCACATGACTAAGGGATGGCAACACCCCGACCTGCATTTCTCCTTCCCGCTCATCAAAGTCAAGGCCACCGACCAGCCCATTAGCGACGACCGCCTGCCGGAATGGCGCGAACAGCTGGCACGCACCCCCTACTTCACCGCCAACGACTGGTTGGCCGACCTGAAGGGCGAAAACCAGCAGTTGCAATTCTACGTGGGCGAGAGCGACGCCCTACAACGCAAGCTGTCGCTCAAGGCCAGCCAAGGCGGATACCGCGTGGTCGTCATCTGGCAGCCCGAGAAGATGCCCCCCGCCACCGCTAACAAACTCCTGAAACTCATCGAAGAGCCGCCTCAGAAGACCCACTTCCTGCTGGTGAGCGAAGAGCCCGACCAGGTGCTGGGCACCATCGTGAGCCGCACGCAGCGCATCGCCGTGCCGGCACTGAGCGAGGAGGTCATCGCCAAGGCCCTGACCGAGGACTACGGCATCGACAACGGCAAGGCCCGCGACCTGGCCCACATCGCGCAAGGCAGCTTCACACAAGCCCTGAAACTGACCAAGGAGGACAGCGAACGCCGCGAATACTTCGAACTGTTTATCGAACTGATGCGACTCTGCTACCAGCGCAAGGCAAAGGAAATGCGCCAATGGGCCGAGCAAGTGGCCACGCTGGGGCGCGAGCGACAAAAGCACATGCTCGAATACTGCCAGCGGCTGGTGAGGGAGAACTTCATCTTCAACTTCCGCAACGAGAAGCTTAACTACATGACCGAGGAGGAAAGGAACTTTGCCAAGAACTTCGCACGCTTTATCAACGAGCGCAACGTCATCCCCATGATGGACGAGATGGCTGCCTGCCAAACCGACATCGAACAGAACGTGAACGCGAGGATGGTGTTCTTCGACCTTGCACTGAAAATAACACTTTTGCTAAAACTTTAGACAACAATGAGATATGTCTGTGGAAACAACGAACGAGGACTCAGGGCACAAGGCTGCGGACGCGACCAGTGCCAGCTGAACGTCCACGACTACCTGGCCGACCTGCCCGACAACCAAGACGCATCGGACCTGGTGGAGGTGCAGTTCAAAAACACACGAAAGGGATACTACCGTAACGACAACCACCTGACCATCCAGAAGGGCGACGTCGTGGCCGTCGAAGCATCGCCGGGCCACGACATCGGCGTCGTCACCATGACGGGCCGCCTCGTGGCGCTGCAGATGAAGAAGGCCTACATGAAGCCGGGCGAGGAAATCAAGCGCATCTATCGCATAGCCCGGCCGGCCGACATCGAGAAGTACGAGGAAGCCAAAGCCCGCGAGCACAGCACCATGATACGTAGCCGCCAGGCCGCCAAGGACCTGGGGCTGGAGATGAAAATCGGCGACGTGGAGTATCAGGGCGACGGCAACAAGGCCATCTTCTATTATATTGCCGAGGGGCGTGTCGACTTCCGCGAGCTCATCAAGGTGCTGGCCGAACTCTTCCACGTGCGCATCGAGATGAAACAGATTGGCGTGCGCCAGGAGGCAGGCCGCATCGGAGGCTTTGGCCCCTGTGGTCGTGAGTTGTGCTGCGCCACGTGGATACGTTCGTTCCACAGCGTGGGCACGGCAGCTGCCCGCTTCCAGGACGTCAGCCTCAACCCGCAGAAGCTGGCAGGCCAATGCGCCAAGCTGAAGTGCTGCATGAACTACGAGGTTGACCAGTACATCGAGGCCGGCCGCCGACTGCCCAGCCGCGAAATCACGCTCGAGACGATGGACGGCGAATTCTTCTTCTTCAAGGCCGATATCCTCTCCAACATGGTCACCTACAGCAGCGACAAGCGCATGGCGGCCAACCTGACCACCATCCCCGCCAAGCGCGCCCTGGAAATCATCGAGATGAACCGCAAGGGCGAGAAGCCCGAGAGCCTGGAGGAAAGCGGAAAGGCACAACCCGCCAAGCCCGTCGACCTGGCCGCACAGGACGACCTGCACCGCTTCGACAAGAAGAAAAAGAAGCGCAACAACAAGAAACGCAACGACGGACGACACAGCGAAGGAAGAAACAACGAAGGCAGACGCAACGAGAAACTCGCGAATGAAAGCTAAACGTCTGCTACAGCTCTCGCTGGGCATGATATTGTGCGCGGCCTGCATCAGGGGAACTCTGATGCACCACTTCGAGCACATCGACCCCGAGGGCTGGGACCGCAGCGACACGCTTCTCTTCCAACTCCCCCCCATCAGGCATGAAGGCCGCTTCCACTTCGACGTCGACATGCGCTACACCAACAGCTTCCCCTACAAAGGCATTTGGATGGTGGCCGAGACACGGCTGAATCACCCCGTTGCCGCTCGTCGCGACACCCTCTACATTGAGGCCGCCGACGAGCGTGGCATCCCCGTCGGCGACGGGCTGAACCTCCTGCAACTCAGCACCCCGCTATACAGCCTCCACCTGGAACCCGGGCAGGAGGGAACCCTGCGTCTCTACCACCTGATGCGCCCCGAAACGATGCCGGGCATACGGGAAATCGGTATCAAGGTCACTGAAGCCTCCCCCAATTAGCACGCAAGTAACATCAAATAACCCTTAAAAAACCTGATACCATGAAAACGCTCGTAAGTATCATGTTGGTTATGGGTCTGGTGTTCATGGCATGCCCCACCGAGGCAAACGCACAGAAATGACTCCAGAAGCTGAGTAAAGGTCTCGAGAAACTGGGAACCAGCCTGAAGTATTAAGGAAGCAGCGCGTCAGTTGTGGACGAAGCGGTTGCGCGTGGCATCCATGCGCAGGAAGATGAACAGCAAAATCGTGAAGCCCCACAACGACGAGCCGCCGTAGCTGAAGAACGGCAGCGGGATGCCAATGACGGGCGTCAGGCCCAGGACCATGCCCACGTTGATGAACAGGTGGAACAGGAAGATGCTCATCACACAGTAGCCATAGATGCGCCCCGAGGCATAAGGTTGTCGCTCGGCCAGTTGTATCAGTCGCAATATCAGGGCGAGGAACAGCAGCAGCACGATGGCGCAGCCGAGGAAGCCCTCTTCCTCTCCAACGGTGCAGAAGATGAAGTCGGTCTCCTGCTCCGGTACGTACTTCAGCTTCGTCTGCGTTCCGTTCAGGAATCCCTTTCCGCGTAATCCGCCTGAGCCGATGGCAATCTTGGCCTGGCGCACATTGTAGCCCACTCCTCGCGGGTCGTCCTCTGTGCCCAGCAGCACTCGTATGCGCGTCTGCTGATGGGGCTGCAGGACATGGTTCAGGGCGAAGTCGGCCGAATAGTGCAAGGCCAGCGAGCCGATGGCAAACAGGGCTATGAAGGCATAGCGGCCGCAGTTGCGCTTCACGGCCAGGTAAAGCAGGTAGCCTATCACGGCCACACAGATAATCAGCTGCACCCACGTGATGTCGAAGGGAATGACGTACTTGCTGAACAGCAGCGAGGCCACGGTGATGCCCCCGCCATAGAAGAAGACATTCAGGTAGGGCGTCCGCGACTTGGGCGTGTAGACGCGCATCAGCCCCACGGTGAAGAGCAGGATGAGCAGCAGGACCAGGAAATGGCCGAGGCTGATGGCGTGGATGTGCCACAGGCTGGCCTCGCTAAAGCGAACGCCCACCACAAAATAGATGACCGCCGACACGCCGGCAAAGAGTATCGAGCCGGGCATGCCCTCGCGGTAGAGCATCAGGAAGAATGCCGTGTAGACGAGGGCGCTTCCCGTCTCGCGCTGCATGATGATGAGCCCCATGGGCAGGATGAACAGGAAGCATGCCGTCAGGAAGTTCCACCACTTGGAGATATTGAAGTCGTTCGACCCCATGTACTTCGCCACACACAGTGCGGTGGCGAACTTGGCAAACTCGGCCGGCTGTATGCTGAACTTTCCTATCTTTATCCACGACATCGAGCCCTTGATGTCGTGGGCCAGGAAGGGCGTGGCCAGGAGCAGTAGCATGAACGCCACGTAGATGGCATAGGCAAAGACGTCGTAGAAGCGTTCGTCAATGCTCAGCAGGGCAATGGCGAGTGCAAACGACGTGACAATCCACAGAATCTGCATGCCACTGCGCGTCGACAGGTCGAAGAAGTCGCCCGCCTGTCCGAAGTCGTAGGTTGCGCCGCACACGCTCATCCACCCCATGCCCAGTAGGGCGATGTAGATGACGATGGTCACCCAGTCCAGGGATGCCAGCATGCTACGCTGTTTATCGCTCGCTGCTACCATAGTTTATCTTTCTGTTGGCAAAAGCCTCGGCCTTTGCCTCGCTCTCGGGCGTGAGCTTTCCGTTGATGTATTTTTCCATTATCAGCGCGCCGAAGGGCACTCCGTACGTGGCGCCCCAGCCGCCGTTCTCGACATACACGGCCACGGCAATCTTCGGGTCGTCCTTGGGGGCGAAGCCCATAAAGACGGAGTGGTCGTGGCCGCGGTTCTGTGCCGTGCCCGTCTTTCCGCACACCTCGTACCACTCGTTGTTGGCCGCGCGGCACGTACCGCCCAGCACGGCCTGTCGCATGCCCGCCACCACGGTCTCGTAGTTCTGGCGCGACACCCTGGTGTAGTGGCGCTTCGTGTAGAGGGTGTCGAGGGGTTCGCCCTGAACCTCCTTCACCACGTGGGGCGTGATGTAGTAGCCGCGGTTGGCAATCGTTGCTCCCAGGTTGGCAATCTGCAGGGGGGTGAGCGTCACCTCTCCCTGTCCGATAGCGATGGAGATGACGCTCAGTCCGTTCCACGACTTGCCCAGATGTTTGTCGTAGTAGTCGGCGTTCGGGATGAGTCCGCGCTTCTCGCCCGGCAGGTCGATGCCCAGCGGATAGCCAAAGCCCATGCTCACCATGTAGTCCTTCCACGTCGTCATGGCCTCCTGCACGGTCTCGTACTTCTTGCGGTTGCCCAGCATGTAGTACAGTCCCCAGCAGAAGTATCCGTTACACGACGTGGCAATCGTGGGGATGAGCGGAATGGGTGAGGCATGGCCGTGGCATCCCACCTTCAGGTGTCCGAAGCGGAAGCCTCCGCTGCACGGATAGGTTGTCTGCGGGGTGATGATGCCCTCCTCGAGGAAGGTCAGCGCCTGCGAGGTCTTGAATGTGGAGCCCGGCGGGTAAGTTCCCATGATGGCACGGTTGAGCAGGGGTTTCAGGGGGTCTAAGGTGAGCATGCGGTTGTTGCGGCCGCGCTGTCGGCCCACCATGATGCGGGGGTCGTAGTTGGGCGCCGACACCATACACAGCACCTCGCCCGTCGAGGGTTCTATGGCCACGATGCTGCCCAGCTTGCCCTGCATCAGGCGCTCGCCCAGCTGCTGCAGCTCCAGGTCGATGCTCAGGGTCAGGTTCTTCCCCGGCACGGGGTCGCGGTCGAACTTTCCGTTCTGGTAGTTTCCCTTGATGCGGCCACGGGCATCGCGCAAGAGAATCTCCACGCCCTTCTCGCCGCGCAGTTGTCGTTCGTAGCTGCGCTCCACGCCCAGTTTGCCGATGTAGTCGCCGCTCTGGTAATAGTCGTCGGCCTCGATGTCGGCCGGTCCCACCTCGCCCACGTCGCCCAGCACGTGCGCCGCATTTGGGTAGGCATATTGTCGTATGCTGCGCTTCTGCACATAGAAGCCCGGGAAGCGGAACAGCTTCTCCTGGAACGTCGAGAACTCCTCGGCCGACAGTTGGTTCATAAACAGCTGCTGGGTGTAGCTGCTGTAGCCCGGGTTGCGGTTGCGGTCCTTGATTTCCTCCATGCGGTGGTCAAAGGTCTCCCGCGTTATGCCCAGGCTTTGGCACAGGTCCAGGGTGTCCACGCCCCCCATTTCCGACATCACCACCATGATGTCGTAGGCCGGCTGGTTATACACCAGCAACTTGCCCGTGCGGTCGCGCATGGCTCCTCTTGCCGGGAACTGTATGCGTTTGAGGAAGGCGTTGGAGTCGGCGTTGCGCTTGAAGTCGTCGCTCATCAGCTGCAGTGTGAACAGCCGCACCAGATACACCACGACGATGCAGACGGCGATGCCGCCCAGCACGTATTTCCGGTTTTCGTAGATGTGATTACTTGCCATGTCGCAGCGTCTCCAGGAGTAGCATAAGAACGAAGGAGAACAGCAGACTCGACGCAAAGGCTATCAGGGTCTCCGTGAGATGGAAGAAGGAGAAGCTCTCCAGCAGGTAGAACGTGACGTGGTGGACCAGTGCCAGGATGAACAGGTAGCGGATGTGGTTCCAACGCCCCATGCTCTTGTAGGTGGGCACCATGTCCTCGGCACATTCCTTTGGCGCCATGGCCCTCAGCAGGGGCCACTGCACGAAGGCCGTGAGCGTGAGTGCTGCGGCGGCCTCGCCGGGGGTGTTCGAGAAGGAGTCAATCAGCAGTCCCATGCCGAAGGCCCACAGCATGTTGCCCACGCGGTTGCTGTCCAGCGAGAAGTAGGCCAGGAACACGACGTAGGGCATCGGGGTGGCGTAGCCCATGAAGTGGACGTAGTTGCACACCAGCACCTGCATGGCCACCAGGGCCAGCATCTGCAGCAAGTGTCGGATGAAGATTACGATCATGTTCTCTTATGGGTTGCTAAGTGTGGAGTCTTCGGGTTGGTTGTTCGCGTCGGTTCTTTCGGGAGCCTTCCAGTCGATGACGCTGACGTCGGTGAGCCGCGCAAAGTCGGTGCTCAGTCCGATTTCCAGCTTATACGACAGTCCGTCGTCGGAAATCAGCACGCGCCTCACCTTGCCGATGAATATGCCCGGGGGGAACACGCTGCTGAATCCGCTCGTCTCCACCATCTCGCCCTTTTCCACGGTGGCGTGGTTCGGGATGTCGTCGATGAAGGCGCGCAGGGGGCTTCCGCCCTCCCACTTCAGGTAGCCGAAGTATTCCGTCTTCTTCAGTCGGCAGCTGATGCTGCTGTGGGAGTTCAGGATGGGCAGGACGATGGAATAGTGGCGCCCCGTCTGGCTGACGATGCCCACGATGCCGGTTCCGCACACCACGCCCATCTCCGTGCGCACGCCGTCGGCCTCGCCTCGGTTGATGGTTATCAGGTTGTCCTTGTCGCGCACGCTGTTCGCCACCACCTTGGCCGGAATGCGCCGTATGCCGGCCAGCCGTTCGGCCAGAGCCCGTTCCGTCTGGCTCGAGTCATGTTCCAGTTCCTGCAGTCGGTGGCGCAACACGTCCACCTCGCTCTGCAGGTCTTGGTTAACCTCGGTCAGCTGGCGGTTTACCTCAGCCAGGTGGGTGTAGACAATCATGCGGTGTTGCCATTCCAGCACGCTGCCGGTGACGGCGTTGGCCTGTGTGAACCAGACGCTGCCCTGGTAGGCATTGAAACGAAGCAGGAGCACGAGGCTTATCGTCTCCAAGAGGAGAAAGGTAAGCCAGTGCCCCCACGTTCTTATCCAGTCCAACAGGTTGTTCATCGCCTTCCTCCTAATTTTACATCAGGAAGGAGAACTCGTGGATGTTCTTCAGTGCCACGCCGGTGCCCTTTGCCACGCTGTGCAAGGGGTCTTCGGCCACATGGAAGGGGATGTTTATCTTGTCGGTCAGGCGCTTGTCGAGCCCGCGCAGCTGGGCGCCGCCGCCGGTGAGCCAGATGCCGTTCTGCACGATGTCGGCATAGAGTTCGGGCGGTGTGGCCTCGAGTGCGCTGAGCACGGCGGCCTCAATCTTGGCGATGGTCTTCTCCAGGCAGTGTGCAATCTCCTGGTAGCACACGGGCACCTCCATGGGCAGGGCGGTGATGCGGTTCGGGCCGTAGACGATGTAGTCCTCGGGGGCATTCTCGCCCAGGTCGGCCAGGGCTGCGCCCACGTTGATTTTGATGCGCTCGGCCATGCGTTCCGACACGCGGATGTTGTGCTGTCGGCTCATGTAGTCCTGGATGTCGGCCGTGAGGTCGTCGCCGGCCACGCGCTGACTCATGTTCACCACGATGCCGCCGAGCGAGATGACGGCAATCTCGGTGGAACCGCCACCGATGTCAACCACCATGTTGCCCTGGGGCGCCAGCACGTCGAGTCCGATGCCGATGGCGGCAGCCATGGGTTCGTAGATGAGGTACACCTCGCGGCCGCCGGCATGTTCGGCACTGTCGCGCACGGCTCTCAGCTCCACTTCGGTGGAGCCACTGGGCACGCCGATGACCATTTTCATCGAGGGGCTGAACAGGTTGCGTCCCGTGTGTACCATCTTAATGAGACCGCGAATCATCTTCTCGCAGGCGTCGAAATCGGCGATGACGCCGTTGCGCAGGGGGCGCACGGTGCGAATCTCCGAGTTTGTCTTTTCGTGCATTTCCTTGGCGCGCTCGCCCACGGCAATCATGCGGTCGGTGCGACGGTCAAGGGCCACCACGCTGGGCTGGTCCACCACAATCTTACCATTCGAGATGATGATGGTGTTGGCCGTTCCCAGGTCCATGGCGATTTCTTTATTCAATGAAAACCACTTCATATGTTGTTCAATTCACAATTAGCAATTAACAATTCACAATTATTCAATTCACAATTAGCAATTGGCGAACCAGGCGTGGATGGCGGTGTCGTAGTGGCTGCTCACGCCGAAGGCCTGTGTGGCGAACCAGCGGCGCTGCTCCAGTGTGGTCTCGGCGCCCTGTTCGCTCAGTATCTCGTTGAGTTTGCCGTACTGGGCCTTCGAGGGCACAATCACCACGTCCTTGAAGTTCTTGGCGGCGGCGCGGATGAGCGATATGCCGCCGATGTCTATCTTTTCGATGATGTCGGCCTCCGATGCACCGCTCTTCACGGTGTCCTCAAAGGGGTAGAGGTCGACGATGACGAGGTCGATTTCGGGTATCTCGTATTTTGCCATCTCCTGGCGGTCGCCTTCCAGCTCGCGGCGGCCCAGGATGCCTCCGAACACTTTGGGGTGCAGTGTCTTCACTCGTCCGCCCAGGATGCTGGGGTAGCCCGTCACGTCTTCAACCTTCTGGCAGGGAATGCCCAGGCTCTCGATGAAGGCTTGTGTGCCACCGGTACTCAGGAGTTCCACGCCTTGGGCATGCAACTTGCGGAGTATTTCGTCCAAACCGTCCTTGTGAAACACGCTCACCAAGGCTCTCTTCATGCTTTTTGTCTCCATATTCTTTTATCTTACATTATTAAAATGCGTGCAAAGTTACGATTAAGTGAGCGAAATACCAAATAAATTTGGTTGTTTCCGAAGGCGAAAATCCAAGTCGGCGGCTCGGCGAAGTGCATTCGCTCGCCCGGGGCCAACTAAAAAATAATCCTGAATTATTTGGTAGTATCGCCTACTTTATCATAACTTTGCCCCCGAAATCACACTTCACACAAACTATGGACGTAAGAGAATCGCTGAGAACCATACTTGAAGCGCTGCATGATTTAAAGAAGTATCACGTTAGCCGTCAGTGTCTTATCGACTTTATCAGAGGTAACGAAAGCAAGGAAATCACCGAACATGGCTTGGACACCTTGGAATCTTTCGGCAGTGGCGACAAACGCGAAGAATCTCACTACAACCTTGTCATCGACCAAGCCATCGATGAAAAAATACTGAAAATTTCCGACAACAACATCACGGCCACCGCCAAGGGCGAGCGTTTCCGCAAGAACCCCACCCCCTTCATCCTCAAGGACGAGAGCGAGGAGGAGGAACCTGGCGAGAACGACAACGCACTGCTCGACAGCCTTGTCGAGAGCGCCCTCAACGACAAGGACGAGGAAGAGACCGACGCCCACATGGCAATCCCTTCCTCCACTGCACGCTCGCAGCAGATGATTCACCTCATCCAGGCCATAGACCGCAAGGTTCCCCTCGACGACTATGCCGAGCAGATGCAGCTGGGCTTCGACGAAGTGCTCGACAGCCTCGAGCACCTGGTGGAGCGCGGCACGAAGTTCGACATCACCTACTTCGTCGACGAGGTCATCGAGAAGGAATGCCAGGACGAGCTGCTCGACTACTTCGACGAGGTCGACGGCAATGTCGACAAGGCCATCGAGGAGTTCTACGGGGTCTATCGCCCCGAGGAGATTCGCCTCGTGCGCCTCATCTGGAAACCCTGAATCTAATGTCAACCTACCATGATCAAGAAACTTTTTGTGCTGGCTGCCGTGCTCACGGCCGCCTGCAACCTGATGGCCGAGAAGACCATCTACATTCCCCGCGAATGGAAGAACTTTAACTCCAACGACACCCTTCTTTACGCCGAGACCGACACCGAGTGCAAATACACCTGGTCGAAGACGCGTTCGCGCGAGACCGACAATGTCATCGTCTTCTGGGACAAGTACTACGGCGACAAAGCCCCCGACCAGCTGGCCACGTCGAGCGACTATTACGTCGACATCAACGACCTGCTGAAGAAGTGCGAGGCCTTCTTCGACCTGGAGCTGAACACCCTGGGATTCGTCAACCCCGAGACGAGCAACCTTTCGCGCTACAAGGTCATGGTGCTCATGAACCACACCACGACGTGGACCTGCTACGGCGGCGGCTACGACTACCAGGTGAGTGCCCTCTGGCTCAACCCCTCCACCTGTAAGCCCGTGGGCCATTCCGTGGCCCACGAAATCGGGCACTCGTTCCACTACATGTGCTACAGCGAGCACAGCAAGCACACCGAATCGTCGACCGACAACACGGGCTTCCACCTGGCCTGCGGCAACGGACAGGCCGTGTGGGAGCAGACGGCTCAGTGGCAGGCCAACCAGTCGTACCCCGAACTCATGTACTCACAGAGCATCGGCGTCTTCCGCAACAGCCACAACCTGGCCTACTCCCACGAGTGGCACCGCTACCAGTCCTACTGGTTCCACTACTACCTCTGCCAGCACTACCAGGACCTGACCACCGTGGCCCAGGTGTGGAACCAGCCCATGACGGGCCAGACCAGCGGCTCGGCCACCGACTTCAACCAGGCGCTGATGAAGCTCAAGGGCCTCCAGCCCGCCGACCTCTACCGTCTCTACTATGACTATGCCGCGCGCTGTGCCACGTGGGACCTCGACGTCTGCAAGCCCTACCGCGACAGCTACATCGGCGACTTCCACTACGCCGCCGTCCTGACGGGCGACCGCCAGTATCAGGTGGCCCTGGAGAGCGTGCCCCAGTCGTCGGGCTTCAACGTCATCCCCCTCACCGTGCCTGAGAGCGGCACGCAGGTGAAGGCCACATTCACCTCGCTCAAGCCTGCCAACGCCACTCCGCTGGCCGACGGCGACCCGGCGCTCTACCTCGACGGCAACACCCAGTGGACCAAGTCGGGACGCACAACCTACTTCACCACCGGCACCGCCTCGACCAAGGGCTTCCGCCTGGGCTTCGTGACCCTGCTGGCCGACGGCACCCGCCAATACATCCACGAGGACAGCGTCTACTGCCGCGGTGCCAACCAGAACGAGGCCGAGCTCACGATGACCGTGCCCAAGGGCACCGAGCAGATGTGGATGATTGTCTCTCCCGCCCCCACCAAGTATTTCTGCCACAAGTGGGACGAGAACTTCAAGTCGAACGACGATAACTGGCCCTATCAGGTGGCCTTCGAGGGCACCGACATCAACGCCAAGCGGGCCGTCATCTACGCTCCCGTGACCATCGACGGCCGCCTCATCTCCGATGCCAACTTCACCTACGACGTCTACATGCCCAAGCGCCCCGACGGCGACTTCACGCCGGTGCCAGTGACCGTCAGCGCCCAGGCTGCAGCAACCCTGGGCACGGCCTTCCAGATGCAGCCCACCGACATCGCCGACCGCATGGTCAGCTACGCGTCGGCCGGACCCGCCGAGGGCAAGATTATGTTCTACCCCGTCAATCCCAAGACCCTGAAAATAGTGAAGCGCGGCTCCACGGCCAACGGCTACGGCCACTGGTTTGCCGCAGCGGGCGGCGTCACCGACTTCGGCAGCGGCGTCATCTACTCCGAGTTCCAGCCCTCGACGCTCACCTTCAACATCGGTGAAAAGGCCGTTTCCGTGGCCGTGGGCAAGACCTACACCGTCTCCCAGGCCATGGTCTACAACGACGGAACGCGCACGGCCACGGCCGTCTTCACCTTCCGCGTACACATCACCGACGGAAAGAGCGACGTGGAGCTGGCCGAGATGACCACCGGCATCGAAGCACTGCAGGCCGCTCCCAGCGCGACAAGCACGGGCTGCTACGACCTCAGCGGACGACGCACGACGAAGCCCCGCCGCGGGATATACATCCGCGATGGCAAAAAAATCCTGAAATAATACGGACAGCGAAAGCGCCCCCTGGCCTACAGGGCGGCAAGGAACGAGCGGGTGACGCCAAACGAGCGGTCGGCCATCTCGCCCCAGAAGTTGTCATACTGTTGCTGGTGCCCTTTGGCTCCTGGCGTGTCACTGATGATGCGGAAGGAGACGAAGGGCACCTTCTGCAAGTAGCACACCTGGGCAATGGCGGCCGACTCCATGTCGACGGCCAGTCCCTCGGGGAACAGGGCCTTGATGCCGTCGAGCGTGTCGCGGCGGGTGATGAACTGGTCGCCCGTGAGGATAAGCCCCGCGTGGATGCGCACCGCCGTCTGTAGCTTGCGCGCTGCACCAACCAGCCGCTCGTCGGCCTCGAAGAATCGGGGCAGGCCCTGCACCTGGCCGAGCTCGTTGCCCTGGCCCACGCCGCAGTCGACGTCGTGATAGGCCAGCCTGTTGCTCACCACCACGTCCATCACTGCCAGCCGCTCGTCGATACCGCCGGCACAACCTGTCGACACGATGGCGTCGGGCCCGAAGTGGCCAATCAACAGCATGGCACCGCAGGCCGCGTTCACCTTGCCTATGCCACACTCCAGCAACACCACCTCGTGGGCGCCGATGCGGCCCACGGTGAACTGCATCCCGCCGGCCTCTTCACGGCGCGGCTCTTCCATCAGTCGGACCAACTGCCGATACTCCACCGACATGGCCACAATCACTCCTATCTTCATAGTCAAAATCTTGCGTTTTCATCGCAAAGATAAGCATTTTTTTCCATCCGCGCACCATATTCCCGCCACCCTCCGAACAACAAATTGCAAGCCCTGCACGACATTCTATATTCATCGGCCGACGGCTATACAATCGTCGCCGACGTTTGTACGTTTATCGTTCGATGTTTGTATATTCATCGCACGGCGAATATAGAACACCTTGCAGCGTTGTCGGGAATGTGTTCACAGAATTGCAGGAATACGCTTGCGCGTTTGCATAAAATGAACTAACTTTGCAGGGTATTTTTCAACAAAGTTTTACAGTGTTTTTTATGCTTTCCCGAAACGAGTTCCCCATGAATTCCCTTGCTACCCGACTGTTCATACCCTTTATCGTGGCACTGCTGTCGCTGACGGCCTCGGCCACTGCCGGCTTCACCCTTAGCGCACACAACTATCTGACCGGCGTCAGCGGCGTCTTGGTCGACAAGGGCGAAACCGTCGACGACAGCTGGACCAAGGAGAAGGCATCGTGGGACAACGAAGAGAACAACGTCTGGGACTGATAAAACAACGAGCATGCACATCGTCATCGCAGGAAACATCGGCAGTGGGAAGACCACACTCACCAACCTGCTGGCCAAACACTACGACTGGGAACCACGGTTCGAAGCCGTGGCCCATAACCCCTACCTCGAGGACTACTATGCCGACATACAGCGCTGGGCCTTCAACCTCGAAGTCTACTTCCTCAAGGAACGCTTCAAGGACTGCCTCGCCATCGACAAAAGCCCCAAGACCATCATCCAGGACCGCAGCATCTACGAGGGCGTCCACGTCTTTGCAGCCAACAACCGGCGCATGGGCCAGCTCAGCGACCGCGACTACGAGACCTACATGGAACTCTTCGAGCAGATGCTCACCCAGCTGCGCGTGCCCGACCTCATGATCTACCTCCGCGCCGACATCGCCCACCTGGTCGAGAACATCCAGAAGCGCGGACGCGACTACGAGCAGACCATACAAATCGAGTACCTCCAGGGCCTCAACGAGCTCTACGAGGACTTCATCTATCATAAATACCCCGGCCGGGTGCTCACCGTCGACGTGGCCAACCTCGACTACCTGCACCGCCCCGAGGACCTCCAGTCCATCATCAACAAGATAGACCCCCTCCTCTTCGGCCTCTTCCCCATTAATTAACTCATTTTCTCAATATCTCATTTTCTCAACTTCACCATGCACATCGCCATCGCCGGAAACATAGGATGCGGCAAAACCACACTCACCAAGATGCTTGCCAAGCGCTACGGCTGGAAACCACAGTTCGAGCCCGTCGACAACAACCCCTATCTCGAGGACTACTACGCCGACATGGCCCGGTGGTCCTTCAACCTCCAGGTCTACTTCCTCAACAAGCGCTTCCGCGACGTTGTGGAGATATCCAAGTCAAAGGAATACATCATACAGGACCGCACCATCTTCGAGGATGCCTGCATCTTTGCACCCAACCTCCACAACAAGGGCCTCATGAGCGACCGCGACTTTGCCAACTACAGCGAGCTCTTCAACCTCATGATGTCGCTGGTGAAGCTGCCCGACCTCATGATATACATACGCAGCAGCATCTCCAACCTCGTCTACCAGATACAGAAGCGCGGAAGGGCCTACGAGCAGTCTATCCAGATTGACTACCTGCAGGGCCTCAACGAGCTCTACGAACAGTGGATTAGCACCTACAAGGGGCCGCTGCTCATCGTCGACGGCGACACGTGCAAGTTCGGCGACGACCCCAAGGCTTTCCAGACCATAACGGACGGCATCGACGCCAACCTCTATGGTCTCTTCCCCCTCTAAGCACGTCCCATATGTGTTGATACGAAAAGTCCCCATTTCCTCGATGAAATGGGGACTTTTATGCATCGTGTCCTCTAAGAAGGGCGAAGGACTCAGCGGCCGGCGTACATGTCGTCGTAGTACTTCTCGTATTCGCCGCTCGTGATGCGGTCCATCCACTCCTGGTGGTCCAGGTACCAGCGCACGGTCTTCTCGATGCCCTCCTCAAACTGCAGGCTGGGCTCCCAGCCCAGCTCGCGCTGCAGCTTGCGGCTGTCGATGGCGTAGCGCAGGTCGTGGCCGGCGCGGTCGGTAACGTAGGTGATGAGGTCCAGGTCCTCGCCCTCCTTGCGACCCAGGATGCGGTCAACGGTCTTGATGACCACCTTGATGATGTCGATATTCTTCCATTCGTTGAAACCGCCGATGTTATACGTCTCGGCAATCTTTCCCTTGTGGAAGATGAGGTCGATGGCACGGGCGTGGTCCTCCACGAAGAGCCAGTCGCGCACGTTCTCGCCCTTGCCGTAGACGGGCAGCGGCTTGCGGTGGCGGATGTTGTTGATGAACAGGGGAATCAGCTTCTCGGGGAACTGGTAGGGCCCGTAGTTGTTCGAACAGTTGGTGACGATGGTGGGCAGCCCGTAGGTATCATGGAAGGCGCGCACGAAATGGTCGCTCGAGGCCTTCGAGGCCGAATAGGGGCTGTGGGGCATGTACTTCAGGTCCTCGGTGAAGAACTTCTCGCCGTAGGAGACCCCTCCGTCTCCGCGTAGAGGGGAGTGGCTGGTAGCTTTCGTGGTGAATGGTGCGGGGATGCCCTCGGGGTGTGTCATCTCCAGGGCGCCATACACCTCGTCGGTCGAGATGTGGTAGAAGCGCTTGCCCTCGAACTTCTCGGGCAAGCTTTCCCAATAGAGCTTGGCGGCCTGCAGCAGGCTCAGCGTGCCCATGACGTTGGTGCGGGCAAAGGTGAAGGGGTCCTTGATGCTGCGGTCCACGTGGCTCTCGGCGGCCAGGTGGATGATGCCGTCCACCTGCTCCTGCTGCATGAGCTTCAGGAAGGCGTCGAAGTCGCAGATGTCCATCCTCACGAACTTGTAGTTGGGCTGCTGCTCCACGTCCTTCAGGTTCTCGAGGTTACCGGCATACGTCAGCTTGTCGAGGCAGATAATCTTATACTCGGGATACTTGTTCACAAAGAGCCGCACAACGTGGCTCCCAATAAATCCGGCTCCGCCGGTAATCACGATATTCTTCATATTAATTGTCCATGGTCAATTCCAGCACGCAGGTGCGGAGCGAGTCGGTCCAGTAAGGGATGCGCAGGCCGAAGGTCTCCTTTATCTTGGTCTTGTCGAGGACGGAATAGGCAGGACGGCGCACGGGGCTGGGGAACTCGTCGCTGTGGCAGGGCTGGATGTCGCACGCCGTGTGGCCGGCGTATTCGGCAATCGCCCGTGCAAAGTCGTACCAGCTGCACACGCCCTCGTTCGAGTAATGATAGATGCCGCAGATGGCGCGGCGCCCGTCCTTCCCCAGCGCGCAGGCCTTCTCCAGGATGGTCGCTATCGCGCGGGCCAGGTCGAGGGCATAGGTGGGCGTACCCGCCTGGTCGAACACCACCTTCAGCTGGGGGCGCGTAGCCGTGAGCTCGAGCATGGTCTTCACGAAGTTACGGCCGTATTCGCTGTAGAGCCAGGCCGTGCGCAGGATGACGTAGTCGCAGCCGGCGCCCATGATGGACTGTTCGCCCTCCAGCTTGGTTTGTCCGTAGACGCCCGTCGGGGTGCCTTGCTGGTCCTCGCGGCAGGGCACGTTGTAGGCCTCGCCACCAAAAACGTAATCGGTGCTGATGTGCAGCAGAAGTCCCCCGACGCGCCTCATGGCTTCGGCCAGAATGCGTGGCGCCTGGGCGTTGAGCAGGCGGCAAAATGCCTCGTCGGTTTCCGCTTTATCCACGTTGGTGTAAGCGGCACAATTCACGATGAAATCAATGTTTTTAGCATCTACGAGCCTGTTCAGGGCATCGCTGTCGGTAATGTCGAGCAGGGTGGTTTCCAGCCCCTCGGCTTCCACCACGTCGGTAAAGACAAAGTTATGGGTCGACTGGGCGCTGATGTTTCTCATCTCGCGCCCTAACTGTCCGTTGGCTCCTGTAACGAGTATGTTCAAAATCTAAATTGAAAGTTGAAAGTTGAAAATTGAAAATTGAAAGTTGAGGGGTGAGGGAGGGGTTAGTCGTCGATGGGTTGGTTGCCGAAGCGACGCACGTCGTCAATCACCTTCAGCAGATACTGCCCGTATTGGTTCTTCAGCATGGGCTGGGCCAGCTGGCGCATCTGTTCCTCCGAAATCCACCCGCGGCGGTAGGCAATGCCCTCAAGGCAGGCCACCTTCAGTCCCTGGCGCTTCTCGAGCACCTCGATGTAGGTCGACGCTTCGGACAGGGACTCGTGGGTGCCGGTATCGAGCCAGGCAAAGCCGCGCCCGAGGGTCAGCACCTTCAGCTCGCCGTCACGGAGAAACTGCTGGTTCACGGTGGTGATTTCCAGCTCGCCGCGGGCCGAAGGCTTGATGTGGGCCGCCACGTCAACAACCTTGTTGGGGTAGAAATACAGGCCCACGACGGCGTAGTTCGATTTCGGCTCGCGGGGCTTCTCCTCGATGCTCAGGCAGTTGCCGTTGCCGTCGAACTCGGCCACGCCGTAGCGCTCGGGGTCGTTCACCCAGTAGCCAAACACGGTGGCCTTCCCTTCCTGCTCGGCCGTCACGACGGCCTGGTGCAGCAGTTTCGAGAAGCCCGCACCATGGAAGATATTGTCGCCCAGCACCAGACAGGCACTGTCGTCCCCAATGAACTCACGGCCGATGATGAAGGCTTGCGCCAGGCCGTCGGGGCTGGGCTGCTCGGCATACGCAAAGCGAACGCCGTAGTCGCTGCCGTCACCCAAAAGACGACGAAAGCCGGGCAAGTCATGAGGCGTTGAAATTATCAGTATCTCACGAATGCCGGCTGTCATCAGGACCGAGATGGGGTAATAAATCATGGGTTTATCGTAGATGGGGAGCATCTGTTTGCTCACTCCCTTCGTAATGGGGTAAAGGCGCGTTCCGCTTCCCCCCGCTAACACGATTCCTTTCATAACGGACTGGTTCTTGTCGCCACAAATGTAGGGCTTTTCTGCATAAAAAACGAAAAAACAGGCCTAAAAGTGTAGCTGATTCAATAAAATTCCTTAAATTTGCAACCGATTTCGACATAATTCGAGGTCGAGCATCCACCGAAACCTTGGAGAGATGCCAGAGTGGTCGAATGGACCGCACTCGAAATGCGGCGTACGGGCGACTGTACCCTGGGTTCGAATCCCAGTCTCTCCGCAAAGAAAGAGCAGGACGTAAAATCCTGCTCTTGGCGCTTATGGTTATTTTCTCGCTGCCAAGCTCTGCCCAAAACCTGCGCCATCAAGAACAACCTCCTATAGGACGCTGCGCTGACGCCTGCGGTTAAGACTTCGAGAAAGACGTGGAGGCCATGCTCTGAGGCCGCGAAAAACGACGGAATGACATGAGGTATACAACGTCGACACCCCAACTGCTCGAGCGAATCACACGCACCCCAGCCATGCAACGGCTGGCAGGCGTGGGCATGAACTGTGGATGCGAGTACACCAGTTTCCCCCTGTTCGCCCAACTTAAACCCTACTCACGATTGGCCCACAGCATTGGCGTGGGACAAATCGTGTGGCACCACACCGGCGACCGCGTGCAGGCCGTCAGCGCACTGCTCCACGACATCGCCACACCCGTCTTTGCCCACGTCATCGACTTCCTGCGGGGCGACTACCTGCGACAGGAAGCCACCGAGGACCTCACGCGCACCATCATCGAGCAGTCGGCCCCCATCAGCGCCATCCTCTCGGACGAGGGAATCGCCATCGACGAGGTGGCCGACTACCACCTCTACCCCATTGCCGACAACGACACGCCCCGCCTCTCGGCTGACCGACTGGAATATACCCTCGGCAACATGGTAAACTTCGGCTTTGCCACCGCAGCCACGGCACAGTCCCTCTACGACGACCTCACCGTGGGCTACGCCGAACAGGGCACACGGGAACTCACCTTCCGCAGCGCCGACAAGGCACGACAATTTGCCTGGCTTTCCCTGAAGTGCAGCGAAGTGTATGTTTGCGACGCCGACCGCTACGCCATGCAACGGCTGGCCGAAGTGGTTCGCGAGGCCATCCGCGTCGGGGTGCTCCGCCCCACCGACCTCTATACCGACGAGCCCACCGTCATTGCCAAACTGCAGCAACACCCCGACATCCGACACCAATGGTTGCAGTTCCGCGCGATGAACCGCATCATCACCCCCCACGACGACACGCCCGGCAGTCGCGTCATCGACGCCAAACGGCGCTGCATCGACCCCTTTGTCGAAGGCCAGGGCCGCGTGTCGCAACTCGCGCCAGACTACCGCGAGGCGCTCGAATCGTTCCGCCGTCGCTCCCTGCTCTACCGCATCGAAGGCGTCTCATAATTAAACAAAAACTAAATGGCACTCATCATCGGACTTCTCATTCCCCTTTTGGGAACTATGCTCGGTGCGGCATTCGTCTTCTTCATGCGAGACGA
>CALZQV010000012.1 GCA_945828295.1 uncultured Prevotellaceae bacterium | reverse complement strand
ACTGCCTAAGAATTATGAAATTATCTTTGAAAAACAGACAAAATTGTTGATTTGACTCAATTTAATGCCACATAGCTAAAAGTGGAAATTTTCGGGGGCTGCCATCAAGCGGGGAGCCACCAGCATGGCAAACACTGTGAAGGCCATGCGCAGCGTGTGAGTAGTAAATCTTTCCATATTTCCCAATTTTGTTAAAGATGTGCTATGATTGACAAAACGTCATTATCTCTTCCCAACAAACAAAATATCGAAACTTTGGCGTAATGGTGTGAATTAATAACGACAAACCAACGAATTCTTGCCTTTTAATGCACATTCCCCGCCCTTGTTTATGCTTTTAGTCATATTTCTTTGGCTATATGTGCATTTTTGTGTATTTTGCCGACGATACGATAAAACAACGAATGATGCTTGAGATAAAAGAAGCAACAAAAGAACAGGCCGGTGAGATTGCCCGCCTGATTATGATGGCAATGACGGATGATTGCTGCCTCTATTTCTGTGGGGAAGGCTACGGGCTGGAGGACTTTCGCAGGATGATGACCTCGCTCGTTGAGCGTAACGATTCTCAGTATAGCTACGCCAACACGCTCGTTGCCGTGGATGGCAGTAGGGTGGTGGGCATAGCCGTAAGCTATGACGGCGGACGGCTCCATGAACTGCGCCGCGTCTTCGTCGAGACAGCCAAGGCGCGTATCGGCAAGGACCACTCGGGCATGGACGACGAAACGCAGGCTGGAGAACTTTACCTCGACTCCTTGGCTGTGTTGCCCGAATACCGCCGTCGGGGAATTGCGCGCCGCCTGGTACAAGCTACCAAAGGGCGGGCCGAAGGTATGGGCCTGCCCCTCGTGGGACTGTTGGTGGATAAGGGGAATCCTGACGGCGAGGCTCTCTATGCCTCAGTGGGCTTCCGGTATGCCAACGACAGTCAGTGGGGCGGTCACCCTATGAAGCATCTGGTACTATGATTTCCTGATAGGCCAACCGCTCGTCCTCGTCTTCTACCACAAAGCCGCCTCCCGGCTCCATGTCGGCCATAATAGCCGCTTGTCTGCAGCTTGCGGGTGACAACCCATCCGCACACCTCGTCAATCAGCGTGCTGAGAATGCCGCCGTGCATAGTATTCACCCATCCCTGATAGTTCTTTTCGGGATGCCAGGTGCTCACGATGTAGTCGCCATCCTCGTAGAACTCCATGTGGAGGCCGATGGGGTTTTCGGGACAACAGCCAAAGCAGTTGTATCCAGGGTGGTGTCTCCAAGGGTTAATAATCTTCTTCATCTTACGATTTACTTTGTATCCAAATTACTAAGGCAACCTGTGCAATAAGTATTAAAGGGACGCCATATCTGAACTTCTTGTGCAGCGTCTTATGGTGAAAGACCTTCATTCCGAACCATGCCCCGACACTTCCACCAAGAACGGCCAATGCTAATAATTGCGTCTCATTGATTCGCCACTTGGAATGTTTTGCTTTCCACTTGTCGATGCCGTATACAAAGAACGTGACGACGTTGATGGCAGCGAGATAAAGAAAAGCGGGGTCGATAGATGAAAGGGATAGGTCGCTCATGGGCTTTGCTCGGGGGAGGCGGTTGCTGTTGATTACATTTCGGTCATGTGATAGCCCATTCTGTTCAACTGCACTGCGACTCCGAAGAGGTAGAGCTGGTGGAGGCATGAAACATACGCCTCGAAGGCCTCCTTGGTTCCCGGCTCGATGTGTTGGTGGTGAAGCGCGTTGTTAACCCGCGAAGCGCATTCTCCGACCAGTTTTTCCAGCGCGGCGTAGTCAGCATCTTTCAGCGACAGCACCTCTTCACGGATGTATTCGTCCATGCAGTCGTAGCCTCGCTTGTCTTTCATGTGGGTGTAGAGGTCGGGCATCTTTGCATACGTTTCCCATTCTGCATCCCAGAACTTGGCGAGGGCCATGCCGATATACATCATCCAGCCGAGCGAGGCGGATGGGAAGGTGCTGAATTCCCTTATACCGTCGGGCAGATAGGCTTTGGCTATCTCCTCCCACTTATCCTCTACGTCGGGACACGTGGGCAGATGCTTGTCGACTTCCTTCATGGAGAGAAGATACTGGTGAAGGTCCTGGTGCAGCTTGTCCTCAAATAGGCTTGTCATATAGCTTATATCTTTTCGGGAGACGGAAGGGGCTCATCGGCAAGGAGCGATTCCACGACGGCGGGGAAATGTTTCATTTCCAGTTCGTGCTCCTTCTCGGCAATGGTGTCTGGTGTGTCGTCGGGCGTCAGGGCAACGCGGAATTGTGCAATGATGTCGCCGCCGTCGCAGATGGGGCTGACGTAGTGGACCGTCATTCCGGTCTCCGTCTCGTGGGCCGCATATACGGCTTCGTGCACATGGTGCCCCCACATACCCTTTCCCCCGAACTTGGGCAGGAGAGCTGGATGCAGGTTTATGATGCGGCGTGGAAAGGCGTCAATGAGATATTCGGGAATGAGGGGAAGGAAGCCAGCCAAGACAATCCAGTCGATGTCGTACTTACGCATGAGGGGCAAAACGAGGTCGGGGTCGGCGAGCTCTGCCTTGCTGACGATGGCCGTGGGCACCTCCAGGCGTTGGGCCCTAACCAGCGCGTAGGCATCGCTACGGTTGCTCACTACCAGACGGATGTCAATCGTCGGGTTGTTGCGAAAGTGGCATATCAGGTTTTCACAGTTCGTGCCACCACCCGATACAAAAATGGCTACATTCTTTTTGTTCATCACGTTGCTGGACTTGTTTGTGTTACAAAAGTAGGCTTTTTCGATGGATTTATTTTGCTTAATCCCTCCTTTTCATTACCTTTGTCCCACTATTTAACAATTTTTATGTCTTATCTTGTGCTATTTAAGCTTCTGGGCTCTTTGGCTCTGCTGATGTTTGGTATGAAGGCCATGAGCGAAGCGCTTCAGAAGATGGCGGGTCCGCAGTTGCGACACGTCCTGGGTGCAATGACCACCAATCGCTTTACTGGAGCCCTGACGGGTGTGTTTGTAACTGCAGCAGTGCAGTCGTCGACTGCCACCACGCTGATGACGGTCTCGTTCGTCAATGCGGGTCTTCTCACGTTGCTTCAGGCCATCTCGGTCATCATGGGCGCCCACATCGGAACCACGGTGACGGCCTGGATTATGTCGCTGGGTATAGGATTTGACATTGCCGACTTCATTTATCCGGCCTTCTTCATAGGCATCATACTTATATATATGAAGAAGCGCCGCATCATTGGCGACTTCCTTTTCGGCGTGGCCTTCCTGTTCCTCGGCCTCGGCACCCTGAAGGAGACGGGCTTTGCCCTGGTTCAGGACCAAGAGGCGAACCTTGCAATCAGCGAATTCTTCAAGAAGTTCAACGACCCCACATTCTTCAATTCCATGTTCTTCCTGCTGATGGGTACCATGCTTACGCTTGCGGTACAGTCGTCGGCAGCCATCATGGCCATCACGATGATGCTTTGCTCGACGGGCGTCCTGCACATCGAACAGGGTATCATGCTCGTTCTGGGTGAGAACATCGGAACCACGATTACCTCAAACATCGTGGCCATCAGCGCTAACACGCAGGCACGCCGGGCAGCCTTTGCCCACATGACCACCAACGTGCTGGGCGTATGTTGGGTGCTTATCGTGCTGAAGCCGTTCTTTGCAATGGTATGCCACGTGTCGGGCTTCGACCCCGCGATGACCGCCGACCAGCCTGGCTTTGCCATCAAGGCCAGTGTTGCCCTGGCAACCTTCCACTCGGCCTTCAACGTAGGCAACACGCTGCTGCTCATTTGGTTCATTCCGCAGATTGAGCGCTTCGTATGCTGGGTTATCAAGCCAAAGAACGTTGACGAGGAGGAAGATTTCAGGCTGCACTTCATCACGTCGGGCATCATGAAGACCCCGGAGCTGTCGGTGCTTGAGGCGCAAAAGGAGATTGTGTCGTTCTGCGACCGCATACAGCGCATGTTTGGCATGGTGCGTGAGTTGCTGACCGAGAAGAACGAGCAGAAGTTCTCCAAGTTGTTCAGCCGCATTGAGAAGTACGAGAGCATCAGCGACAACATGGAGATAGAAATCGCCAACTATCTGGATCACGTGAGCGACGCCCATTTGTCGGATGAGACGAAGGCAAAGATTCGCGCCATGCTGCGCGAGATATCCGAGGTGGAGTCGATTGGCGACTCTTGCTACAACATGGCGCGCACCATCAACCGCAAGGTGCAGGGCAAGCAGGACCACTTTACCGAGACGCAGTATGAGCGCATCCACCAGATGATGGAACTCACCGATCAGGCCCTGACACAGATGAACCAGCTGATGGGCGGCCGCAAGGAGAGCTTTGATATTAATCGCACGCGCAACATCGAAAACGAAATCAACAACTACCGCAACCAGCTGAAGGCACAAAACATTGCCGACATCAATAATCATGAATACACCTATGCGGTAGGAACCATCTATATGGACCTGATTAACGAGTGCGAGAAGCTGGCCGACTATGTGGTGAACGTCGTTGAGGCTCGCATGGGCACTCGTCAACACCTTGCTTAAGATTGCTTTGTTGATAAACGGAAGGGGGACCGAATTCATTTCGGCCCCCCTTCTTATTCCTTAGCGTGAATCGTCATTAATCAATGGTCTTGCTTCAGCTTGGGCTTCAGTTCGTCGGGGCTGTCCTTGGTGAACATGTTCACCTGAGGCGCCTCGGTGGTGAAGAAAACGTCGATTTCATCGGCCGAAAGCTTCAGCGTGGGCTTGAACTCGTCGCTCAGCATGTAGCGCAGTATGGCTTGGCGCATTTGGCGGGCAACCAGTCGTTGGTCGAGGTTGCGGTCGATGTCCATGGTGGTCATGAACAGGCGTCCTTTGCCGACTTGTGCTTCGACAATCATGCCCAGTTTGCGCGAGAGGTGCCAGGTGTCGATGGGCTGCACGGGCGACTGGTAGTCCTTGGGCAGCCGGCCGAGGTTCATCACCTGGGCGCGGTTCAGCAGTTCCCACCAGTTGAGGTTGCCCCAGTTGTCTGAGGGGAAGTGGTGGAACAGGGGATGCTCCGTGTTGATGTATGCTCCGGTTGTGTGGGGCGGGCGCATCTTGAACCAGCTGGTGTTCCAAAATACGGGCAGGTAGGTTTGGCGCACGTCGTTTCCGTAGGTCACCTTGCCGGCGGCCGTGATGAGCACCTTGCCGCCTTGGGCGAGCACCTTGCGTGCCTGGTCGTCGAGCGTTGAGGTGATGAACAGTCCGTTGGTCTTGGGCATGTCGATGTGCTCGGGGTAGACCCAGAATTCCCACGAGTTGACGATGTCGTTTGCAACGGCAACCGTGAGGGTCAGTTTCGTGGGTTCGTTGTATGCCGCGAGGGGGAGTGTGACGGTGCCCAGTTCGGTGTTTTTGCCCAGTGGGATGTCGCGGCGGGGCAGGGTGCTGTGGTAGAGCACCTTTCCTTGCGTGTCGCTGATGGTGCACAGGGGATCCACGTTTGTCAGTTTGCCGTAGTGGGCGTTGTATATTTCGATGGGCACGCGCAGGGTGTCGGCCGAGCTGTAGACAAACTTCGGGAATCGGGCCAGGGGCACGACGGGGGCGCAGAACTGGCTCCATTCCTTGGCCGTGCAGTATCCCTTCTCTTTCCAGAACACGTTGAGCACGCCCTCGAGGGCTGTGCCTTGTCCGCTGTAGTCGTTGAGGGCCAGCAGCTGGAATCCGCTGTAGTCGGGAGTGCGCAGGTTGCGCTCGATTTCGTACTTGTAGCACAGCGTCTGCAGTTTTCCGCTGGCCATGAGGAACTTCTCGGCCATCGCCTCCATGCCGTTGTCGCGCAGCAGGTCGGCGAATATCTCGAAGTTGCGGGCCTTATACACTCCCCTGTAGAGACGGGTCTCCTTGAGGTCGGGGAAGGCACACCACTGGCCCTGTTCGTGTGCGATAATTGGCGTGTTGTTGTCCTCCGTGCCTTTGTAGTTGCGTGGGCGCAGGATGTCCGTGAGATAGTTGTCGTCGCTCGATGGGGCGTGGCGGCTCCAGTCGAGTCCCCGTCCGCCTCCTTTCACGTGGTACTGGCTTTGGTCGTCCCAGGCCCATCCTCCGCCGACGGATGCTCCGCAGTAGAGGCGTCGCGGGTCTTCGCGCTTCCAGTGGTTGACCCATTGGTTGGTGTATTTCACCCAGTTGCCGGCCGGTTCGTTGCCCGATGCCATCATGACGAACGAGGGATGGTTGCCGTAGGTGTCGATGATGCGCCGGGTCTCGTCCATCAGATATTTGTCGATGGGCATGCCCTGTCCGAGCTTCACGCCGTGGTTGGGCCACGTGGGGCCTTCGGGCTGCAGGTAGAAGCCCAGGTGGTCGGCAGCGTTGAAGGCTGCCTCGGGCGGGCAGTAGGAGTGGAAGCGCATGAAGTTCAGTCCGTATTCCTTGCACTTTCGGAACACCTCTTCCCAGGCTTCTTCGTCGGTTGGCGGATAGCCTGTGAGGGGGAAGCAGCAGTTCTCTACCGTTCCGCGCAGGAAGATGGGGCGGCCGTTGAGCATAATCTGGCGCCCCTGGGTAGTGATGTCGCGCATGCCGAAGTTGGTTTCATAGATATCGTCGTCGGCGGTCACCGTGAGGCGGTATAGGTTGGGGTGGAATTCGTCCCACGTCTCCATCTGTTTGTTCATCCTGACGGTGAAGCGTAAGGGGCCTCCCTCGTAGGGCAGTTGCTCGTCGATGAGCGGTGTGTCGCTGTTGTGCGACTGGATGAAGACGCCGATGACGGGCATGTGGCCAATGTATCGCAGGCGGCTTGCCAGTTGCACCTCCACTTCCACCTCTCTCTCTTCCACGTTGGGATAGACGTAGACGTGCTCAATCCATATCTGGCGTGGCGTGGTGCGCAGTTCCATGCGGCCCACGATGCCGTTCCAGTCGCCTTGGGTCTGGTCGCTCACGCTGTGGGAGTCTTGTCCCACGCCCACTCCGTCGATGCCGTTGTAGACGCGTATGGCGATATGGTTGCGCTGCCCCGCCACGATTTGGTCGGTGATGTCGAACTCGTGCGGCGCGCTGAGGCTGTTCTGGTGGCCGGCCTTCTGTCCGTTGACGTAGACGGTCGTCTCGATGTGGGGGCGTTCGAGGAAGAGCACCACGCGGCGGTCTTCCCACGTCTGGGGCACGTAGATGGAGCGGCGGTACCAGGCGGTGCCCACGTAGTGCTTCTCGGGTGTGAGGAAGAAGGGGAATTTGATGTTGCCCTGTCTGCGGTAGGGTTCCATGTAGGGGTTGAAGAAGTACGACGAGTCGTAGAGCGAGCCAATCCAGCGTGTTTCGGTGCCGACGTCGTCGCCCTTGCCGTGCTCGGGCATCGAGCCGGGCAGGATGATGTGGTCGGCCAGGTCGCGGTCGAACCACCTTTCGTTTGTGCCCACGTCGTTACGGTCGATTTCGAACTGCCAGCTTCCGGCCAGGTCAATGGCGTCTTGTGCCCATACGGCAAGGGACAGCCCCAAGCATGCGGCCATCCCTATGAGTCGTTGTTTCAACATATCGTTGCGGTGTTTTATTTCTGGTCGAGGACTTCGTACTTCGAGTTGTTCGACTTGAACTCGGGCACGATATCCTTCATCTTCTTCACGATGGCCATGTCGTCGTATTGCTTGGCGATGGCAATGAGCTCATCGATGTCGCGGCAAACCTCCTTGTAGTCGTACTGCCGCACGTTGGCAATGCGTATTTTCTGGTGGAAGGTGGGTTTGGTGCTTTCCATGTCGTTGAGCACCTCCTCGTACAGTTTCTCGCCCTCGCGCAGTCCGCTGTACTTGATTTCCACGTTCTGTGCGCCGCTCAGTCGTATCATGCGCTGGGCCAGCTCGGCAATCTTCACGGGCTTGCCCATGTCGAAGACGAATATCTCGCCGCCGTTGCCCTTGGTGCCTGCTTCGAGCACGAGTTTGCAGGCCTCGGGGATGAGCATGAAGAAGCGTATGATGTTGGGGTGGGTTACGGTCACGGGGCCGCCGTTCTTGATTTGTTCGCGGAACAGGGGGATTACGGAGCCGTTGGAGCCCAGCACGTTGCCGAATCGTGTGGTCACGAATTGGGTCTTCCCCTGCTTGCCCTGCTTCAGGTCGAGGTCGAGGCTCTGGACGTAGATTTCGCAGATGCGCTTCGAGCAGCCCATCACGTTGGTGGGGTTCACGGCCTTGTCGGTCGAAATCATGACAAACTTGCTTGCGCCGTACTTCACGCTGAGGTCGGCTACCACGCGTGTGCCGTATACATTATTTAATATGGCCTCGCTGGGGTTGTTCTCCATCATGGGCACGTGCTTGTAGGCAGCGGCGTGGAATACGTAGTTGGGGCGGAAGTCCTTGAATATCTTTTCCATGCGCTCGGCGTTGCAGATGCTCGTGACGATGGTCTCGCACGGGATGTCGGGGAAGTCCTTGGCCATCATCAGGCGTATGTCGTGCTCCGGCGTTTCGGCCTGGTCGATGAGCATCATCGCCTCGGGGCGTGCCATGGCCACCTGGCGCACGATTTCCGAACCGATGCTGCCGGCCGAGCCGGTGATGAGGATGCGCTTGCCGGTCAGTTCGCGGCCCACGCTCTCCATGTCCACCTCGATTTCGTCGCGCGGAAGCAGGTCTTCAACGCTCACTTCCTTCAGCACCATGCCTTGGGGAGCAAAGCTGCCGTCCTTCGTCTCGTGCACTTGCTGCTCGACCATGTAAATCTTCACGCCGTTGCTGATGAGCAGGTCCTGCAGGGCCTCCTCCTCGCGGAACTCGCGGGTGCGGATGGGTGACACGAGCACGGCGCCGATTTTCTTCTCCTTCAACACCTTGCCCAGGCCCTTGTGGTCGATATACACCTTCACGCCCATCAGACGGTGGTGGGCATAGTTCCTGTCGGGAGCCAGGAATCCGCGCAGCACGTACTTCACGGGGCGCTGGCTGCGGATGCTCTTGGCCAGGGCCACTCCGCCGTCGCTCACTCCGTAGATGAGCACGTTCTGGGCAACCTCCTTGTTGCTCACCACGTCGTACAGTACCTTCACCAGCACGCGCTCGGCGCACATCAGTGCCGTGGCCACGACGAACGTGGTCACCAAGTGGCGTGTGGTCAGGGGCTCGAAGGTGGCCGACGGCCAGCGATACACCCAGTAGTGGAGCACGATGCACACAAGCATCGAGCACATGTTGGCCATCGCCACGCGCTGAAGGTCTACAAACGATGAGTATCGTATGATGCCCGAATAGGTGCTGAAGATGCGGAAGAAGACAACGCAGATGGCAATATACACCGCCATGATGTTTGTTATCATGTAGAAGTGCTGCAGCGTGTGAGCGCCGCGGAAGAAGAGCCAATAGACAAAGATGGCTGAAAAATAGATGATGAGGCAATCCAGAATCAGGATAAGCCAGTATGGCAAGGCGTTACGCCTGAAGTACCAATTGATGACTTTGGAGATGCGTCTCATAGTTCTTTATTAGTTCTTTGCTTTGTTTGTATTCTGTTTGCTTGTTTCGTGCTGCTATCGGCACGGGAGTAGTGTGCAAATTTATATAAAATATGTATGATTGACAAATATTTCCTGTGGAATTTTTACCCCCCCCTACACCCTTTTTTTGCAAACGTCGCATCGGATTCTATATTCATCGCCCGACGAATATACGTTCATCGGCGACGGTTATAAATTCATCGCCGACGTCTTTATATTCATCGCACGGCGAATATAGTTTGCGATACAGGGCTGTCGAAAAGAGAATACATTTTTGTTATTTTGCCGGCGGAATGTCCGAAAAAATGCCTATCTTTGTGTGCTAATTATTAATAAAGAAAAAAACGATACAATGATGAAAAAGCTTTTGTTTCTGCTCAGCATGCTTGTGCTGAAGGCCAGCGCGCAGGTCAACATCGACGTAGACCTCCAGCAGCCCGGCCACCCCGTGAGTCCCATGCTCTATGGCATATTCTTTGAGGATATCAACCATGCTGCCGACGGCGGCTTGTATGCCGAGCTCATCCGCAACCGCTCGTTCGAGGAAGACCCCTCGAAGCCCTTGGCTTGGAAGGCTACGAAGGGGGCCGACATCGAGCTGTCGACCGACGGCCTGCTGAACGCCGCCCAGCAACATGCCCTGCGCCTCGACGTGAAGGAGGCCGGCAGCGGCGTGGAGAACGACGGCTTCTGGGGCATGAGAGCCCAGAACGGCAGCCAGTACACGCTCACCCTGTGGGCCCGCGCCATCAAGGGCAACCCCGGGCGGCTCACCGCTTCGCTCATCGACCGCGACGGTCGCGTGCTGGGCAAGACCGTATTGACCGGTAAAGTGGGCAAGAAATGGACAAAGCTGGAGTCGCGCTTCGTGGCAACCGAGGATTGTCCCGACGCCCGCTTCCGACTCACGGCAGAGCGCCCCTGCGAGCTCATGCTCGACATGGTCAGCCTCTTCCCACCGACGTTTAAGAACCGCCCCAACGGCTGTCGCCCCCAACTGGCACAGATGCTGGCCGACATGCACCCCAAGTTCATGCGCTTCCCCGGCGGCTGCTTCGTCGAGGGACAGGACTCGCCCGAAAATGCCTACCACTGGCAGCGCACCGTGGGCCCCATCGAAGAGCGCCCCGGCCACATGAATGCCAACTGGGGCTACTGGGTGACCGACGGACTGGGATTCCACGAATACCTGCAGCTGGCCGAAGACCTCGGAGCCAAGCCCCTCTATGTTGTCAACGTGGGCATCTGGCACGGCGGCTTCACACCGGTAGAGGAGCTTGAGCCCTGGATTCAGGAGTGCCTCGACGCCCTTGAATACGCCAACGGCGACGCCAAGACCACGAAGTTCGGGCGCATGCGTGCCGAGAACGGCCACCCCGAACCCTTCAATATCGAGTACCTGGAAATCGGAAACGAAAACGCCAACTTCCACTTCGACACCAATCAGGACCAGAGCGAGCGCTACTTCGAGCGCTATCGCAAGTTCTACGACGCCGTGAAGAAGCACTACCCCACGGTGAAGTGCATCGGCAACGTCGAGTCGTGGGGCACCGACCGCCCCTCGTGGCGCAGCCAGGAGCCCGTCGACATCCTTGACGAGCACTACTACCGCAACCCCATGTGGTTTGCCGATGCCTATCGCAAGTATGACAACTACGACCGCCGCGGACCGAGCATCTACGTGGGCGAATATGCCGTGACGAGCCAGTTCGGCAAGGTGGGCAACCAGAACGCTGCCCTCGGCGAGGCCGTATACATGCTGGGCATGGAGAACAACGCCGACATCGTCACGATGGCCAGCTACGCCCCCATCTTCGTCAACGACAATGCCTCGAACTGGCCCACCGACATGATTCACTTCAATGCCGACTACGCCTTCGGGACGCCCTCATACTGGGTGCAAAACCTGTTCTCCAACAACGTAGGCACGCGCACCGTGCCCCAGACCCTGAAGTGGAACCTGCCCGAGCCCAAGGTGGTGAAGGCCAGCCATCCGCTCCACGTCGGAGTGGGCACGTGGGCCACACATGCTGAGTACAAGGAACCGCAGCTCATCGTCGAGGGCAAGACCTACGACCTTCCCGACATCCAGACCTGGCAGAGCAACCGCGGGCGCGAGCCCCACATGGAGGTGTGCCCCGTGGCCTTCGAGGGCAAGAGCTACACCTACAAGGTGAAGGCCCGCAAGAAGAGCGGCGCCGAGGGTTTCCTGCTCGTCTATAACTACCAGAACAATCGCGACTTCGACTGGTTCAACGTGGCCGGCTGGGGCAACACCCAGAACTGTATCGAGCAGAGCGTCGACGGCGGCCGCATGAACATTAGCGAGACGGTGCCCTTCAAGGTGGAGACCGACCGCTGGTACGACCTTCAGGTCAACGTCACCGGCGACAGCGTGGCAGCCTTCATCGACGGCCAGCTGCAGTTCACCGCCCGCCACAAGAATCCCAACATGCGCGGCGTGTTCAGCAACTCCACACTCGACGAGCGCACCAACACGCTCTACGTCAAGGTAGTGAATGTGGGCGAAGGCGCCACGCAGGGCTGCATCAACCTGGCCGGTGGCCTGGCTGAGCGTGCCACGATGGTGCGACTGGCCAGCGAGAGCGGACAGAGCGAGAACACTCGCATGAACCCGCTCGCCATCCACCCGCTCCACGTCGACGTGTTCACCGAGAACAGTGGCCGACAGGTCAACTTCCCCGTTGCACCCTTCTCCGTTAACATCATTACCATCAAACTAAAGTAATCCCACACATGGCGCGTAGCAGGCAAGGACAGGGCGAATACCAGATACAGACGCAGACGCAGCAGCTGACACCACAACAGGTGTTGCTGGTGCGCCTGACCGAACTGCCCCTCAACGACCTGCGCGAGCGCATCGATAAGGAACTGGAGGACAACCCCTGGCTGCAGGGCGAGCATCCCGACAACCCTGACGACGGCGGCAATGCCGGTTATCAGGATGAGAGCCCCGACGACGGGGAAAGCACGGACAGCCCCGAGCTGCCGGACTATGCCGACGACGCAGACAGCGACGACGGCATACCGCGCGACCCCAACAGTGGGGCAGAGGAGCGGCGGCGCGAGATGGGCGACGATTCCGAGTCCTTCTTCGACCACCTTGTCGGACAACTGGGCGAATTCGACCTGAACGACCACGAGCGCGAGGTCATGAAGTACCTGATTGGCTCGCTGGCCGACGACGGACTGCTTCGCGTGTCGCTCTTGCAGATTGCCGACGAACTGGACATCTATCAGAACATTACAACCACGCCCGAGGAACTCGAGCACCTGCTCACCACCGTCCTGCAGCAGATGGAGCCTGCCGGCGTGGGCGCCCGCTCCCTGCAGGAGTGCCTGACCATACAGGCCAAGCGGAACTACCGGGGGGCAGAGCGCGACGTGATGGTCCGACTGTTCCAGAACTATTGGGACGACTTCAGCCATCTGCGCTGGACGCGCATACAGCAGGTGCTGAAACTCAGCGACATGGAGATGGAGCAACTGCGCCGGCGCATCTTGCGCCTGAACCCGAGACCCGGGGGAAGCCTGGGCGGCGACCAAAGCGACAACCACTCTGTAACGCCCGATTTCATCGTTGAAACCGACGAAAACGGGCAGATTCTCCTGACCCTTAACGAGCGCGACCTGCCCCGACTGACCGTCAGCCCCGATGCCGAACAGGAGATGAAGATACCGGCCGTTTCAAAGTCCGACCGCGAGGCACAACGCTATCTGCGTATGCAGGTGGGCAGTGCCCAGATGTTCATCGACACCATTGCGCAACGCCGCCAGACCCTCCTGAAGACGATGCGCGCCATCATCCACCTGCAGCGGCCGTTCTTCCTTGAGGGCGACGAGACGCTGCTCGTCCCCATGAAACTCGAGGACGTGGCCAACCTGACGGGGCAGGACATTAGCACCGTCAGCCGCGTCTCGAACAGTAAGTACGTGCAGACGGACCACGGCATCTATCCCCTACGCTGGTTCTTCACTTCTGCCGCCCGACAGAACGGCGACGAGGTGACCGTGCGCAGGATACTGCAGACGCTGCGCGAACTGGTGGACGGCGAGGACCGGCGCCACCCCCTGAGCGACGAACGGCTGATGACGCTCCTCCACCAGCACGGCTACGACGTGGCCCGGCGCACCATCGCAAAGTACCGCACACAACTGGGAATTCCCGAAAGCCGACTGAGAAAACCATGAGAGTAAACGAAAAACTGAAGGTGAAGGAGAGGGCTACCATATTGGTGGCTGCGCGGTTGCTGAGCGATGTGTTCCGCCCCTCTTACTATCCCCTCATGGGCTTTGCCATACTGCTCATGTTCACCTATCTGTCGCAGCTCCCCTGGGCGTTCAAGGTGGGGCTCCTGATTATCGTCTATCTCTTCACCCACTTCATCCCCATGGTGGGTGTCTATGCTTTCCGCCAAAGCCGCTCGCTCACGCGCCAGCAGCTTCTCGTCCGTCACAACCGCATTGTGCCCTACCTGCTCCACTTCGTGTCCTACGTCATGCTCTACCACATGCTTTCGTCCATACAGTCCCCCTCCTTCGTAAAGGCCATTGTGGTGATTTCCCTGCTCGTCCAGATTTGCTGTATCATCATCACCCTCTTTTGGAACATCAGCATGCACTCCGCCGGAGCGGGAGCCATAATCGGTGCCTTGGTGGTCTACGCCTCGTTGTTCCACTTCAACCCCGTGTGGTGGCTTTGTGCCGCCATCTTGGTCAGCGGACTGGTCAACAGCAGCCGCATGCTGCTCCGACAACACACGCTGTGGCAGGTGCTCGGCGGAACACTCGTGGGCTTCCTTTGCGGCTATGTCGGAATATTCGTCGAATCAATAATATAAAGGGAATACTATATGCAAGAGAAAAATCAACCACAGGTCAGCATCATCATGGGCAGCACGAGCGACCTGCCCGTCATGGAGAAGGCTGCAAAGATTCTCGATGAAATGGGCGTGTTTTTCGAAATGAATGCCCTGTCGGCACATCGCACCCCGGCCGAGGTCGAACAGTTTGCCCGTGAGGCAGAGGGGCGTGGCGTGCGGGTCATCATCGCAGGCGCCGGAATGGCAGCCGCCCTGCCCGGCGTGATTGCGGCCAACACCACGCTGCCCGTTATCGGGGTGCCCATAAAGGGTATGCTCGACGGACTTGATGCCTTGCTTTCTATCGTGCAGATGCCTCCTGGCATTCCCGTGGCCACCACGGGCGTCAACGGTGCGCAGAATGCAGGCCTGCTGGCCGTCGAAATGCTTGCCCTTGGCGATGCCTCGCTGGCCTCCCGCCTCAAGGCCTACAAGGAGAGCCTGAAGGAAAAGATTGTGAAGGCCAATGCCGAACTGGCCGATGTAAAATATAGTCATAAGGTATGAATAGAAGAATAACCCACGAGGTGCGTGTCGGAAACATCGGCATCGGCGGCGACAACCCCGTCCGTGTGCAGTCGATGTGCACAACGTCGACGATGGACACCGAGGGCTGCGTGCGGCAG
Source organism: uncultured Prevotellaceae bacterium (assembly GCA_945828295.1). GTDB lineage: Bacteria > Bacteroidota > Bacteroidia > Bacteroidales > Bacteroidaceae > Physcousia. Next base: position 15,638 of record CALZQV010000012.1, on the reverse strand, counting down.
ATATTAGCGATTGCCAAGGCCGGAGGTGAACTGGTGCGCCTGACCACCCAGGGCGTGCGCGAAGCCGAGAACCTTGGTGAGATTCGTCGACGTGTGCGTGAGGCCGGCTGCGACGTGCCTCTCGTGGCCGATGTCCACTTTAACCCCCGGGTGGCCGAAGTGGCTGCCCGCAATTGTGAGAAGGTGCGTATCAACCCTGGGAATTACGTCGACGCTGCCCGTCAGTTCAAGCACCTCGAATACACCGACGAAGAGTATCAGGCTGAGTTGCAGAAGATTGAAGACCGGCTTGTCCCGTTCTTGGATATATGCAAGGAATGTCACACCGCCGTGCGCATCGGCGTTAACCACGGAAGCCTGTCGGACCGCATCATGTCGCGTTATGGCGATACCCCCGAGGGCATCGTGGAGTCGTGCATGGAGTTCCTGCGCATTTGCATGAAGCACAACTTCCTCGACGTGGTGGTGAGCATCAAGGCCTCGAACACGGTAATCATGGTCGAGAGCGTACGTCTGTTGGTGAAGGCGATGGATGCCGAGGGCATGACCTTCCCCTTGCATCTGGGCGTGACAGAAGCCGGCGAGGGCGAGGACGGACGCATAAAGAGCGCTGTGGGCATCGGTGCCCTGCTCATCGACGGAATAGGCGACACCATCCGTGTTTCGCTCAGCGAGGCGCCCGAGAAGGAGATACCTGTGGCCTACACACTGCTGCAGGCTGCCCGACTGCGCTTCACCAAGACTGAATACATCTCCTGCCCGGGATGCGGACGCACCCTCTTCGACCTGCAGGGAACCATCGCAAAGGTGAAGGCTGCCACCAGTCATCTGACGGGCCTGAAGATTGCCGTGATGGGCTGTATCGTGAACGGACCAGGCGAGATGGCCGACGCCGACTATGGCTACGTAGGTGCCGCCCGTGGCAAGGTAAGCCTCTACCGGGGGAAGCAGTGCGTCGAGATGAACATCCCCGAGGAGCAGGCTGTCGACAAGTTACTTGAAATAATAAACAAAGATAAACAATGAATAATCAACCTCTTCTTATTTACAATACGCTCTCGCGTCAGAAAGAACTATTCCGCCCGTTGCACGAGGGCCGCGTCGGAATGTATGTGTGCGGACCCACGGTTTATGGCGACGCCCACCTTGGGCACGCCCGTCCTGCCATCACGTTCGACCTCTTGTTCCGCTATCTCCAGCACCTTGGCTACAAAGTGCGCTACGTTCGTAACATCACGGATGTGGGCCACCTGGAACACGACGCTGACGAGGGCGAGGACAAGATTGCCAAGAAGGCCCGCCTCGAGGAACTGGAGCCCATGGAGGTGGCACAGTACTACACCAACCGCTTCCACGAGGCCATGACTGCGCTGAACTGCCTGCCCCCCAGCATCGAACCCCATGCCACGGGACACATCATCGAGCAGCAGCAGCTCGTACAGCAGATAATCGACAACGGGTATGCCTATGAGTCGAATGGCAGCATATACTTCGATGTCGAGAAGTACGACAAGGATCATCGCTATGGCATACTCAGCGGCCGCAGCCTCGAGAATATCAAGGACGCAAGCCGCGAGCTGGCCGGAGTGGGCGAGAAACACAACCAGGCCGACTTTGCCCTGTGGAAGAAAGCCCAGCCCGAACACATCATGCGTTGGCCGTCGCCCTGGAGCAACGGCTTCCCCGGCTGGCACTGCGAGTGCACGGCCATGGGTAGAAAGTATCTTGGCGACGAGTTCGACATCCACGGCGGCGGCATGGACCTTGTGTTCCCCCACCACGAGTGTGAAATCGCTCAGGCGGTGGCCAGTCAGGGACACCAGATGGTGCACTACTGGATGCACAACAACATGATTACCATCGGCGGACAGAAGATGGGTAAGTCATACAATAACTTTATCACGTTGCCAGAATTCTTTGCCGGCACCCATGAGAAGCTGACGCAAGCCTATTCGCCCATGACCATCCGCTTCTTCATCCTGCAGGCTCACTATCGCTCGACCGTCGACTTCGGCAACGAGGCGCTACAGGCTGCCGAAAAGGGTCTGGCTCGCCTGATGGAGGGTTGGAAGTTGCTTCAACGACTGCAGGAAGGCCAGAAGACAAAGGGTCAGCCCCAGGTCGAGATGAAGTATGTCGACGACTTGCGCCAGCAATGCTACGACGCCATGAACGACGACCTCAACTCGCCGCAGGTAATCTCGGCCCTGTTCGATGCTTGCCGCGTCATCAACACGGTCAACGACCACAAGGCAAGCATTACGGCAGAGGTGGCCCAGGCACTTGCTCAGGTGTTCCATACCTTTGTCTTCGATATCTTGGGCCTGACGGAGCAGAGCGGTGCAAGCAACAGGGCACGTGAGGAGGCCTTCGGTCATGTCGTGGATATGTTGCTTGAGCAACGCAGTCAGGCCAAGGCCGACAAGAACTGGGCTTTGAGCGACAAGATTCGTGATGACTTGCAGGCCCTTGGCTTCGAGGTCAAGGATACGAAGGACGGCTATGCTTGGTCGTTGAACGTATAAAACACACTTCCCAAAAAACTTTAGGGAAAGGTTTGGCAGACGGGCTCAGGCTCGTCTGCTAACTTTCTATGCCCTGCCGCTGAAGCCACTTCTGGTAGTTGCGCTTCCAACGGTCGTGGCTCCACAGCCACAGCTCGGGCTGCTCGCGAATCTGCTCTTCCAGCAGGCGGGCATACTCGTTTGTGATGGCGTACTCCTCGCCGGCCTCGGGTGAAATGTTCATGGGAAGCACTTCGGCCCGGTAGTATCCCCGGCGCGGACGGGTGACGCGGATGTAGTAGGGCGCAGCGTCCACCTGACGGGCTATCCGCTCGTTGCCTACGAATACGGCGGTCTTGTGGTTCAGGAAGTCTATCCAGTGGTGCAAGGATTGCACCTTGGGCGCCTGGTCGGCAATGAAACCTATCACCTCGTGCCGCCCCTCTTGTTTTGCGGTGAGAATCTGTCGCAGGGTCTGTTTCATAGGAATACAGCGCCCACCAAACTTCTCGCGTTCCTTGAGGAAGTGCCGGTCAACCTCGGGATTGTGTAGTGGATGGTAGATTTGTGCCCCTTGCCAAGGCTCGTGCAGCCATAGGGGGAACGAGGCCATCCATTCCCAGTTGCCGTAATGGCCGAGATAGGCAAAACAGAAGTTCTTGCCCTGGCGCAGCAGGGTTTCCTGCATTTCGTTGATGCCCACAAACTCCACCCTGCGTTTCATCTCTTCGTTGCTCATCGTTTCCATCTTCAGCGTCTCCACAAAGTAGTCGCAGAAGAAGTGGTAGAAGCGACGCTCAATGTTGCGAAGTTCCTTCTTTTCCTTTTCGGGGAAGCTGTCGGCCAGCTGGATCCTTACCAGTTTCCGCCGATAGCGCACCAAATAATAGACCAGCGGGAAAAGCAGGTAGTCTGACAGGAAATAGTGGACGCCGAGCGGCATTCGCGAGAGCAGCCGCAGCAGAGCAAATAGTATCTTATACATCTTTGTTTGTAGAACTTCGGTTTAAGGTTTGTGGCGCAACATCTCCCGATAGGAGTGCCGCAGTATGCTCAGACCTTTGGAGAGGCGCAGCGAGTCGGCGGGCTGGCCTACGGGTATTGTCGTCTGTGCGCTCAGGTCATACATGGTTTCGCCCGTCTCGTCCTTGAAGAGCAGGCCGGTGGGGTAGTTGCAATAGACGAAGGGCTTGTAGTTGGGGCTGAGCACGTTGCGGCTCCAGACGTAGCCCGAGTGTGGGAGCCCCATCTGGGTGAGCAGTGTGGCAGCAATGTCGCTCTGGTTCATCAGCATCGACATGCGTTTCGGTTGGCGTATGGCGCCGCCTGTCCACAGCATGGGACTGTGGAAGAACTCACTCTCGTCGAAGGTCTGTTCGAACAGGAATCCGTGGTCAGGTATGATGATGACCAGCAGTTTGTCCCATACGGGGAGCGTGCGAAGGCTGTCGATTAGGTCGCCCACACACTGGTCGGTGTAGGCAAAGGCATTCAGTTGCTCGTTCTCCAGCCTGTGGTAGGGCACGTCCCAGGGTTCGTGGCTCGACAGCGTCTGCCAGACCATCATCCATTGTGCCTCAGGTGTTATCTCGGCAACGGTGTGGAACAGTTTCATGGCGGCCGTGCTGTCGTTGGCCCCCCAGCTGCTGTTCAGTTCGTCGCGGGTGAAGTATTGTTCGTCCATCAGTGCCTCGAAGCCCATATCTACCAGGTAGTCGTGCTTGCCCATATTGGTCATGACTCCGCCGTAGAGGTAGCCTGCCTGATATCCGGCGCTGCGGAAGTCGAGGGCCAGCGAATTAAGGTGCGGATGGGTCCATTTCTGCTTCATGGGGCTGATGGTGGGGTAGCTTATCCACCCCGAGTAGGCGCACACGGTGCCTCGGTCGGTGCGGAACGAGTTGCTGTAGTAGTTGTCCCAGAATATGCCTTCGGGGATGAGACGGCTCAGGTTGGGTGCCACGCCCGGTATGCCGCCCAGTTCCTCGACGAACTTGCCTCCGAAACTCTCCATCATGACGATGAGCACGTTGGGGCGCTGCGTGTTGAGCAACGTGTCGGTCAGTTCGCTGTCGGAGGCATAAAGCTCCTCTACGGTTATCGAGTCGGCTATCTCTGCCTCCCGACTGTCGGCAACGAATGTCTTGTTGTCGCTGAACGACGTGTCGAAACGGAAGAGCGGATTCGTGGCGGCGTGGCTCATGAAGAGCGTTCCGGGGTGGTAGCAGTTGCGCACGCCGACGGGCATGATGGAGATGATGGCAAGGAGAATGAGCAGCCAGTAGTGGCGGCCCCGACCGATGCTCTTGGGCGTTGCGATAATGGCCGGCACTGCGAACATGCAGGCGAAGAGCAGCACGAGCAGGAAGCGTGTGAGCAAGAAGCCGATGCTGACGCTGTTCGTGGTTCCTTCGGGCGATGCTGCATAGCTCAGGTGAACTGCGCTGAACTTGAATTCCCAGAATTCATACATCACGATGTCGGCGGCGATGATGACGCCAAGTACAATGCCCAGGAGCACGAGGTAGGGAACCAGCGCCCACCGGAGCCCCTTGCGCAGGAAGGTGAGGCAGGCGGCCACGGGGAGCAGCACGATGGCTGCGGTGCGCACGTCGAGCATCAGGCCGTGAAGCCAGACGCGGATGAACTGGCTGGCGGTTATGGTCTCGACGTCGCTGTTATAGACGACGAACACTCCCTTGCCAATGGCAAATAGGACGATTAGCAGTAAAAACAGGGTTGCAATGTATCGTGTGCTCTTTCTCATTCCCTCAATCTCTCATTTTCTCATTTTCTCAATCTCTCATTCTCTCATTTTCTCATTTTCTAAAGCTGTTGCATGTCGTTGAGCCGTTTGTAGTAGCCCTGCTTGGCTATCAGCTCTTCGTGTGTGCCGCGCTCCACGATTTCTCCTTCGTGCAGCACGCATATCTCGTCGGCATGCTTGATGGTGCTCAGGCGGTGGGCAATGGCGATGGTGGTTCGCGTGGCCATCAGTCGTTCCAGTGCGTCCTGCACCAGTCGCTCGCTCTCGGTGTCCAGCGCCGAGGTGGCCTCGTCGAGAATCAGAATGGGCGGATTCTTCAGGATGGCGCGTGCGATGCTGATGCGCTGGCGCTGACCTCCCGACAGGCGGCAGCCGCGGTCGCCCACGTTCGTGTCGTATCCGTCTTCCATCTCCATGATGAACTCGTGGGCGTTGGCAATGCGGGCGGCCAGCTCGATTTCCTCCTGTGTGGCGCCGTCCTTTCCAAAGGCAATGTTGTTGCGTATGGTGTCGTTAAACAGGATGGCCTCCTGGTTGACGTTGCCGATGAGGCCTCGCAGCGAGCGGATTGACAGTTGGCGGATGTCCTTTCCGTCGATTTCTATCCGGCCTTCCGACACGTCGTGGTAGCGTGGGATGAGGTCCACCAGGGTGCTTTTCCCCGAGCCCGACTGCCCCACCAGGGCCAGCGTTTGGCCTTTCTTCACGGTGAGGTTGATGTGGTGGAGGATTTCGCGGCCTTCGCTGTAGCTGAACGAGACGTCCTTGAGCGCGATGCCGTGTTCAAGATTCTCGATGGATTGGGCGTTTTCTGCCTCGCGGATGTTATTCTCGGCGTTGAGGATTCGGTTGATGCGCTCCATGGATGCCAGTCCCTTCTGTATGGCGTAGCCTGCCTTGGAGAGTTCCTTCAGGGGCTGCAGGGTGGAGTAGAGGATAATCAGGTAGTAGATAAACATTTCGGCATCGATGGGGCTGCTGCCGTTGAAGATGAGCCAGCCGCCGAACCACAGCACCAGTACAATCATCACCGTGCCCAGGAACTCGCTCACGGGGTGGGCGGCGCTCTGTCGGATGGCCACGCGGCTCGATATGTCGCGGTATTCGTTGGTTACGTGTTCGAAGCGGTCGGTCATTTTCTTTTCGGCGATGAAGGCCTTGATGATGCGCAGTCCGCTCAGTGTCTCCTCAATCTGACTCACGCTGTCCGACAGTTTGGACTGCATGGTCAGTGACCTCGACTTCAGCTTCTTGCCGATGCGGCCGATGCCAAAGGCCAGCAGGGGCACCACGAGCAGGGTGAACAGCGTGAGCTCCCAGCTGACGTAGATCATCGTGCCCACGTAGACGAAGATGAAGATGGGGTTCTTGATGAGCATGTCAAGCGACGAGGTGATGCTGGCGTCCACCTCGTTGACGTCGGCCGTGATGCGTGTCATGATGTCGCCCTTGCGCTCTTCGCTGAAGAAGGAGAGGGGCAGGTGCACAATCTTATGATAGATGTCGTTGCGGATGTCGCGCACGATGCCCGTGCGCAGCGGGGCCAGCATGGCCGAGCCGCCGAAGTAGGCTGCCGTCTTGAGCAGGGTGAGGAACGAGAGCACCACGCCGAGCAGGAGCAGCGTGGTTGCCGGTCCGTAGTTCTCGATGAGCTGCTGGCTGTAGTAGTAGCCGTTGTTCTTCACCACGCTGAGCAGGTTGCCCATGCCTCCCGTGCCCCAGGGCATGAATCCGTAGTGCCCGGTGTCAATCTTGAACAGTATCTGCAGGATGGGCAGTAGCACGGTGAACGAGAACACGTTGAACAGGGCAGCCACGATATTCATGCCCAGCGTGCCGGCGATGTAGTGCTTGTATCGGGCAAAGTACTTGCCCATGATGTGGTAGAATGTTCTCATGTCGTGTTATTTTCGTCCAAAGTCGGCTGGTATCTCGCCCCAGTTCTCGGTGTCCCATTTCTCCACGGCGGCGTGGCTGGGATGCTCGCGCAGCCATTTTTCGGCGCGGGCCACCAGGTCGAGCGCCTGGGCCGTTTCCGGCGTGCGTGCCAGGGTTGTCTTGGCCTTTCGGTTGCGCACCCAGGCCATCCCCGTGCGGCTGTCGCTGTAGATGGGTATACCGATGCCTTTCTGCTCCATCAGTGCCATGGCATGCACGATGGCCAGGAATTCGCCGATGTTGTTGGTGCCCTGGATGGGGCCGAAGTGGAACACTTGCTGGCCCGAGGGCATGTGCACACCGCGGTACTCCATCGGCCCGGGGTTGCCCGAGCAGGCGGCATCTACGCAGATAGCTTCTCTCAGTTCAGAATTCACAATTACCAATTAACGATTCACAAATACCAATTAACATTTGGCTGTGCGAGATAGCTCTCAACTTTCAACTTTCAACTTTCAACTTTCAACTCTCAACTCCCTTACATCCTCTCCGGCACTTCGATGCCAAGCAGCCCGAGGCCGTTGCGCACGACCTTGCTTACGGCCTCGCTGAGGGCCAGTCGCACCACCTGCTTCGCCTTGTCCTCTTCCTTGAGCACGCTGAAGTCGTGGTAGAACTGGTTGTACTCCTTCACCAGGTCGTAGCAGTAGTTGGCGATGCACGACGGGTTATAGTCGCTGCCGGCCTGGCGCACGGTTTGTGCGAAGTCGTTGAGGTGCTGTATGAGGGCGATTTCCTTGTCGCTCAGTTCAGCCGTCGTGGGCAGTTGTGCGGGCACGTCGATGCCCTGTGCCTTGGCCTTGCGCAGGATGCTGCGGATGCGGGCGTAGGTGTACTGGATGAAGGGGCCTGTGTTGCCGTTGAAGTCGATGCTCTCTTCGGGGTTGAAGAGCATATTCTTGCGTGCGTCGACCTTCAGGATGAAGTATTTCAGGGCGCCCATGCCCACGATGCGGGCAATCTCGCGTGCCTCCTCGGGCGTGATGTCTTCCAGCTTGTTCACCTTGTCGGCGCTCATCTGGCTGGCGTCGTCAATCATGGTCTGGATGAGGTCGTCGGCATCCACCACGGTGCCTTCGCGAGACTTCATCTTGCCGTTGGGCAGTTCCACCATGCCGTAGGAGAAGTGCACGAGGTCCTTGCCCCATTTGAATCCCAGCTTGTCGAGCAGTATGGAGAGCACCTGGAAGTGGTAGTTCTGTTCGTTGCCCACGACGTATATCATCTTGTCGATGGGGTAGTCCTGGAAGCGCAGCTTGGCCGTGCCGATGTCTTGTGTCATGTAGACGCTGGTGCCGTCGCTCCTGAGCAGCAGCTTCTCGTCGAGCCCCTCCTTCGTGAGGTCGGCCCACACGCTACCGTCCGGGCGGCGGTAGAAGAACCCTTTCTGCAGTCCTTCCTCAACCTTCTCCTTGCCTTCCAGGTAGGTGTCGCTTTCGTAGTATATCTTGTCGAACGACACGCCCAGTGCCTTGTAGGTCTCGTCGAAGCCGGCATACACCCACTCGTTCATCCTGCGCCAGAGCGAGCGCACTTCCTCGTCGCCCTGTTCCCAGCGCACGAGCATTTCGTGGGCTTCCTTGATGAGCGGAGCCTCCTGCTTGGCCTGCTCCTCGTCCATGCCCTTTGCCACGAGTTCCTTCACCTCCTCGCGGTAGTGCTTGTCGAAGGCCACGTAGTAGTCGCCAATCAGGTGGTCGCCCTTCTTGCCCGACGACTCGGGCGTCTCGCCGTTGCCCCACTTGAGCCAGGCGAGCATCGACTTGCAGATGTGTATGCCGCGGTCGTTCACGATGTTCGTCTTCACCACGCGGTTGCCGTTGGCCGCCATCACGTTGGCCAGCGCCCAACCCAACAGGTTGTTTCTCACGTGCCCCAGGTGTAGCGGTTTGTTGGTGTTGGGGCTCGAATACTCAATCATCACCAGCGGGCTCTCCTCCGTCACGGGCGTGAATCCAAAGTGCTCCTGGCTGTTGATTTCCTCGAGCAGCCCTATCCACTGGGCGGGGGCGATGAGCAGGTTCAGGAAGCCCTTCACCACGTTGTAGCGGGCTACCACGTCGGGCACCTCGCGCAGGAGGTATTCACCCAGTTCCTGCGCCGTCTCCTCGGGGCGCTTGCGGCTCATCTTCAGGTAGGGGAACACCACCAGGGTCACGTTCCCCTCAAACTCGGGGCGTGTCTCCTGCAGCTGCACGCTCTCGGCTGCCACTTCCTGCCCATACAGCGACTTGATGCCGGCCACGACGGCCTGGCTTATCTTGTTCGTTATTTCCATATTGTGCGCGTTATTTTATTATAATATATAAATGTGGCTGCAAAGATACGCAATTTTTTTCATTCCACAAATGCCATACCCGCAAAACCTGCGTGCCATATGTTTCGCCGCTGGCCGACATTCGTGACGGCGACGCGTCACATTCTTCCGCCGTCGCTCGATGAATGTACGTTCATCGCCGATGGACGTACATCCGCCGCCGATGTCTGTCCGTCCGTCGGCGACGGCGGAAGAATGTCATGCGGTGTTGGCAAGTTTGCCACGCAGTCTTTCAGCCTTTGCGTTGCATGGATTGCACGAAAAAGGGAGGCCACATGTGTGACCTCCCTCTATAGATGCTTTCGGGGTTTATCTTACTTCACAGCGTCAGCAAGTTCCTTACCAGGCTTCACCTTAACCACCTTCTTAGCGGGGATAGTGATAACCTGCTTGGTAGCGGGGTTGATACCCTTGCGAGCAGCGCGCTCCTCAACGGCCAGTGTGATGATGCCGGGGATCTGAACCTTGTCACCCTTCTTCAGAGCATCAACGGTAGCTTCGATGGCAGCGTCCAAAGCCTTCTTTGCGTCAACTTTACACAGGCCAGCGCCTTCAGCAATCTGTGCGATTAATTCAGTCTTGTTCATAGTTGTAAATTAATAAGTAAAATAAAAAAAGTTTGTTTTCACGCTTTTCATGCCAAATTTAGATAAAGTTCAATAACTTGCAAAAGATTTTGAACAAAAAATCATGTTTTTTCTTAAAAAAAGCATCATTCGGCGTTATTTGTGCTGATTTTGTGGGGAAAAAGCGTAATTTTGCATTTCAAATGAACCGTAAACATTGATACAACGAACTATGCGCGAACTGATGCCCCCAATAACCAAAAACCTGCTTATCATTAATATATTGATGTTTGTAGCCACGTACGTGCTCGGGCGCTACGGCATCAACCTGAATTCTCTGCTCGGCCTCCATTTCTTCATGGCCTCTGACTTCCGCTTGCACCAGATTTTCACCTATATCTTCATGCACGGCGGCTTCGAGCACCTTTTCTTCAATATGTTTGCCCTGTGGATGTTTGGCCGCATCATCGAGCAGGTGATGGGACCCAAACGCTTCCTTACCTATTATATGGTTTGCGGCATCGGCGCCGGCCTCATTCAGGAGTTGGTGCAGTACATCCACTTCCTCAGCCTCGCCCCCGAACTGTCTGGCGTGTCGCACGAACAGTTGGCCGACGCCCTGAACATGTGGAACACCGTCGGTGCCTCAGGTTCCATCTACGGCATCCTGCTCGCCTTCGGCATGTCGTTCCCCGAGGACCGTCTGTTCATCATCCCCATTCCTTTCCCCATCAAGGCCAAGTATTTCGTTGTGGGATATGCCGTGGTCGAACTCTTGTCGGCCATGCTGCGCAGCAACGACGGCGTGGCCCACATGGCCCACTTGGGCGGCATGCTCTTCGGACTTGTGCTGCTCCTCCACTGGCGTCATCCGGGTGGACTCAAGAAGTGGTGGCGCAGGGTGGTGGGCAAAGCTCGCAAACCCAAGATGAAAGCCTATCGCGGAGGTGGAAAATTCGCCGATGAAATGGACTATAATGCGCGACGTCAGGCTCAGCAGGAGGAGATAGACCGCATCCTCGATAAGGTGAAGAAACACGGCTATGGTAGCCTCACGGAAGAGGAAAAACGCAAACTCTTTGACGCAAGCGGCAGATAATGGCTGAACGTAAGAAGAAAGACGAGTCCTCGTGGTTTGGCCGGTTGATGGTCAACCTCATCCTGGGTGCCAATCTGGTCACCCTCATGCTCCTGTGGCTCTGTTGTGCCATCACGTGGATTGACCCTGCCTACCATGCCCGCCTTTCCGTCCTGGGCCTGGTGTTCCCTGTCTTCCTCATCCTCAATCTGCTCTTCCTGCCCGTCTGGCTGCTTGTGAAGCCGCGCATGCTGCTTGTGCCCCTGGTGGGCATGGGCCTGTGCGGAAGCTATATTCTCGACTATTGCCCCATCAGTTTCGGGGACGAAGAGGAGGGCGGTGCCAAGCTGACGGTGCAGACGTGGAACTGCCGCGACATGCAGTTCTATATGCCCGATTCCATCGACCTTGTTACGGAATACCTGTTGGGCGTCGATGCCGACATCCTCTGCCTCCAGGAGTTCACCTTCGACAAAGCCTGCTACCAGCCCCTGCGCGCTGCATTCGAGGCGCGCGACTACTACATGGCCCACGTGAATCGCGATGCCGTCGTGTCGCGCTTCCCCGTCATTTCCGAGCGCTCCGTACCCATCGAGAGCGCCTATGACAACGCAGCCCTGCTGGTCGACCTGCTTATGCCCGACGACGACACACTCAGCGTCATCTGTGTCCACCTCGAGAGCAACAACCTGTCGGTCAGCGATAAGGACGGCTACGAGGAGGCCCTGCACAGCCGTGAGCGCGAAAAGGTGGAGAGCGAGGCTGCCTACCTGACGGGCAAGCTGGCAAAGTCGGCCCAGACGCGTGCCCGGCAGGTGAATGTGCTGGCCCAGTGCGTCGACAGCATCGCTGCCCACCACTCCGTAATGCTCTGCGGCGACTTCAACGACACCCCCATTTCCTATGCCTACCAACACATGGCGCGCCGCCTGTGCAATGCTTACCGCAGCCGGGGGCGTGGCATGGGTATCACCTTCAACGAGAAGAACTTCCCCGTGCGCATCGACCATATCTTCTACAGTCCCGACTGGACGTGCGACAAGGCATTCGTCGACCGCAACGTCCTGGCCTCGGACCACTATCCCGTTGTTGCGCGACTGCGAAAACAGAAGAAATAGGGCCTTTGCCTCACATTTTTAACGTTTAATTTTTGATTCTTAATTAATTTACGTACCTTTGTGCGCTCTTTGCGCATATGTGTATGCCGTGCGCGAGGGCCGAAAACGAGCAAAACGAGAACAAATAACGTAAAAATAACTAAATAATTAAACACAATGCAAAACAAAGGATTTGTTAAACTGATTGCAGCCCTGCTTTCTGCTATCTGCCTCTTCTACATGAGCTTCGGCGTCGTGGTGAACCACTACGAGAAGAAGGCCGAAAAGATAGCAGCCGTGAGCGGCGAGCAGGCTGGACAGGAGTTCCTGGATTCCATCCAGAACCAGAAAGTGTACATGAACGTCTGGACCCTCAAGCAGTGCCGCGAGCTGGGACTGGGACTGGGCCTCGACCTGAAGGGTGGTATGAACGTCATCCTCGAGGTCAGCGTGGCCGACGTCGTTAAGGCCCTCTCCGACCACAAGGAGGCCACCAATGCCACCTTCGCACAGGCCGTAGACGCTGCCCAGAAGGCAGCCGCCAAGGGCGAGGGCGACTTCATTACGCTCTTCATCACCGAATACAAGAAGGCTGCGCCCGAAAGCCCGCTTTCTGAGCTCTTCGCCACACAGCAACTGCGCGACAAGGTGTCTACCAAGAGCACCGACAAGCAGGTTGAGAACGTGCTGCGCGAGGAGGTGAAGGCCGCCATCAACAACTCTTACAACGTGCTCCGCACACGTATCGACCGCTTCGGCGTCGTTCAGCCCAACATCCAGGCCCTCGAGGGTCAGGAAGGCCGCATCATGGTGGAAATGCCTGGTGTGAAGGAGCCTGAGCGTGTCCGCAAGCTGTTGCAGGGTAGCGCCAACCTGGAGTTCTGGGAGACCTACAACGCCGAGGAAGTTTATCAGACCCTCTACGACCTCGACAGCCGTCTGGCTGCTGCCAACGTCAGTGGCGAAGAGGCCGACACAACGCAGACGGCCGAGCAGGCTGCAGAAGCTGCTGCCGAGACTGAGGCCGACACCGCCAAGGCCGAGGCCAAGGGTGACCTGGCTGCCGCTCTCCACGGCGAGAAGGCTGCCGCTGCCCAGGCTCCCGTCGACCGCGAAAAGGCCCTCAAGGAGCACCCCCTGTTGGCTCGCCTCCAGGTGCAGCCCAGCCAGGGTTGCGTGGTAGGTATCGCCCACAAGCGCGACCTCGAGGCCATCTCAGCCCTCTTCGAGACTCCCGAGGCCAAGGCTGCACTGCCCGGCGACCTGCGTCTGAAGTGGGGCGTGAAGGGTATCAACGACGCTGACGGTGCCGACTACTACTACCTCTATGCCATCCGCGTGACAGAGCGCGACGGCCGTGCCCCCCTCGAGGGCGACGTCATCACCGACGCCAGCGACTCTTACGACCAGATGGGCCGTCCCTGCGTAAACATGAAGATGAATATCGAGGGTGCCCGCCGCTGGGCTCAGCTCACCAAGCTGAACGTTAACCGCTGCATCGCCATCGTGCTCGACGACAACGTATACAGCGCCCCCAACGTAAAAGGTGAAATCACCGGTGGAAGCTCTGAAATCTCGGGTAGCTTCACTGCCGAGGAGACAAAGGACCTGGCCAACGTGCTGCAGTCGGGTAAGATGCCCGCTCCCGCACACATCGTCAGCGAGGAAATCGTCGGTCCCACACTGGGTGCCGAGTCTATCCGCATGGGTATCTACAGCGCCGTTCTCGCCTTCATCATCCTGATGTTCTACATGATTGCCATGTACGGCTTCAAGGCTGGTATGGTGGCCAACTGCGCACTGCTCTTCAACCTGTTCTTCACCGTGGGTATCCTCACCTCGTTCCAGGCTGCGCTCACCATGAGTGGTATCGCCGGTATGGTGCTCACCCTGGGTATGGCCGTCGATGCCAACGTGCTCATCTACGAGCGCACGAAGGAAGAAATGAGGACCGGCAAGCGCTTGCGCGAGGCTCTCGAGGCAGGTTACAGCAATGCCTTCAGCGCCATCTTCGACTCTAACCTCACGACCATCATCACCGGTATCATCCTCTACTATTTCGGTACAGGACCTATCCGCGGCTTCGCCACCACGCTCATCATCGGCGTGCTCGTCAGCTTCTTCACAGCCGTGTTCCTCACTCGCGTGTGGTACACCTGGAAGATGGAGAACGACAAGTGGCAGGACCTCACCTTCAAGACCGCCCTGGGCAACCGCATCTCGTTCAAGAACCCCCAGTACAAGTTCATGTCGAACTATAAGAAGAGCTTCTGCGTCTTCGGCACCATCGCTGTCATCTGCCTCGTTGCCGTCTTTGGCCGTGGCTTCAGCAAGAGCATCGACTTCACGGGCGGCCGCAACTTTGTGGTAACCTTCGACAAGCAGGTTCAGCCCGAGGATGTTCGCGGTCTGCTCTCCGAGGCATTCCCCGAGAGCAACACCTCGGCCATCGCCATCGGTACCGACGGACAAACCATCCGTATCTCAACCAACTACCGCATCGACGAGGACGGCGTGGAAGTCGACAGCGAGCTGGAGGAGAAACTCTTCCACACACTGCAGGATGCCGGTCTGCTGGCCAGCGACCTCGAACTGGAGACCTTCATCAACCGCGACGTGCGCGACGGTGGCTCTATCATCAGCAGCCAGAAGGTAGGCCCCTCTGTGGCTGAGGATATCACCAAGGGTGCCATGTGGGCCGTTACATACGCCTTCATCGCCATCTTCCTCTACATCCTCTTCCGCTTCCGCAACTGGGCATTTTCGGTTGGTGCCATCGTAGCCCTGATTACTGACATCATCGTCATCCTGGGTGCCTATGCCATCCTGTGGGGCTTCGTTCCCTTCTCACTCGAAATCGACCAGACCTTCATCGGTGCCATCCTTACCGCTATCGGTTACTCCATCAACGATAAGGTGGTTGTCTTCGACCGTATCCGTGAGAACATCACCCTCTATCCCAAGCGCGACCGTCAGCGCCTGTTCAACGACTCGCTGAACGCCACCCTCAACCGTACCATCAACACCTCTGTCAGCACCTTCATCGTGCTGGCCGTAATCTTCGTGATTGGTCTGGCATTCAAGGGCGCTGGCAGCATCATCTCGTTCTCCTTCGCCATGATTCTGGGTGTCATCTTCGGCACCTTCTCATCCATGTTCGTGGCTGCCCCCGTGGCCTACCTCGTCATGGGTCGCAAGATTGAAGAGACCGAGGAGCAGAAGTAACCCCTTCTGCCCGCGCACATCCGCGTGCACACGTGCGTTCCTAATATATATTATAGGAACGCCGGCACAATAAAAGAATGGGACGCTCCATGAGGGGCGCCCCATTCTTTTATTTCTTAGGCGTGGTGGTTAGAAGCGGACGTAGG
>CALZQV010000011.1 GCA_945828295.1 uncultured Prevotellaceae bacterium | reverse complement strand
CCGACCAGACAAGGTCGGGGGCTACTCTTATTGGATGGTTAGAAGCGGACGTAGGCCTGGACCCAGGCGTTGTGGTAGTGGCGCTGGGCAGCGGTGCGGTCGTCGTGGTAGTTGTACTGAAGCTGCAGCTTGAGGTTCTTGTGGGGCAGCAGGTTGGCCGCGAGGCTGTAGATGGTGTGCGTGGAGGCCGTGGTGGCATAGTCGCGATAGGTGTCGTACTTGCCGTAGACTTTTATCCATCGCCATACGGGAACGCCAAGGGTGACGTACCAGGCATCGGCGTTGCGACCGCCTTTCCACGTGAACGGACGGGTGGCGGTGGCTGCCACGTAGTCGGAGGCCTTGTGGCCGTAGGAGCGAGCATATTCGGCTCGTGCGCTCCAGTTGTTCTTGCTGCCTTCGTATTTCATGCCCACGCTGTAGCGGTTGCGGTCGACGGTGACGTTTTTGTCGTCCTTCCAGCTGCCAAGCCAGCCAAAGGCGCCTATCCAAAGGTCGCGCACGGGGCTCCACTGGAGGGTTCCGAGGAAGTCTTTGTGGCGGTTCTGGTCGCGGCGGTTGATGCCTTGTCCGTTCATGATGGCCACACCGTAGTGGAGTTGGGGATGGCCGTCGCGGCGGCTGCGGAAGACGTCGCCCGATACCTGGAGCCCCAGGTCGCGGCCGCCCATGCTGGCTTCGCCCACGCGGTCGCCAGAGCCCGAGAACTTCTTGGTGAGCTGGCTATAGTCGCCCGTGCCCACGTCCCAGGGATTGTAGGGATTCTCGAAGGTGAAGCATCGCTTGAATTCGCCCATCTTCACTTCCAGTTCTTTCCAGTGGCTCCAGCTCACGTAGGCATCCTTGACGTGGGGTGTGCCGTTGAGTTCCACCTGCAGTCGGTACTTAAAGTCCTTCATGATAGTTCCGTCGACGTAGACGCGCACGAGCCGCAGCCCGAAGCCTTCGCCGCCGTGCTCGCCCGTCAGACTGTTGTATTTATAGGAGCCAATGACGTATCCGCCAAACTTAGGCACGGAGGCTATGTCGCTGCGCTTCCACTTGGCACGGGGCAGGAGTTTGTCCTGAAGGGTTTGATACGTGGTGTCGAGAAATGCTTCATCGTCGGCGCTTGCGGCTTGGCCTGCAGCGAACGGAACGTGGCAGAGAAGCAGGGATAGTAGTAAGATGTTCTTCTTCATGTGGGTAAAGTTACGAAAAAAGTTTAATGTAGGTGGCTAAATGTTGAAACTTTGTAATTTAGACATTAAACCATGACCCGATTGGGGGGTCATAGGATGCGTGGATACAACATATATAAATAAGATATTCTGAGAGACGATGAAGAGAATGACAGCGTGCCTGCTGCTGATGGTGTGTTCACTGATGGCGATGGCGCAGAAGGCAACCGTGAAGGGAACGATTATGGACGGCGGGCTGGGAGAGCCACTGCCGGGTGCGGCCGTTGTGCTGCTCAACCAGAAAGATAGTACACAGGTGACCGGCGTGGTCAGTGATACCGAAGGGCGGGTGACCCTGCCCGTGTCGAAGTATGGAACCTATCTGTTGCGCATATCCTACATGGGCTATGTGACGCAGTGGAAAACCGTAACGCTGAGCCGTAGCCAGAAGGGATTGGACTTGGGCACGGTGACCCTGGAGGAAGATGCCAAGATGATGAAGGAGGCACAGGTGACGGCCCAGTTGGCTCAGGTGGAGATGAAGGAAGACACGTTTATTTACAACGCCGGGGCCTTCCGCGTTCCCGAGGGCTCGAACCTTGAGGAACTCATACGCAAACTGCCTGGAGCCGAGATTGAGGACGACGGGACGGTGAAGATAAATGGTAAGACGGTATCGAAAATCATGGTCGGAGGCAAGGAATTCTTTGCCAACGACACCAAGATGGCCCTGAAGAACATACCCACGAAGATGGTAGAGAAGGTTAAGTCGTACGACAAGAAGAGCGACTACAGCCGCATCACCGGCATCGACGACGGAGAGGAGGAGACCGTGCTCGACCTGACCGTCAAGAAGGGCATGAAGGAGGGATGGCTCATCAACGCCGACCTGGGCTACGGCACTGAGGACCGATATACGGCCAAGGCTAACATAAGCCGTTACACGGATCACATGCAGGTGACGCTTATCGGTAGCCGAAACAACGTGAACGACAACTCGTTCCCCGGCGGTGGAGGACGCGGCTGGGGCGGTGGCGGCGGCCAGGGCATCACGACCAGCGACATGTATGGCGCCAACATCGCCTGGGAGAACGACAAGAAGGAGAACGAGGCCGGATTCCTTGAGATTGGCGGTAACGTGCGCTACAGTCATCGGAAAAACGACGTGCAGACGCGCTCGAACACCGAGATGTTCCTCGATGGAACGACAAGCACCTTTGCCAACTCCCGCAACAACAGCATCAGCACCAGCCGTAACCTGAACGCCAACCTGCGACTGGAGTGGCAGCCCGACTCGATGACGAACCTCATGTTCCGCCCTAACTTCTCCTATTCGTGGTCGAACGGGCACGGAAACAGCATGAGCGCAACCTTCAACGAGGACCCCTACGAATACTTCTCAGACCCGCTGAAACTGCACAAGGTGGGCACCCAGAACGTGGCGGAATACAACCTGGCAGAGAACGTGACCGTGCGCGACCAGATTACCGTGAACGACAACGACCGCCAAACCAAGAACGAAGGTAACTCGACCAACTTCGATGCCGACCTGCAGATGAACCGCCGGTTGCAGAAACCAGGAAGAAACATTACGCTGAACGCCGGCGGACGCTACTCGAACTCCGACAATACATCGTGGAGCCGCTCTGTTATCAACTACTACCAGGAGACCGACCCTGCGAAGAAGCAGAAGTTCACTAACCAGTATAACCTGTCGCCCTCGACCTCATATAACGTGCAGGGCAGGCTCAGCTACACGGAGCCTATTACTAAGAACCTGAACCTGCAGGCCAGCTACCAGATGCAATACCGCTATTCTGACAACGATCGCTCGATGTACAGCATCGACTCGTTGCTCACTAACCCCCGATACGCCGGATACTACACTGCCGAGCAGATCTATCTGGGCTACATACCGGGCCTTGATACGCTGGACTACATCAAGAATATCGAAAACTCGCAGTACGCAACCTATCGCGAGTACAACCACAATGCCTCGCTGATGGCCCGCTACAACCGCAAGTTTGAGAACAGCCGTGAACTCCGACTGAACGCTGGCGTCAGCCTGCAGCCGCAAACTACCCACATGGACTATCAGAAGAATCGCCTCGACACCACGGTCGTGCGTCATACCTTCAACTGGGCACCACGTGTGAACATGCGCTGGAAGATATCAAACACCAGTCAGTTGAACTTGCGTTACAATGCACGAATGTCGCAGCCCTCGATGACCAACCTGCTGGAAGTGACCGACTCAAGCGACCCGTTGAACATTTCGACGGGTAACGCCGGGCTGCGCTCTTCGTGGGCCAACAACTTCTTTGCCTTCTACAACGGTTACAATGCCGACAAACAGCGCGGATGGATGCTTAACGCACGATACAACAATACGAAGAATAGCATATCCACGGCCACCATCTACGACACGCAGACAGGAACGCGATACACCCGCCCTATGAACATCAACGGCAATTGGAACCTGGGCACTTCCGTCATGTTCAATACGGCATTGGACAAGAAAAAGAAACTCAACTTAATGAACTTTGCCAATGTTAACTACGACAACCACGTGGGCTATCTGAGCAGTAACTCCGACGGCTCAACTTGGACAAGCATCTACCGCGACGACAATCCCTCGGTAGTGGATATGGATAAGGTATTCCGTCAGGTAAGGCTACAGAAGACGACGACAAAGAACACGAGTATCAGTGATAACCTGCGCCTCAACTTCCGAAGCGACTTCAAGAAGGACGGCACGTTCGAAATAGGACTTAACAGCGGCTTTAACTACCAGCACGCACGAAACGAAATGCAGGCGAGCGCAAACATCGACAGCTGGACTTTTAACTACGGTGGTAACTTCAATATCACGTTCCCTTGGTTAATGTCCCTTGCCACCGATATCAGTCAGCAGAGTCGCCGTGGCTACAGCGACGAGTCGATGAACACCGATGAATTGGTGTGGAATGCTCAGTTGAGCCAAAACCTGAAGAAGTGGATTAAGAATCAAGACCTGACCATCAGCGTGCAGTGGTACGACATTCTTCGCCAACGCTCGAACATCAGTCGTAACATCTCGGCCATCATGCGCAGCGACACGTGGACCAACGCCATCAACAGCTATGTGATGGTGCACGTGATATATAGCCTGAATCTTTTAGGAAATAAGGAAGCGCGCGGACAAATGCCCGGCGGTTTCGGAGGCCCCGGCGGTGGCCGCGGTCCTGGCGGACGTGGCGGTGGCGGACGCCCGTTCTTCTAAAAAGGTTATTGGAAGAATGAGAAATTGACGCTGCCGTAGGCACGTTGCTCAACGAAACGGGGATGGCTCTTGAAGTCGTCCCTTTTTCCGTGTTCAAGCACAAACACTCCGTCCTCGCGCAACAAGTTGCGCTCAAGCACAAGGTCGGGCAGGTCGGGGATATTGGGGAGCGTGTATGGCGGGTCGGCAAAGATGATGTCGAACTGCTCGTGGGTGGAATTCAGGAACTTGAATACATCGCCTCGGACGGGAAGGGCATTTTCGTCCTTCAAACGGTAGAGAAACTCCTCGATGACACGATAGTGGAAAGGGTCTTTCTCGACACAAACCACACGCTCGCAGCCCCGAGAGAGCAGTTCCAAGGTGATGCTGCCCGTTCCGGCAAAGAGGTCGAGGGCAGTCGCGCCTTCGAAGTCGGTGTAGCCGCGAAGCACGTTGAAAAGGTTTTCCTTGGCAAAGTCGGTGGTCGGACGTGCCTTGAAGGAACGAGGTACCTCGAAGTGGCGCCCCTTGTATTTACCCGTGATTATGCGCATACGGTGTGAGTTATGTATTTCCTTAATTCTGCTTCCAGTGTCTTGTCTTTCGACAGAAGCATGCAAACATCATTACGTTGATCCATACCCAACTGTTTCCATACGTAAAGAAGGAAGTAGAGCTGGTTGCTGAGGGTTGTGGCCTCGAAGGAGTTGGCAAACTGCAGCTTCCCGTTTTCGTAGGTGAACATGAACAGTTGCGAGCCGTTGCTGTGGACATACAGCCGTTTCTCGGTCCCCCTTTGACGCTTATCTTTGCTCAGCATTTTGTTCATCAACTGGCCAAAGTAGCTGTGGATGGATGCGTGGGGATAGTGACGCAGAATGGTTGCTTCGATTTCTACATCAACGACGAACACTTCGATTACTTCCAGGGCGGGAAGCATCTCGTAGTGCATGTTCATCCCTTGCAGGCTGTCCTTGCCGAAGGTCAGGCGGTAGAGCGCCTGCGCCTCTTCGCTGCGAAACTCGTCAAGAGGGATGCGCGTCGAGGAGTAGTCGGCATAGATGTGCACTTCGTCATAGTCGGGGCGCAGGAGGGCATTGGTCCTAAAGGCTTCTTCCAACACGTCGTTAAGTGTTTCGCCCTTCTTTACCTTCACATCCTTTTGGCTATGCGGAGTGTAAAAAGAAAATCCATCCGAATAAATCCGGATGGATAATTCTTGTTCAGTATACTTCTTATTCCCAGTTACCAGCATTGTTGTTCCAGTTCAGGCCGGCTTCACCAATCTTCAGACCGGGGAAGTTGCCCATGCCTTCGGCGATTTCATTCTTGTTAGCGCACTCACGTGACCACTGTTTCGTGTCACCAATCAGGTAGGTGTCGAAGGTGGCGCTGCACTCCATAACGGGGATGAGAGCGTCGGACTTGGTCTTAATCCAGATAGCAATGAGGTCGAACTTCTTCTTCTCGCCACCTGTTGCATCGGAGTGGGGGATATAGCACAATTCGTCGGGGTTGAATTCGCTACCTCTTTCTTGATAGTATTTAACGCGGGCAGGGTTGTTGTAGTAGAGAGAATCGATGAGAGAAACCCATGTGGTGTCGCGACGGAAGTTCTGAAGTCCGTTGGCGGCAATCTCGGCAGCGTTGCCGCGTGCCACGATGGCAGCAGCCTTAGCCTCGGTGAGTCCCTTCTCCATTTGCTCTTCGGTGAGCACTCCTAACTTGATGATGGTGGGGAGCTTGGCAACCTTAACCCATTCAATCAGGGTGTCCCAGTCGGCACAGAAACCGATGTCGGGATGTTGCTCCTTGTAGGCATTCTGAGCATCCCTGATTTCGAGCAGGCGTGTCTTCACGTCGTTCTCGCGCTGTGCCACTTCTCTGTCGAAATTTTGCTGGTCGGCAATGCTGCGATAGCAAATAAACAACATTGCCAGCGCACAGATGCCTAAAACTACATTAATTAGCTTTTTCATGATGTTATTTAAATTTTTATTTGTAATTTAGCATATCGTTTAGGTACTTTCGCACCTTTCGTCATGCAAATGTAAAATAAAATAATTGAATTACCCACAATTTGTGCTACTTTTTACTTAAAGATGGCAATAAAAGATGAATTAGCCGACTTTATCCTTGCGAAATTTCCTTACGAGGCAACGCCCGAACAACTCGATGTTGTAGTGCGTTGGTGTGATTTCCTTACATCGCCGAAGCGGGACGAGGTGTTTCTGCTTCGAGGCTATGCCGGAACGGGTAAGACTTCGCTTGTGGGAGCATTGGTGAAGTCCTTGCACGCCCTGCATCGTCCTGTCGTGCTGTTGGCCCCTACGGGACGTGCGGCAAAGGTCTTTGCCCTGCATGCTGGGCATGTGGCCTACACAATACATAAGAAAATCTATCGCCAGAAGACATTCTCGGCAGAGATAACGAACTTTCAGGCTAATTACAATAATCACAAACATACGTTGTTTATCGTGGATGAGGCTTCGATGATAAGCAACGAAGGTGTTTCGGGGCGGATGTTTGGCACGGGCCGTCTGCTTGACGACCTTATCCATTACGTATACTCTGGCGAAGGCTGCAGACTGATGTTGGTGGGCGACTCGGCCCAGTTACCTCCCGTGGGCGAGGAGTTGAGCCCCGCTTTGAGTGAAGTCGCTTTGGCCGGATACGGGTTGGAGGTCTGCCAGGCCAGGCTAACTCAGGTCGTTCGCCAAATCGAAGAGTCTGGAATCCTGTGGAATGCAACGATGCTTCGACGCCTGATATCCACCGATGAAATGGCGAAATTCCCGCGTTTTAAGGTGCAAGGTTTCCCGGATGTCAAGGTTGTCCCAGGCGAGGACTTGATAGAGTTGCTGGAGGAGAGTTACTATCGTTGTGGCACAGACGATACAATTGTGGTGACCCGAAGTAACCGTCGCGCCAACCTCTTTAATAATGGAATACGAAGCCGGATTCTGATGTATGAGGATGAACTGACCGCGGGCGACCAACTCATCGTGGTCAAGAATAACTACTATTGGGCCAGCCAAACCGATGACGAGAAATCAACAGACTTCATAGCCAACGGCGATGTTTGCGTTGTGCGGCGTTACCGTAACGAACGAACGCTCTATGGCTTCCGATTTGTGGATGCCACGCTCCGGTTCCCCGACTTCGACGACATGGAACTGGAAACGACGGTTCTGCTCGACACCTTGCAAAGCGAAGCCCCGGCACTTACCCAAGAACAGCAATCAGCCCTGTTTAATGCCGTCTGCGCCGATTACCCAGGAATTACGAACCGGCGCGACCTGATGAAAAAAATAAAGGAGGACATCTATTACAATGCCCTCCAAATAAAGTATTCCTATGCCATCACCTGCCACAAGGCACAAGGCGGACAGTGGAAACGGGTATTCGTTGACCAAGGTTATGTCACTCGCGACATGTTGTCGCCCGACTATTTCCGTTGGCTATATACAGCCCTGACCCGTGCAACGGAAACGCTATACCTCGTCAACTGGCCTTCGGTACAGGTGGAAGGTGATAACGGTTTTTGAATATAACGCTTTCCTGCTTCACTCGATTGGTCAGTACATGGCCACGATGGCCTCGTAGAGTTCTTGCTTGCCGCTTGTCTGCTTAGGCTCGCCCACTGCTTTGCCATGTGCATAGGCTTCCTCGAAGCTCATCTGGCCCTCTTCGAATTTCTTGCCCAGGCCAGTGTCGAATGAGGCATAGCGCTCCTTCACCATGGCGGGTATGGGGCTGTTTTCGAGCAGGTCGGCAGCGCTGAGCAGGGCCTTGGCCATGGCATCCATGCCGCTGATGTGTGCGATAAAGATGTCCTCGAGGTCGGTGCTGTTGCGGCGTGTCTTCGCGTCGAAGTTGGTGCCGCCAGTGCCAAGTCCGCCGTTGCGTATTATCTGCATCATGGCCTGAACGAGTTCGAAGTGGTC
Source organism: uncultured Prevotellaceae bacterium (assembly GCA_945828295.1). Classification (GTDB taxonomy): domain Bacteria; phylum Bacteroidota; class Bacteroidia; order Bacteroidales; family Bacteroidaceae; genus Physcousia. The sequence goes on along the minus strand of CALZQV010000011.1, from coordinate 22,434 downwards.
GATGGGGAATTGGTCGGTATCCCATCCGTTCTGGTAGTCTCCGCGGTTGGCATCGATGCTGCCCAGTAGGCCGGCATCAACGGCGCATGCCAGTTCGTGCTCAAAGGTGTGTCCGGCCAGTGTGGCATGGTTCACCTCGATGTTCACCTTGAAGTCTTTGTCCAGTCCGTTGGCACGCAGGAACCCGATGACGGTTTCGGTGTCGACGTCATACTGGTGCTTTGTGGGCTCCATGGGTTTGGGCTCGATGAGGAACGTGCCTTTGAATCCTTTGGCGCGGGCATAGTCACGAGCCATGCGCAACATGGTGGCCATGTGTTGCTTTTCGCGCTTCATGTCGGTGTTCAGTAGGCTCATGTATCCTTCGCGGCCGCCCCAGAATACGTAGTTCTCGCCGCCCAGTTCGATGGTAGCGTCGATGGCGTTTTTGATTTGAACGATGGCGCGTGCCACAACGTCAAAGTCGGGGTTAGTAGAGGCTCCGTTCATGTATCTTTTGTGTCCAAACACGTTGGCCGTGCCCCAAAGGAGTTTGATGCCCGTTTCGGCTTGCTTTTGCTTCAGGTATGCAACGATTTCCTTGAGGTTCTTCTCGTAGGCCTCTACTGTATCGGCCTCGGCGCAGAGGTCTACGTCGTGGAAGCAGTAGTATTGGATGCCCATCTTTTGCATAAACTCGAAGCCGGCGTCAACCTTGTGTTTGGCAGCTTCGACGGGGTCGGCAGCGTCATTCCAGGGGAATGACTTCGTACCGGGGCCAAACTGGTCGCTGCCCTCGGCGCATAGTGTGTGCCACCAAGCCATGGCGAATCGCAGCCAGTCTTTCATCTTCTTGCCCATCACCACGCGCTCGGGTTCGTAGTAGTGGAAAGCCATGGGGTTCTTGCTTCCTGCTCCCTCGAAGGGAATCTTACCGATGTTTTCGAAATACTGTTTCATAGTTTTTTATGTTTAAGGTTCCATGTTTGTCGTTAGAGGTAGTGTTTCCAGTGTGCGTAGGCCTCGCGGTAGGCTTCGGTTTGCTGGGGTCGGATGGTGTCGACGATGCGCAGGGTTTGCATGGCTTCCTCCGTGTTGCGGTAGATGCCGGCGCCAATGCCAGCTCCGCGTGCGGCTCCGGCTGCCCCGTCGGTGTTACAGAGTTCGATGCTGGCACCCGTCGTGTCGGCAATGGCCTGACGGAAGAGTGGGGAAAGGAACAGGTTAGCCTGTCCAGCGCGTATGGTCTTGATTTCCATGCCCATCTCGGCCATAATCTCCATGCCGTAGGCAAAGGCGAAGGCAATGCCTTCCTGCTCGGCCCGCAGTATGTGAGCCTGGGTGTGGTGGTTGAAGTTCAGTCCGTGGATGCTGCATCCAGGGTTGCGGTTTTCGAGCATGCGTTCGCTGCCGTTGCCGAAGGGGAGCACGACCAGTCCGTCGGCACCGATGGGCGTTTGCATGGCAGCGTCGTTCATTTGGCTGTATGAGAGTTCGGAGGCCACGTTGTGATGCATCCAACTGTTGAGACATCCGGTGCCGTTGATGCAGAGCAGCACACCCAGACGTGGGTCGGCTGCAGTGTGGTTGACGTGGGCAAAGGTGTTGACGCGGCTCTTCGGGTCGTAGTTTATTTTGTCGAGAATTCCGTAGACGACTCCGCTGGTGCCGGCGGTGGCAGCCACTTGTCCAGGATTCATCACGCCCAGCGACAGGGCATTGTTTGGCTGGTCGCCGCTGCGGTAAGTGACGGGCGTTCCCGGCTGCAGGCCCAACTCACGTGCTGCTTCGTTGCGCAACTGTCCTTGCAGCCCGAATGTGGGCACCAGGTTGCAGGGCATGGCGGGGTCGATGCCATAGTATTGGATGAGGCGGCTGGCGATGCTGTTTTCGCGGAAGTCCCATAATATGCCCTCCGACAGTCCGCTCACGGTCGTTGTCATTTCGCCGGTCAGGAGCAGGGCGATGTAGTCGCCGGGCAGCATGAAGTGGTATAGCTTATTATATATATGCGGTTCGTTCTTCCTGACCCATGCGAGTTTCGATGCAGTGAAGTTGCCGGGCGAGTTCAGCAGGTGACCCAGGCAGTAGTCGGGACCCAGGTCGCTCATTGCCCGTTCGCCGAGTGGCACGGCGCGACTGTCGCACCAGATAATGGCCGGTCGTAGCGGCTTTCCGGCCTTGTCGACGCACACCAGTCCGTGCATCTGATAACTGATACCGATAGCTTCGATGTCGGCAGCTTTGGCTTGCGCCTGCTGCATGACGTCGGCCGTGGCCAGCCGCAGGTTGTCCCACCACATGGCGGGGTCCTGTTCTGCCCAGTCAGCTCGCGGGGCAGCGATGGGCATTTCGCGTCTGGGGTAGAACGCCGAGGCGGCAATTCGCCCCGTCTGGGTCTCCACGAGTGCGGCTTTCACGGAGCTACTGCCGATGTCATAACCTAAGAGAAACATGATGGTGAGGTATTTGGGGAATGTGCTACGTGGTGATGATGTTCGATGTGACAAATATACAACTTTATTTTAATAAGTGTACAAAAATTTGTAATTAATGTGTACCTTTGCGTCAAATCTGTTTTATCTCACATCAAATTGTCATTTAAGTACTTAACTCTTAAACTATTGAAACTATGATGAATTTCTTGCAAGCTGCTCCTGCCGACAGCGTGGCAGTGGAAAAAGTTGTGAAAGGAACGAAGGAGGCCGTCGAAGGCCTGGCTCATGGCGACGTGAGCTATCTGACGCAGTTCCTGCAGCAGGCGCTGACGTTCTGTGTCGAGGCCGGAAAGACCATCCTTGTGGCCGTTATCATTTACATTGTGGGTCGCTTCGTCGTTGGCCTAATCAACCGTGTGTTGAGCAATGCGCTCGACCGTCGCAACCTCGACCCCTCGATTAAAAGCTTCCTGAAGTCGTTTGTCAACATCATGCTCACCGTGCTGTTGCTGATTGCCGTCGTGAGCGCCCTGGGCGTAAACACCACCTCGTTTGCAGCTCTGCTCGCATCCTTCGGTGTGGCTGCCGGTATGGCCCTGAGCGGCAATCTGTCGAACTTTGCCGGTGGACTTATCATCCTGCTGCTGAAGCCCTTCCGGGTGGGCGACTACATCGCAGCGCAAGGCTTTGAGGGTACGGTAAGCGAAATCCTTATCTTCAACACCGTGATGAAGACCGTCGACAACAAGGTTATCTACCTACCCAATGGCGCCCTCAGCAGTGGAACGGTTACCAACTTCAGCCGCGAGCCGCAGCGCCGTGTCGACCTCACCGTCAGCGTTGAGTATGGTCAGGACCTGGAGCGCGTGAAGAAAGTGCTGGCCGACCTTTTTGCCCGTGATAGCCGTGTGCTGAAGGAACCCGCACCCTTCGTGGCCCTTTCGGCAATGTCGGCGAGCAGCGTTGACCTCACCGTTCGCCTGTGGGTTGATTCTGCCAACTATTGGGGCGTGTTCTTCGACACTCAGGAAGCTATCTATGCCGAGTTCAACAAGCAGGGCATCAGCTTCCCCTTCCCACAGCTCACCGTTCATCAGGCTTAAGGCAAGCGCGCCTTTTTCGCCTGCAAAAAATAAAAGAGCCTGCTTCGTGCGGGCTCTTTTTCTGTCTGTAGCGTTAGGGGATGTGGAGATATTACGCCTTGGCTTCTGCCTGTTTGTGGAACAGCGACATCAGCCAGCCGACGAGTATGCTCACAACCATGCCGATGAAACCAAACAGCATGAACGACGGGCGCACCTCTTCGGGAATGAAGAACTGTAGGTAGAGCACGACAATCTCGCCCACGAGGAAACCCGTGAGCGCGTCGATGCCGTTGATGCGCTTCAGGAACAGGCCCATGAAGAACAGTCCACCCAGCCCGCTGGTGAGCAGTCCGAGGATGGTGTTGAAGTAGTCGAGCAGCGACACGATGTTCCAGGTGGCCATCAGGATGGCAATGCCCACGCCGATGAATCCGCTGATAACACACGTGATGCGTGCCACGCGCAGCATTTCCTGTTCTGAGGTCTGCGGGCGGAAACGCTTCCAGAAGTCAATACTGAAGGCCGTCGACACCGAGTTGATATTGGCCGAGATGGTCGACATCGTGGCGGCAAAGATGGCGGCAATGAGCAGTCCGGCAATGCCCTGCGGCATCTGGCTCATCATGAAGAAGGGGAAGATGGCATCGCCCTTGGCCATGGTGAAGTCGAGTTCTGCCGGGTGGGTCTTGAAGAAGGTGTAGAGACCCGTGCCGATGAAGTAGAAGACAACGCTGATGAACACGCTCATGAATCCGTTCATCCAGATGCCCTGCTTGGCGCTGGCCACGTCCTTTGTGGTCAGGTAGCGCTGGATGACGGTCTGGTCCGAGGTGTAAGAGATGAGGTTGTTGGCAATGCCACCACCAAGGATGGCCACCCAGAAGGTGACGCGCCGGTAGTCCCAACTCCACTCGAAGAGGCGCAACTTGTCGTTGTCAAGCGCCAATTGCAGGGCTCCCGAGAAACCGCCCTCAGTGTTGCCCCACAGGTAGGCCGCAGCCATGAAGGCACCGCCCACCAGAATGATGCCCTGGATGACATCGCCCCAGATGACAGCTTCCACGCCGCCCATCGTGCAATAGATAATCGTGATGACGCCCATCAGTATGATGCAGATGTAGATGTCGATGCCCGTGACGGCCGTCAGCGCCAGCGAAGGCAGGTAGAGCACCAGTGCCATGCGGGCCACCATGAAGATAATGAAGAGGCTGGAGGCCATCAGACGAGTGAAGGCGTTGAATCGCAGCTCCAGATACTCGTAGGCCGAGGTGATGTTCAGCTTGCGGAAGTAGGGCAGGTAGTACTTGACCACGGGCCAGCTCACAAGCAGTATGCAGACGAGCATCGGATAGTATGTCCAGTTCGTGGCATAGGCTTTGGCGGGGATGGTCATGTAGGTGATGGCCGAGAGCATGGTGGCGTAGATGCTGATACCGGCAGCCCACCAGGGAATGCGGCCGCCGCCACGGAAGAAGTCGTCGGAACCACTCTCGCGGCGCATGAAGTAGACGCCCAGTCCCAACATAGAGACCAGATAGAACACCAGCACAATCCAGTTGAGTGTGCCGAAGTGGGTCTCCTTGTCGAAACTTACCTTCATGACTTCCGTAGCGCGGATGCCGGGCTTGCTCTCGCCGTCGATTTGCACGTAGCTGTTACCAATCTGCACCAGACCGGCGCCGGCACGCGCCAGAAGCGAGTTGCCGGGGATGGCATACCATGAGTCGGTGATGGTGTGGTAAACCAGCACGTCGGGGTTGAAGCGATACCATGTAGCCGGGTGAGTGAGGTAGTCGTCGCCGAATTCACCGGCAACGGCCTTCTCGAACACCTCCTTGTTGACACCGCCGAAGAGGAGGACGTGGCTGTATCCTGAGGCGACCGCCGTCATGCCTGCCGTGGCCTTGCTGTCAGGATGATTCTTCCACTGCATTGTCTTCAGGTTCAGTTCCAGCGTCTTGTCGGCAATTTGGCCCGTCGTTGGGTCGTAGCCGCCAAAGACGTAGAGCGAGTGGTCGAGGCCGTTGGTCTGCACCACGGCCGTGGGCTGCAGCCTGGCCTGTCCGGGCAGGACAGAAACAACTTCCCATTGTGCAGCAGGCTTTCCGTTGTCGAAATTCAGTCGGAAGACCTCCATTTGCGGCGTTCCGTCAGATTGTCCGCCCACGAGGTAGATGGCGCCGTCGCCGGCCAATGCTGCCGCTGCCTGGTCGATGCCCTTGGGCAGCGACGGCATCGTTTCCACCCCTTCGCTTGTCAGCAGATAGACGTCGGAAAGGCTCTCCTTGCCATTGCTGCCGCCGATGCACAACATCTGCTCTCCCGAAAGGTTTATGCTGGCTCCGTAGGCTGTCGGCTGAGGGAGGGTGACCTTACGTTCGAACCATTGATTCTTATTGAGATACCATACCTTGTCGTAGTATTTCTTTACGGCATCGGCTGAGGCTGCGTTCTCGGGGAAGTTGCAACCTCCGGCGATGGTAATCATGCCCCCGGTTTGTCCGGCAAAGGCTGCTGCCACGCCCTGACCGCCAACCACATGGTGTGCCGGCAGGGCTTCGATGGATACTTCAACTTTTTGCGAGAAGGCCAGCAGGGGCAAGAATAACAGTAAAAGGGCTATTCTTCTCATGGTCTTCAGAAATGGTTGCAGTGATTCCAGAAATCAATGGCGTCGAGTTCGGCCTTCAGGCGCTTTTCTTCCTCTGGCGTGACGTTCTGGAACGGGGTGCGGTTGGGACCAAGGTCGAGTCCCATGAGCTTCATAATGCGCTTGCCGCCCACGATGTTGCCGCGGAAGTGCACGATGACGTTAATGACGGCCTGGGCGTAGTTCTGCAGTTTGCGTGCCTTCTCCAGGTCGCCATTCTTCCATGCTTCGATGATGCCAACCAGACAGCGGCCGTTGTAGTTCGTGGTTCCGCCAATGCCGCCACGAGCGCCACCCATGGCCAGCGAGGGAAGTATGGTTTCGTCCTGTCCGTGCAGCATGTCGAACTTCCCGTCGCCATACAGACGGCACTGGTTGTATTCGTAGATGCTTTCGAACGTGTACTTGATGCCCGCGAAGTTGGGGATGCGTCCGTCTACGGCCTTCAGCAACTCAACCATGGGCAGGAAGGCTCCGTTGAAGGCGGGGATGTGGTAGAAATAGAAGGGTAGGTCGGGCGCACCGCAGGCTATTTCCTCGCAGTACTTCACCAGTTCCTCGATTCGGCCCACCTTGGGGAATGGAGGTGCCATGGCTCCGATACCCCAGGCGCCAATCTTCTGGGTGTGCTCGGCCAACCTGCGGCTTTCGCGGACGCAGCAGCTGCCCACGTGCACGATAACCTTGAAGCCTTCCGGGGCAGCCTTCATCCATGCTTCGGCAATCTGCATGCGTTCCTCGCTGGTCAGCATGTAGCCCTCGCCGCTCGAACCGTTGATGAACACGCCTTTCAGCCCGTTCTTGGCCAACATCTTCGCGTAGGCAGGAATCGGTTCAAGGTTAACGTCGCCATTCTCTTTGAATGGAGTAAACGGGGCATCGATAAGGCCCTCAATCTTTTCAAATGCCTTCATGAAATTTAAATTTTACGCTTAAGATATTTTTCAGCTAAATACTGACAAAGGAAAAGCAGCCAGAACATGGAGAAGAAGCACACGCCCGTCACGGCATTGTCGATGCCCAGTGGGGCAAAGGGCATGGTGAGCAGGGCGAAAAGCATGCACAGGGCCATTACGTAGTGGCGTCGCACGATGTAGCGGAGATCCTTGCGGCCCTTCTTTTGCGAGGCCATGTAGCCGGTCAGCAGCACGGTGAGGACAAAGACCTTTGTCTCCCACAGCGTCTGCAGGGCAATGCTGGTGACGGAACTTATGGCCTCGAGGTTGGTGGCAAGGTTCAGGCTGTCGTTGCGGCGCTGCCAGATGCTCAGTCCCGTGCCGATGATGACACCCACCACCATGGGCCAGCAGGCTTGCCGGAAGAAGCGCTCGCGCCGCTGGAATGCCAGCCATACGAAAGTGCAGCATAGCGGAATGGTTATACCGTCGTGGGTGTAGCTACAGAATATGCCCATCAAGAGCATGAGGAAATACCAGCGCTGGAACTCCTTTTGGCTTACTCGCGTGTATTGCGTTATGAAAAAGGGCACGATACACTGGGACGAGATTTCGATGAGGGCATTGAGGTCGCGGTAGAAAAACGTTTCTTCGCCTGGGAAGAAGAATACGATAAAGGCAGCTGTGCCGATGATGCCGATAAATGTTTGTCCCGTGCGGGCCAGGTGGGCAGTGAGGTAGACGAAGAGCGTGAAGAACGACGTGGTCAGGATATTGATGGTCCAGGGTTCCCACATGTATCCTCCCTTGGGAGGGATGGCTGCCAATCCGGCCCACACTCCAAAGAATATGACAAAGTAGGCCGCAGTCTGTGTCCAGCGTGATTCGTTTTCCATGGCGCTCTTGCACTTATAGCGACAAAGATACGAAATATTCACTGAATATTTGTACTGCTTGGCAGAAAAAAGTCTAACGTTTGGTTCATTCTTTATATATATAATAAGGTAGGGGTGGTGCTGTAGCGGGGGACTTTCGGCAAAACTTTTGCCCGCTGCCGGGTTTGGCACGCGCTTTGTAGAACATAAGGTGAGATTATTCATGTACAACATAAAACCAATAGCATTATGAACATTAAACCATTGGCAGACCGCGTGCTCATCGAGCCCGCACCTGCAGAAACAAAGACAGTAGGCGGCATCATCATCCCCGACACCGCCAAGGAAAAGCCCCTGAAGGGTGAAATCGTGGCCGTTGGCCAGGGCACCAAGGACGAAGAGATGGTGCTGAAGGTTGGCGACCAGGTGCTTTACGGCAAGTATGCCGGCACGGAGCTTGAGCTGGAAGGCAAGAAGTACCTCATCATGCGCCAAAGCGACGTGGTTGCAATCCTGGGATAAGATAAATTGAACGTTGAAAGTTGAAAATTGTAAAATTAAAGCATTATGGCAAAAGATATTAAATTTAATCTTGAGGCCCGCGACCAGATGAAGCAGGGCGTCGACCAGTTGGCAAATGCCGTGAAGGTGACTCTTGGCCCCAAGGGTCGTAACGTGATTATCGAAAAGAAATTCGGTGCACCCCAGATAACGAAGGATGGTGTCACCGTTGCCAAGGAGGTAGAGCTGGCTGATGCTTTCCAGAATGCCGGTGCCCAGTTGGTTAAGAGCGTTGCCTCGAAGACGGGCGACGATGCCGGTGATGGCACGACCACTGCTACCGTGCTGGCTCAGGCTATTGTGCGCGAGGGCTTGCGTAACGTTGCTGCCGGCGCTAACCCTATGGACTTGAAGCGTGGTATCGACAAGGCCGTTGGTGCCGTTGTGAGCGAAATCAAGGAGATGTCGGAGCAGGTGGGCAGCGACTATCAGAAGATAGAGCAGGTGGCCACCGTGAGTGCCAACAACGACCCCGAGATTGGTAAGCTTCTGGCCGATGCCATGTCTAAGGTATCGAAGGATGGCGTTATCACTATCGAGGAGGCCAAGGGCCGCGACACCACCATCGGCGTTGTAGAGGGTATGCAGTTCGATCGCGGTTATCTGTCGCCCTACTTCGTAACCGACACCGAGAAGATGGAGTGCGTCATGGAGAACCCCTACATCCTCATCTACGATAAGAAGATTTCTAACCTGAAGGACTTCCTGCCCATCCTGGAGCCCGCCGTTCAGACGGGTCGTCCCCTGCTCGTCATTGCCGAGGACGTGGAGAGCGAGGCGCTGACCACGCTTGTTGTCAACCGCCTGCGCACGCAGCTGAAGATTTGCGCCGTCAAGGCTCCTGGCTTTGGTGACCGCCGCAAGGCCATGCTGCAGGATATCGCCACGCTGACGGGTGGTCTGGTAATCAGCGAGGACACGGGTCTGAAGCTGGAACAGGCTACTATCGATATGTTGGGTTCGAGTGACAAGGTGACGGTGTCGAAGGACAACACCACCATCGTCAACGGCCACGGCCAGAGCGAGCTCATCAAGGACCGCATCAACCAGATTAAGAACGAGATAGCCAACACTACGAGCGACTACGACAAGGAGAAGCTGCAGGAGCGTCTTGCCAAATTGGCAGGTGGCGTGGCAGTGCTCTATGTGGGTGCACCCAGTGAGGTTGAGATGAAGGAGAAGAAGGATCGTGTCGACGATGCTCTGTGTGCCACTCGTGCAGCCATCGAGGAAGGTATCATCCCCGGCGGCGGTGTAGCCTACATCCGCGCTCAAAAGGTGCTCGAGGCCCTGAAGGCCGAGAACGACGACGAGCAGACTGGTATCCAGATTATCCGTCGCGCCATCGAGGAGCCCCTGCGTCAGATTGTCGAGAACGCCGGCCTTGAGGGCAGCGTCGTAGTGAACGAGGTTCGCAACGGCAAGGGCGACTATGGTTACAACGCTCGCGCCGATAAGTACGAGAACCTGAAGGCAAGCGGTATCATCGACCCCGCCAAGGTGGCTCGTGTGGCTCTGGAGAATGCAGCCTCTATTGCCGGCATGTTCCTCACCACGGAGTGCGTCATCTGTGATGCCAAGGAGGATAAGCCCGAGATGCCGATGGGCAACCCCGGCATGGGTGGCATGATGTAAGCGCCTGACAGACCCTGCCCAACGGAGGGCAGACGATAATGAAAAGTAAGTAGGCTGTGTCGTGATGTGCGACACAGCCTACTCTTTTTTTGTGTTCAGTGTTTCTTTCGTTTAGCCCATCTTGTCCATGGCCTGCTGGAGGTCGGCGATGATGTCGTCGACCGACTCGATGCCGATGGACAGGCGCACCAGGTCGGGGGCCACGCCGGCCTCGCGCAGTTGCTCGTCGGAGAGCTGGCGGTGGGTGTGGCTGGCGGGGTGGAGCACGCAGGTGCGGGCGTCGGCCACGTGGGTGACGATGCTGATGAAGTCGAGGTTGTCCATGAAGCGGATGGCGTCTTCACGCGTGCCCTTCAGCCCGAAGGCGATGACGCCGCAGGTGCCGTTGGGCATGTATTTCTGGGCCAGGGCGTAGTACTTGTTCGAGGGCAGTCCGGCGTAGTTTACCCACGACACGCGCGGATTCTTCTCGAGCCATTCGGCCACCTTCTGTGCATTCTCGCAGTGTCGCGCCATGCGCAGGTGCAGGGTCTCCAGTCCCAGGTTGAGCAGGAATGCGTTTTGCGGGCCGGGAATGCTGCCCAGGTCGCGCATGAGCTGTGCCACGAGTTTGGTGGAGTATGCCCCCTTGCCGAAAGCGGTGGTGTAGGTCAGTCCGTGGTAGCTTTCATCGGGCTGGCACAGGCAGGGGAACTTTTCGGCCTGCTTCGTCCAGTCGAAGTTGCCACTGTCGACGATGGCTCCGCCCACCTGTGTGGCGTGTCCGTCCATGTATTTCGTTGTGGAGTGTGTCACGATGTCGCATCCCCATTCGAAGGGGCGGCAGTTGATGGGCGTTGCAAAGGTGTTGTCGACGATGAGGGGCACGCCGTGTCGGTGGGCCATGCGGGCGAAGCGCTCGATGTCAAACACGTTGCCACCGGGGTTCGATATGGTCTCGCCGAAGAAGCATTTCGTGTTGGGGCGGAACTCACGCTCGATGCGTTCGTCGTCCCAGTCAGGGTCGACGAAGGTGCACTCGATGCCCAGCTTCTTCATCGTCACGCCGAAGAGATTGTAGGTGCCGCCGTAGATGCTGTTGCTGGTGATGAAGTGGTCGCCGGCCTGGCAGATGTTGAACACGGCATAGAAGTTGGCTGCCTGCCCGCTGCTGGTCAGCACGCAGCCGACGCCGCCCTCCAGCGCGTTAATCTTCTTGGCCACGGCGTCCACCGTGGGGTTGGCCAGTCGGGTGTAGAAGTATCCGCTTTCTTCCAGGTCGAAGAGCTTGGCCATTTGCTCGCTCGTTTCGTATTTGAAGGTGGTGCTCTGGTAGATGGGCAGCTGCTGGGGCTCGCCCTTCGAGGGCTTCCATCCGCCGTGGATGCAGATGGTGTCGAGATTCTTTTTCATTTCGTTGAGTTTTTGCTGAATTTTCGCTGCAAAGATAATAGAATTCTACGGTAAATTTGCAACTTTATCAGAGAATAATTAACTTTGTTACGTCGTATTCTATATTCGCCGCCCGATGAATATAAAAACGTCGGCGCCGATTATACGCGCATCGAATGATGGCTGTATAGCCGTCGGCCGATGAATATACTTTGCAAAGTAGTACTTAAAAATATATGTTACAATGGTTACAAGTAAGTTTATCTATCAGGAAGTAGGTGGCATAACAGCCAACGGAGAAAGGATTGTGAAGCCTCGTTTCGTAGGAACGCGGCAAGTGTCGACACAGGAGCTCATTCAGGAGGTGGCCAAGCGCACGGCAGTGTCTCGCGGCCAGTTGCTGGGCATGCTGATGAACATCGCCGACGCCCTGCCTGCCTTTTTGGCTCAGGGCCACAGTGTGAAGATTGACGGCATCGGAGTGTTCCACCCGCAGCTGACCATGCGCGACGAGATGCCCGTGAGCGAGCAGGACGAGACGGGCGATGAGGTTATGCACAACGCCCGCAACGTGGTGTTCGACACCGTGCGCTTCGTGCCCGACAAGGGCCTGGTGGGTGGTGCACGGGCAGCCTGCCGCCCCATCCACGACCGCTACTCGGGCAACCGCGAGGCTATGCCCACGCCCTATAGCGAGGAGGAGCGCCGCAACCTGGCGCTGAACCACCTGCAGGAACATTCGGCACTCACCGTGAGCCAGTACATGCAGCTGACGGGCCTGCGCCGCACCAAGGCCTCGCAGGAACTGCGCCTGTGGTCGCACGGCGAGGATGCCTGCCTCGAGGCCGTCGGTCGTCCGCCACATCGCTACTATGTCGTGCGCCACGAGCGTTAAAAGATGTATATTCCTTGTCGTTGCAGGAGATTATTCCTAATTTTGTCTTCTACATTAATAATAATATAGAACTATGATAAGAAATCTTCAACCCAAGGCAGTGTGGGAAAACTTCTACCTGCTAACCCAAGTGCCTCGCCCGAGCGGCCATCTCGAGAAAGTGCAGCAGTTCCTGCTCCAGTGGGCTCAGGAGCGCGGCATCGAGGCCTGGAAGGACGATGCCGAAAACATCGTCATGCGCAAACCGGCCACACCCGGCATGGAAGGCCGCCAGACGGCCACCCTGCAGGCCCACATGGACATGGTGCCGCAGAAGACCGACGACAGCCGCCATAATTTCGAGACCGACCCCATTGAGACCTACATCGACGGCGAATGGGTGAAGGCCAAGGGAACCACCCTGGGCAGCGACGACGGCATGGGCGTGGCCGCCATCATGGGCATCTTCGAGAGCAAGGACCTCAAGCACGGTCCGCTGGAAGCCCTCATCACGGCCGACGAGGAGACCTGCATGTACGGCGTCAACCACCTTTCGGCCGACACCCTGAAGGGCGACATCCTGCTGAACATCGACAACGAGACGCTGGGCGAGTTCGTCATCGGCAGCGCCGGCGGCGTGAACATCAACTGCCAGCTGGGCTACAAGGAAGTGGCCCCCGAGGAGGGCGACGTGGCCGTCAGGATTACGCTGAAGAACCTGCGTGGCGGCCATAGCGGCCTGGAAATCAACGAAGGGCGCGCCAACGCCAATAAGCTGATGGCCCGCCTCGTGCGCCAGGCCATCATCGACGACGATGCCCGTCTCAGCTCGTGGCAGGGAGGCAACATGCGCAACGCCATCCCCCGCACGGCCGAGGTGGTGCTCACTATCCCCCGCGAGAATCTCGCCGACCTGCGCGAACTGGTCGACTATTGTCGCGAAACCTTCGCTCAGGAGTATCGCGGTGTAGAAGAGAATTTAACCCTATTCATCGAGGAAATTCCCCTTCCCGACGGTGAAATGCCGCAGGAGATTCAGGACAACGTGGTCGACGCCCTCGTGGCCTGCCACGACGGAGTGCTGCGCAACATCCCCAGCATCCCCGCAGTGGTGGAAACCAGCTCGAACCTCGGCATCGTGAAGATAGGCGGCGGCTCCGTCGACATCCTCATCCTGGCCCGCTCCAGCAGCGAGACGATGATGGAATACATCCAGGAGATGCAGGAATCATGCTTCTCCATGGCTGGCATGAAGGTGGGCTACGACGGCCAGTACGGCGCCTGGCAGCCCAACTTCGACAGCCCCATCACGGCCCGCATGGTTGAGGTCTACAACCGCATGTATCCCGATGCACCCGCCCGTGTGGAAGTCTGCCACGCCGGACTGGAGTGCAGCATCATCGGCGGTGTCTACCCCCACATGGACCTCGTATCCTTCGGTCCCACCCTGCGCTCGCCCCACACACCCGACGAGCGTTGCCTGATTCCGAGCGTCGAGAAGTTCTGGAACTTCCTCGTGAAACTTTTGGAGGAAATTTAAACCTCCCCCTACCCCCCTCCCAAGGAGGGGGCATGAACCACTTACCTTATATATGTGAGATATGTTAAGATAAAATGGGTACAATGAGATACGGATATGAGACATCCAACTTGGGTAGCTATGATTTGCTAAAAGACTTTGCACGGCAAAACAGAGCAGAGGCTACCGAAGCGGAGGAGATACTTTGGAGACGACTGAGAGGAAAGAAACTCGGATATCGTTTCAGACGGCAGCATCCGATAGATTGCTATATCGTCGATTTCGTGTGCCTCGAATTAAAGTTGGTCGTGGAGGTTGACGGAGGCTATCACGAAACGCAAAATCAGCAAGTCGAAGACCAGGAACGTACTCGCATATTGAACGAAAGCGGATATACGGTCATCCGATTCAGTAATGAAGATGTATTACAAAACGAAAGAGATGTCATTAACCAAATTGCACTCGCGATGAAAAGACAAGAGCGCCTCAATGCGGATCATGCCCCCTCCTTGGGAGGGGGTAGGGGGAGGTTTCTACTTATCCTCCTCCTCTTTTTCTCATTGTCCGCCTTGGCCAAGCACCAGGGCAAGGAACTCACCGACCTGCTGTTCTCCTACATGCAGCTCGAAGAAGTGCACCCCGACAGTCTGGAGCGCAATATTGCCGACCTGAAAGAGACTCGCTCGCGGTCGTGCGATGCCGCCGAGCGGGCTGTCTATGCCGCCGCCATTGCCCGCCTCTACGGTGAGCGCATGTACTGGCGTAGCGTGGGTACCAACTTCCGCGACTCCATGGTGGCTTGGTACGGACTCTCGCTTGCCGACAAACAAGTGCTGGCCCAGACCAAGGCCAAGCGCTGGAAACCGTTTGTCGTTGTGGGCAAGGACGAAGGTTACTTCGGGGGCGACATGCTGAACGTCGTGTGGCGCAGCATGACCAACCAGGTGGATAAGCGCGTGCGGGATACCAGTCAAGTGCTGCCAAAGGCCGGTGAAATGGTCGATTTTTATCAATCCATCGGTCGCCGCGAGGCTGCCCTCCTACTGGCTCTCGACTCGCTTGATGCGTCAGGCACGGAAGCACGGAGAGAGGGCCTTTTGCGCCTGCGCAACGACTATGCCGATGTCCCCCTGTGTGCCGAGGTGTATCTGCGCCTGGGCACTATGGCGACAGACCAGCCCCGCCGGCGCGAGGTCTCGAACTCGGAGATTGACGACGCCAACCAGTCGGCGCGCCGTTGCCGCGACTGGCTGCAGGAGGGCCTGCGTAAGTATCCCAAGTACAAGCGAAAGGCTGCTTTGCAGAATGCCCTTACGAGGCTTTCCGACCCGTTCCTCGAAAAGGACTTCCCGACGTGTGTTTCGCCGGACAAGCAGTACTGGTGGCGTTTCAGGGTGCGCAATGTGCAGTCGGTCGTCATCGACGGCAAGGAACATGTGTTCCCGAAGCACGACCCCGTAGACACGTTCACCGACTCCATCCTGTGGACATCGTCCAAGGTGGGCCGCTACAAGTACACGCTTGTTCCCCGCACCAAGGCCAAGCTGACCGAGAAGATTAAGCCGCTGGAACATCATGTGAACGTGACCACCTTGCAAGACATCTTCCAGCTGATGCCCGACAGCTCGTTTCGCGTGCTGGTGGTAGACCCGGAGACGGGTCGCCCGCAGCCCAATGTCGACGTCAGGGTTTATAAGCCGACCAGCGACTGGAAAGACACCGTATGCTATTTCGCCGGACGGACGGGGCAGGACGGTAAGTTGTGGGTGCCTAAGTATACGGGCATTCGCGCGAACCCGCGCTGGAACACGCAGTTGATGTACAAGGTATGCAGCCCCGACACGGCAGACTGGATTCTTGCCCACCACTATTTCTACGGCATTGGTCGCTGGACGGGAAAGCCGACAAAGCCCGACCTGCGCACCAAGCTCTTTACCGACCGAGCCATCTACCGGCCCGGACAGACCGTGCACGTGAGCGGACTCAGCTACAGCCAGCTCGACTGGGATGCCGAGACGGCGGGCGAGGGCAAGCATACGCTGAGGTTCTATGACTCAAACCACAAGCTCCTGGAGGAGCGCGTGGTCAACGCCAGCGACATGGGCGTGTTCAGTGCCGACTTCGTCATCCCCACGGGAGGCCGTAACGGCACGTTCTCCATCGAGGCCGACAAGCGGGAGCGCGCCTATTTTCGCGTCGAGGAATACAAACGGCCCACCTTTGAAGTGCAGTTCGACGACAGCCTCTACGTCATGGGCGACAGCTGCGAGGTGCGCGGCTCGGCCACGAACTACGACGGCAGCCCCCTGCGCTCGGCACGCGTTACGGGCAACTACCACTGGCGACTGCCGTGGATACACTATGGCAAGCGTCTTCCCCTGAGCGAAGACCTGCCGCTCGACACCATTGAGACGGACGACCGCGGACGTTTCGTCTATAAATTAAGAATTAAAAGTGAAGAGTCTGGAATTGATGCGCGACGCCAACTCTTGTCGGTCAGCGTGGATGTGTTGAGCCAACAGGGCGAGACGCATAGCGCCCAGCATTGGTATTGGCGTGTGGCCGAACCGAAGCCTACGCCCCAACCCGTAAAGGTTGATTCCACCTTCCTCATCCGTTGCGTGGCCGACACCTTCGCCCTTGACAAGCCTGGCCGCATTGAGGTCACCACCAAGCTCCACGACGTTTACCTCTTTTACACCCTCTCGGCCGCCGGAAAGATATGGAAGGACGAGATGGTGCGTCTGGACAACGAAACCTTCGTGCTCGATATTCCTTATCGCGAGGAGTACGACCAAAGCCTGACGGCGTCGTTCTGCTTCGTGAAGGAGGGCCGAATCTACAAGGACACGAAGACCATCTATCTCATGCAGCCCGACAATCGTCTGCGGGTGCATTGGGACACCTTCCGCGACCTTGTCCAGCCCGGTCAGCAGGAGGAGTGGCGACTGACGCTCCGCCGTCCCGACGGCAAGCCTGCCGATGCCAACCTGATGGTGGCGATGTATGATGCATCGCTCGACTACTTTGTCCGCCACCAGTGGCACTTCGACATCGGTCGTGGCCACCGAACTTTTGGCGTCCCCTTCGAGGCTGGTCAGCGCATTAGCCTCGGTACGCTCAGCTCGGGCGGATGGTACAACCAGAAGACGAAGAAGGAGCGCCCGTTGAGCTTTACGAATGTCAACGCCGAACTCTTCCAGGTGATGGCCTATACGCGAGATATGGGTCGCGGCCCCATCATGCACAAAGCGGCCGTCAACACCATGAAGGTGGCCTCGGCTGCTCCCAAGGCCGCCATGACCGAGAAGAGCGCTTTGGGAGGCGCTGCTCCGGTGAATCGTCCCGTGATGCGTGAGGTCGTGGTGGCGCCGGAGGCCGATGAGGGCGCAGAGGCCGAGACGGCCGAAACCATCAGCGTGCCGATGCGCGAGAACTTCCAGGAAACAGCCTTCTTCATGCCCCAGCTGCGCACGGACAAGAACGGACAGGTGGCCATCGCCTTCGCGCTGCCCGAGAGCCTGACACGCTGGAACCTGATGGGCGTGGCCCACACGGCCGACATGATGTATGCCAACCTCAGTGAGAGCATTGAGGCTCGTAAGGACCTTATGGCCCAGCTCTACCTGCCCCGCTTCCTGCGCCCTGGCGACGAGGCTGTACTGACGGCCTCCGTGCGCAACGTCACCGACCAACGACAGCAGGGCAGTGGCGTGATGCAGATTCTCGATGCCAAGACCGAGAAGGTGGTGAAACAATGGAAGACCACCTTCGACCTGCAGGCCCAGCGCGACACCGTTCTGCATTTCCCGTGCTCGACGGGCCTTTTGCCCGATGCCGATGCACTCATCGTCCGTTGGGCCGTGGAAGGGACGACATGCAGCGACGGCGAGCAACGCTTGCTGCCCGTGCTGCCTGCAACAATGCACGTGACTAACACCATTGCCATTACGGCCTACGATCCCTCTGTTCAACATATCGACTTGTCGACACTCTTCCCTGCAGGGGTCACAGACAAGCGCCTGACGGTGGAGTACACCACGCATCCCGAGCAATACGCCCTGCAAGCCCTGCCCGCGCTGGCCAGGGCCAAGAGCAGCGACGTGCTCTCCCTCTCGGCAGCCTATTATGCCGGAGTGCTGGCGAACGTGTTAAACGCAAAAATTGCCGATTCCACCGAGGCGTATCTCGACCGCATCAAGGCGCTGCAGGATGCCGACGGCGGCTTCCGCTGGTATCCCCAGATGCCTGTGAGCCCCTACCTGACACGTGAGGTGTCGTTCCTGCTCACTCGTCTGCACATGCTCACGGACCGACAGTATGCAGCCGACGTCAACACACGCGCCGTCCGCTATCTGCTTTCGCAGCGCATCGACAGCACCTACCTCTCAACCGCCGATCTGCGCACCCTCTACATTGCCCAGTACAGCGGCGTGCAGCTCACGAAGGAGGAACAACGGAAGGTCGATTTCCTGCTGAAACTTGCCAAACGTGAGGATGTGGAGGAGGACGGCTACGAGCGTCAGGCCCTGCTGGCCATCGTGCTGAAGCAGGCAGGTGCCGACCGCAAGGCACGCAAGTGTGCTGGCGAGTTCCGCCGTTATCTTGTCTCAAATTCTCAGCGTGGCACGTACATCGAATTCCCCAAAGGCTCGTTCACCAGCATTAACCGCAAGCTCCACATCCACGTGCAGATGATGGAGGCCCTGTGGCGACTGAACCCGCAAGACACCATGCTGCTGGGCATGCGTCGCTACTTGCTCCAGCAGAAACGCACGCAGGAGTGGACAACGCCGGTTAACTCGGCCAATGCCATCTTTGCCCTGCTGAGTGATAAATTGAGCGACAAGCCCAAAGAGCCGGTAGCAGGGGTAAAGATGAAGGACCTGCTGACGCTCACGCGAAAGGGGAGCCCCGTGCGGAACTTCACGGCCCGCGACGACACGCTCGGCTACATACGCGACTCCTTGGATATTGAGGACGGCAAGATGCCCCTGCGCCTGCGGTTGCATAAATTCTCGAAAGGCGAGAGCTGGGGCGGTGTGTATGCCGACTTTAGCCAGCGATTCGACGAGGTCGGGGCGCATGCCGAAGGTCTCTCCATCCGTCAGGAATACCCCGCCGAGGCGAAGTCGGGAAACCGATACACGGTGTGCTACTACATTTCGGCCGACCGTGATTATGAATATGTCACGCTCATTTGTCCCCGTCCGGCCTTCACCGAGCCCGTCAACCAGCGTTCGGGCTATGGATGGAGTGGTGGATTGGGTTACTACCGTCAGGTGCACGATGCCACGACGGAGTTCAACTTCCATCGGATTCCGCGAGGCGACTATCTCATCGAGGAAACATTATACGTGGAACGTGACGGCCGATACCATTCGGGCGTGGCTGTTATCCGGTGTGAGTATGCCGATGAATTCCAAGGGCATAGCGACGATGCTGTCGTGGAGGTAAGTAAAGCAATTGTTCGATGAAAAGGAGGATTTTGCTATGTCTTGCTGCCGTCATGCTGTTGGCGGCTTGCGATGAAAAGAAAGGACCAGTGCGCTTGCCGGAGTCGAAGGGACAGCCGGCCGAGTTGGTGGTCGTCGTGCCAGCCGCGATGTTGCATGGTGAGTGTCGCGACACCCTGGATACGGTGGTCGACTGCGACGCCCCGGGGCTCGGTTCTTCGGAACGCATCTTCCGCACGTTGACAATTGGCGAAAAGGGTTTCGAGAGTGTCTACAAGCAGATGCACAGCCACCTGTTGCTGAAAATTGAGCCCGGACAGAAAGAGCCGGCGATGGGCGTGGCCCGTGATGTCTATGCTTCGCCACAGCTGCAAATAATGATTAAGGCCCCGTCGGAGAAGGAAATGTGCAACTATCTTAGCGAAAAGCGCGAGTTCATCCAGCGCCTGATACTCGATTTCCAGCTTGACCGCCAGGCCCTTATCCTAAAACAAAGGTTCAGCAAGAAGACCAGCGATGCCTTGCGAAAACTGGGCTACGACGTGCGTGTGTCGCCGGAAATTGGCAGCACAAAGGCAGGGAAGTCGTTCTTGTGGGCTTCGACAAACCGCGGTGGGGAGCGCGACATGAACTTTGTCTTCTACACCTACCCGTGGGACGGCGTCGCCGTTGAGGACACGGCCCTGTTCGTCAGGAAGCGCGACTCGGTGTTGAGAGCAAACATTCCTGGCAGTAGGCCCGACCAGTGGATGACCACCTCGCGTGGCCAGTCCGGGGTTCCGGTCTTGTGGTCATCTTTGCGCAACATCGGTGGAAAGGAACAGTTCGAGGTCAAAGGCCTTTGGGAACTGGAGAATGGTTTTATGGGTGGTCCGTTTGTGTCGTTGGTCAGCGTGGACAGCGTTGCGCGCGAAGTGGTGGTGGCCGAGGGGTTCGTCTTCTCGCCAAACTCGTCGAAGCGCGACCTCCTGCGTTCCCTCGAGGCCGGTTTGCGCACCCTGCGTAAGATAAAGTACAACGGCCGGTCAGCGAAATAATTAAGCAGCCCTTGCTAATCCGTTTGCCTCATATTTGGGGCAGACGGATTTTTTTTGTACCTTTGCGGCCATATTAAAAGACTGTTATGCAAGATATCCGTAATATTGCCATTATCGCTCACGTCGACCACGGAAAGACGACTCTGGTTGACAAGATGCTTCTTGAGGGAAACCTGTTCCGCGAAAACCAGCAGGCTGGTGAGCTTATGCTCGATAATAATGAACTGGAGCGTGAGCGTGGCATCACGATTCTGTCGAAGAATGTGTCCATCAACTACAAAGGCACGAAGATAAACATTATCGACACTCCGGGACACTCGGATTTTGGCGGTGAAGTGGAGCGCGTGTTGAACATGGCCGATGGCTGTCTGCTGTTGGTCGACGCCTTTGAAGGCCCCATGCCCCAGACGCGATTCGTTTTGCGCAAGGCCTTGGAGATAGGTCTGAAGCCCATCGTCGTCGTGAATAAGGTCGACAAGTTGAATTGTCGTCCGGAGGAAGTCTATGAAATGGTCTTCGACTTGATGTTCGACCTCAATGCCACGGAGGAACAACTCGACTTCCCGGTTATCTACGGCTCGGCTAAGAACGGATGGATGGGCCCGGATTATTCTAATCCTACCACGGACATAAAATACCTGCTCGACCAAATTCTGGAACACATCCCTGCTCCGGAGCAATTAGACGGAACGCCACAGATGCTCATAACGTCGCTCGATTATTCGATATATACGGGCCGTATTGCCGTGGGACGTGTCCACCGAGGCACCATCCGTGAGGGCATGAACGTCACCATAGCCCACCGCGACGGCACTATGGAGAAGACGAAAATCAAGGAACTGCACACCTTCACGGGCATGGGGCAGGCCAAGATACAGGAGGTTTCGAGTGGCGACATCTGTGCCATCATCGGTCTGGAACACTTCGAGATTGGCGACACCATCTGCGATTTCGAAAATCCCGAGCCTCTGCCTCCCATCAGCATCGACGAACCCACCATGTCCATGCTCTTTACCATCAACGACTCGCCCTTCTTCGGTAAGGAAGGTAAATACTGCACCAGCCGTCATATCGGCGACCGTCTGACCAAGGAACTGGAGAAAAATCTGGCCTTGCGCGTTGAACAGCCGGAAGGCTTCAATGACCGTTGGATTGTCTCGGGTCGCGGCGTGCTTCACCTGTCGGTGCTCATCGAGACCATGCGTCGCGAGGGCTACGAGTTGCAGGTGGGACAGCCACAGGTTATCTACAAGGAAATCGACGGCCAGCGCTGCGAGCCCATCGAGGAACTGACCATCAACGTGCCTGAGGAATTCTCGAGCAAGATGATAGACATGGTCACACGACGCAAGGGAGAGATGACCAGCATGGAGACACAGGGCTCGCGTGTGAACATCGAATTCAACATCCCCTCGCGTGGCATTATCGGACTGCGCACCAACGTGCTCACAGCCAGTCAGGGCGAGGCTATCATGGCTCATCGCTTCAAGGCCTACGAGCCCTATAAGGGTGATATACAGCGCAGAACCAATGGCTCCATGATTGCGCTTGAGGGCGGAACAGCCTATGCCTATGCCATCAATAACCTTCAGGACCGCGGTGCTTTCTTCATCGAACCGCAGGCTGAGGTCTATGCCGGTCAGGTGGTGGGCGAGCATGTCCACGAAAACGACCTTGTGGTGAATGTTTGCAAGGCCAAGCAGCTGACGAACATGCGAGCTTCGGGTAGCGACGAGAAGGTGCGCATCATTCCGCCCATCGTGTTCTCGCTTGAGGAAGCGTTGGAATACATCAAGGAAGACGAATATGTTGAGGTTACACCCAAATCGATGCGCCTTAGGAAAATTATCCTTGACCACCTGGAGCGCAAACGTGCTGGGCGCAAAGAGTAACTCACCTACTCTCTGATAAACGCGAATTAAGGAACAGGCTATGACCTTGGTGGGCCGCGACATCTACGAGACTTTGATTAAGGGCTACACCGAGAAACAATGGGGGCGTTAGTGCACCGAATTGCCAGCCTTCATCATCCGCCGCCTGCCCAGGAGCAAGATGTTA
>CALZQV010000010.1 GCA_945828295.1 uncultured Prevotellaceae bacterium | reverse complement strand
AGTTTAAATGTCCTTAAATAAAGTTATATTTGTGAAGAAATAAGGATAATAATGTGGTGTGTATAGTGTGGAATTCGCCGTTCTACACTATTTCGCACCACGATAAAGACATGAAAAACAAGTAAAAAACAATAAAAAAAACAATAACCTCAAACTCTTAATGTATGAAAAACCGTTTAAGCAAACTGAGTAGGAACGCATGCTACATGATGCTCCTGCTGGCTGTTAGCGGCATTTCGACATCCTGCAAGGACGAGTACGCGCTGGACGATGAGAAGCCCAGTTGGCTCAGTCAAAGCATCTACGACAAGCTAAAGGAAAACGGGAACTACACCAATTACCTGCGGCTTATCGCCGACCCCGATGTCAATCCCACTAACGCACGCCCCCTCACCGAGGTGCTTTCACGAACAGGTTCGAAGACAGTTTTCGCAGCCGACGATGATGCGTGGAACAAGTTCTACGCTGACAACGCCCTGTTGCCGGAAGGCAACCCCTGGCACTACGCTACAAGTTACGACAAACTGAGCGTGAGCCAGAAGAAACTGCTCATCCACACAAGTATGCTCAACAATGCCATTGTGATGGAGAACCTTTCGAGCAGCAGCAGCGACATCAGCTCACGAGGCGACTTTATGCGCCGATATACGGACGTCGAAACCACCGACACCATTACCTTCGTCGATGGTGACTCGCTGCCCGTCAACTATAATCTTGACAACGATGAAGCCGACTACTGGTGGCGTTTCCGCAAGAAGAACGGCGGAAAGGGCATCTACATGGTGTGCGACTCCACCCCCTACATGATGGTACACTTCACCGCCGAGCACCTGAACAAGAACAGCGTGACCGACGACGACTTTGCCAAGTTCATGGGCCAGCCGCGCAGCACGAGCGACGTGCACATCAACGACGCGCGCCTCATTGACAAGGACGAAGTTGCTGAAAACGGTTACCTCAATAAGACCGACAAGGTGCTCATCCCCCTGCCCAACATGGCAGAATTGCTGCGCACAAACGGCAAAACCAAGATTTTCAGCCACATGCTCGACCGCTGGAGCGCTCCGTACTACAACGACCTCGTGACCCGCACCTACAAGAACATCATGGCATCACGTGGTCTGGAATGGACCGACTCCATCTTCAGCAAGCGTTACTTCTCAACCTACAGCTACACCAACAAGGCGCTGAACACCGACCCCAAAGGACAGCCTCTCAAGGGTAGCGACGTGGGTATCCTGAAGTTCGACCCGGGATGGAATGCACTGGTTTCCAACGACAACTACTGGAGCAGCAGACAATCCACCGCCCCGCAGTATGACATGGCAGCAATGTTCGTGCCCGACGACGAGACCCTCTGGGAGTACTTCACCGAAAACGGAGGTGGATGGCAGCTCATCAAGACCTACTACCTGAAGGAAGGCACCGACGCCGCAATCCCCTACGTAGCACCAACGACACTCGATGAGCTCTTCCAGCAAATCGACCAGATACCTTTGGGTACCCTGCAAAGTCTCATCGACGTCAATATGCAACGTAGTTTCGTCGGCTCCGTACCGAGCAAGCTCACCAAACTGCGCAACGACGCCCAAGAGCAGATGTTCTTCCCCGAAGACGTCAACCACATCACCGAAACCATGTTGGCCAACAACGGCGTGATATACATCACCGACAAGGTTTACGGACCAACCGACTACACCGCCGTAACGGCCCCCGCATACATCAGTAAGACAAACCTGGTGATGAAATACGCCATCTACAACGGTATGGGATACAAGGACGGAAAGGACAAGTTCAAGCACTCCGACATGATGGGTCTGAACTACTATGCCTACCTGAAGGCCATGCAGAGCGACTTCGCATTATTCATGCCCAGCGACACGGCCATGTACTACTACTACGACCCCGTCAGCTTCAAGAGTCAGAAGTCGAGAATCCTGCACCTCTACTACAAAGAGGCAACCTTCCCCATCAAGTATAACATCTACTCCTACGACCCCCAAAAGGGCGAAATCGGAGAGACATTCATGACCGGCCGCAAAAAAGAGACCATCGACGACTCTGAAATCGTCAACCGTCTGAAGGATATTCTGGAAAGCCACACCATCGTGCTCGACGGTGTTAAGGAAATCAACAGCGGCATCGACGAATACTACCTGGCAAAGAACGGTGCAGCCCTGAAGGTTAGCCGTGCAAACGACGAAAAGGGCAACCCGCACGTTGTCAAGGTACAAGGCGGTTTCCAGATTGAGAACGAGGAAAAAGGCATCACCGGCTCTATCTCGGCAGACAATAAGAATCAGTACCTGGGCATTCTCGGTATCCAGAGCAACGCTGTTACCGACGAACACAACATGGAAAACGGTACGACCTACATCCTCAGTAGCCCCATGATTCCGGCAAGCCGCAGCGTCTACAGCATCTTCACCAACGAGCAGCGCTACGACAGCCCCGAATTCAACGACTTCTATGAGCTGTGCCAAACTCGCGAAAGAGTAATTCGTGCCTGCGGCCTCGTAGATGAAAGCGGAAAGCTCTCAACCACCCAGCAGCAAACCGAGGTGAAGAAGTACAGCATCTTCGTCGAAGACAACGGCCTCGACCAGAACGTGCAGTTCTTCAACAACTACCGCTACACCGTCTTCGTTCCCACCCCTGAAGCTCTCCGCGAAGCATATGCCAAGGGACTGCCCACATGGGAGGAGATTGAAGCCGACTACGAAGACATGAAGCCCATTCTGGAGGAGTCGAAAACGCTGCGCCAGAGCATCAAGGATGCCTACACGGCAAGAGACACTGCAACAGCAGAGCGCCTCACCGAACGCCTGAACGCAATCCTGCCAACCGCCAAGGCCGACAGCCTCATCCTGCAGGCCAAGTGCACCTACCTGATTAACTTTGTGCGTTACCACTTTGCCGACAATAGCATATTTGTCGACAAGAGCACCGTTCCATCTACGGATTTCGTAACCGCCAGCTACGACAACGAGAAGGGCCTGTTCTGCAAAGTCAATGTTCGCCGCCCCAGCAGCGACGTACTTGAAGTACAAGACTACTCTGAGACCGATGCTAACGGAAACTCCATAGCACCATGGGTAACAGTCGAGGGCAAACACAACATCATGGCACGCGACTATAGCTGTAGCAGCAAACCCAACGGCGCATCCATGAAGGGTATCAGCATCACAGGCTCAAGCTTTGCCGTCATCCACCAGATTCCCGCTGTGCTCAACCACACGGAACTCGTCAACGGACGTCACGACAGCCAATGGAGTACGGCAGCAGCAGCCAAGAAGTATCTGAAACGATTCGCAATCCGCTAAATCCGAACTACCATGAATAAATATATCAAAATCATAATGCTATGGGCTGTCGTGATGTTCACGCTGCCCGCGAGCGCACAAATAAGCCGTATCAGTGGTACGGTAAGCGACGAGTTCGGTGGAATCCCTGGCATTCAGGTCAAGGAAATGGACTCGAACAACCGTATCGTCAGCAGCGCCATCACCGATGCCAATGGTAACTTCACCATGATTGTCAAGAACCAGAAGAACAAACTGGTTTTCCACGGCATGGGATACAGCGACAAAACATTCCAAATTAACAAAACCGTCTACAAGGTGAACATGGCCGAAGCCGTGAAGGTGATGAAAGAAGCCGTCATCGTGGCTAAGAAGAAGTCACCCACCACGGGTCTCGACATCCCGCAGCGCGAATATGCCGGTGCCGTCTCCAGCATGAAGATGGACGACCTCGAAGGTCTGGCATTCGAATCTGTCGACCAGGCCCTGCAAGGCCAGATTGCCGGTCTCGACATCGTGGCAAACTCCGGTAACCTGGGTTCCGGAACCACAATGCGACTGCGCGGTACCACCACCATCAACGGTAACCAGCAGCCTCTGATTGTCGTTAACGACCACATCTTTGAGTTGCCCGACGACGCACAGGAAATCAACTTTGGTGACATGGACAACGAGGAGCAGTTCTCGACCCTGCTGAACGTCAACACCGAGGATATCGAAAGCATCACCGTCCTCAAGGATGCCGCCTCGGCAGCCAAGTGGGGTGTGCAAGGTTCGAATGGTGTCATCGAGATTAAGCTCCGCCGTGGTAAGCGAGGCCCCACACAGGTCAACTTCTCTTACAAGTTCAACGGCACATGGCAGCCCAACGGCTACAAGATGCTCAACGGCGATGGTTACACCATGATGCAGAAGGAAGCATTCTTCAATCCCACACAGCTTCCGACCAACATTCCCGAGTTCGACTACAACACGGAATATCCCTACATCTACAACCACTTCAGCCACAACACCGACTGGCTGAAGGCCGTAAAACAATTCGGTAAGGAACACCGCTACTACATCAACCTCACCGGTGGTGGTGAAAAGGCTACCTTCCGTATCGGTGCAGGTTATAACAAGAGTACGGGTTCTATCATCGGACAAAAGATGGATCAGTTCACCCAATCCACCACGCTGGACTATCAGGTCAGCGACCGCATACAGTTCCGCGCGACGATGAACATGACCTTCACCAACAACCACAAGAACTACGGAAACGACATCTTGGACCGCGCCTACAAGGCTATGCCCAATATGAGCATCTACGAATACGATGCCACAGGCAACCGCACTGGCAACTATTTCAACATGCTTCCCCTGGCAGCCGTTTGGAGCCATTCAAACACAAGTGGCATTGCCAACGACGGAACCATGACCTCATGGGAACTGCGCAATATGTTCACAAACGGTAACCCCGTGGCACGCGCCAATTTGGCATGGTGGGAAATGAAGCAGTACAGCCTGACCCCTCAGTTCGATATCACATATAAGCTCTGGGGAAAGGACAACGACCAACATCAGATTAACTATAAGGGCGACGTACAGCTCAACATCTTCAACACCAGTGACGACACCTATGCTCCCAGCGAATTGCACAACATGCCTTGGAAGTTTGGAGGCGACAATAAAGCCAACATCACCAGCAATGAGCGCAACCAGCTGTCGAATACGGAATACAAGTCTTTGGAATTCACCACTCGACACGAACTTCACTACTACTCGCACTTCAAGAACACCGACCACAGCCTCTCCGGCTTGGCTCGATTCGAAATGCTGACGGGTACCAGCTCAAAACAGGAACTGGGACTCTGGAACGTGCCCGACGGCATAAGCGACCCCACCGTGGTAGCCCTGCTGAACAGCGCCAGCTCGCAAACTGGTGAATGGCGCCGTCACAGCTTCTACGAGCAGTTGCACTATTCTTATAAGAGTAAGTACTCTATCGACGCCAGCCTGCGCACCGATGGTCGTACCGACTTCGGTCGCGGCCACAAGTACGGAACCTTCCCTGCCGTAGGTGCACGTTGGAACATCAGCGACGAAAAGTTCATGGAGAAGACCCAGAACATTATCAGCATGTTGGCCTTCCGTCCCACATGGGGTATCACAGGTAACCCGGGCCGCGCAGGTGGAAACCAGTACAACAAGTACAGCTTCAACAACACCTTCTACAATGGCCACACAATCGTGGTTCCCGAGAACCTGTCGCTGACAGAACTCCGCTGGGAAAAGACAACACAGTGGAACCTCGGTTTCAACCTCGGTCTGCTCAAAGACTTGCTCACCTTCGAACTTGAAATCTACAACAAGAAGACCACCGACCTTCTGCTCGAAAAACTGCGCATCCCCAGTGCAAATGGCTTTAGCTCACTGAACTGGACAAACGGCGGCACCCTTCGCAATAAGGGTTGGGAATTAAACGCTTCGACATCGAAATTTGCCAAAGTTGGCAAGTTCTCTATGAAGCTGCGTGGTAACGTTTCTCAGAACTTCAACGAAGTGGAAGAAATCGACGAACTGCTCCGCAAAGAAATTACCGGAAACGATGATACATGGAACCCGACAAACCGCAACTATCAGAAACTCGTGCAAAGACACAATGCATTGGGTTCAATCTATGGTCTGAAGTTTAAGGGTATTTATCGCTACGACTATAACCACAACGGATACGACAACGCCAGCTTCAAGGCCTATGGATATGCCGAAAGTGTTCCCGATGGAACAGGAGGTTATCGCAATGCCGCAAATGCCGACGAAGCAGCCGCCTATGGTAATGGTTATCACATGGTATTTGACGCCTCTAACGGAAAATGGGTGAAGGGCGATGCCATCAACACCGCTGCAGCCGCTGCACGTCGTAACGAGAACAGCACCTGTCCTCTGGTTTACGACAATGCAGGCAACCTGGTTACCGACGCAAAGGGTAATCCTCTGCCCATGTACTACTGCTACAGCGAAGGCAGCAGATATCAGTTCCAAGGTGGTGACGCCATCTACGAAGATATTGACCACAATGGTTCAATCGACCGCTATGACGTCATCTATCTGGGTAACTCTAATCCCAAGTTGTATGGTGGTTTCGGTATCAACTTATACTACGGACGCTTTGAGCTGAACGCATCATTCAACTTCCGCATGGGTAACCAAATCCTGAACCTGGCAAAGAGCGAATACGAAAGTATGGAGGCTATTACCAACATGAGCTACGCCACCACATGGCGCTGGCGCAAGAATGGCGACATAACCGAAATTCCACGCGCCCTGACCGGTGTTAACAACTTCACCAACTACAACTCACTGGTTTCCGACCGCAACGTGGAAGATGGCGACTACCTGCGTCTCCAGTACATTCAGGTTAAATACAACTTTGACCCAGGATTGCTGAAGAAGCTGCACATTCGCACATGCTATCTCTCAGCCACCATCAACAACGTATTCTGCCTGTCTAAGTACACAGGTGTCGACCCCGAAGTCAGCCCTGGTGGTTTCGACATTGCCGTCGACAGAAGTAAGACTCCGAGACCGCGTTCATTCACATGCAGTATTAACTTAGGCTTCTAAATCTTGACAATATGAAAACACAAAATAAGACTGTAAAAGCAGCCCTGCTCTTGGGCTTTGCAGCGTGGACGATGTCCGCATGCCAAGATTGGCTGACCGTATATCCGACCAATAAGGTTGTAGAAGAGAACTTCTGGGAAGACAAAAACGACTTGGAAGGTGTACGCTATGCTGCATATCAGCAGATGTGTAATACACTTTCGAGCCTCGTCTTGTGGGGCGACATGCGATCCGACTCCTACACACAATACAGTGCGGATGCCGACAACGACACCAAGAGTCTGTACCAGGAAATTCGCGATGGTCGCATGGAACGCGACTCAGCCAACGCATATTTCGACTGGAGCGGCGTCTACCGCACCATTAACTACTGTAACAAAGTGTTGCAGCATGGCCCCGAAGTGCTTGCACGCGACAAGCAATTCACCCCTGCCGAATGGCAACAGATGAGAGCAGAGGTTACCGGTTTGCGTGCCCTGAACTACTTCTATCTGATACGCGCATTCAAGGACATCCCCTACTCCACCAAGGTTATCAACCGGGATAAAGATGTAGAGTACTTCTATGCCACGAATCAGCTGATAGTTCTTGACTCTCTGATTACTGATTTGGAGAGCGTGGAAGGACAGGCTCGCAACCGATTCAACACGATACAAGACACAAAGGGCCTTATCACGAATCCGGCTATCTATGCAATGCTTAGCGATATGTATCTGTGGCGTGCCTCGCTCCATGAAGGACGTGGAATCACCACCGACGTGGTAACGATCACGAACATACCTGCGAAAATGGGTACAACCGTGACGCACACCGTTAATGGCGACTATCAAAAGGCTGTTGACTATGCCGACTTGGCACTCGCCTCGCTTGCACAACAAAACCAGCGTAACAACCATGCGTTGAATTCCTCTACCGGATTGATGATTAACTATGGACTGGAGAATTGCGATCTCTATAAGAACGACTTCTCGAACTTCTCCAACGGGTCAATTCCGTTATTAACCGCATTCATGCGAATATTCTCTGGAAACAGCGAAGAGAGCATATTTGAACTCCAGTTCAGCACCGCTGAAGGCCGTAAACACAACCTGAATGGTTCATCAAGCGGTGGCGGAATCTGGAATTATGCCAAATACACTCACCTGGCTGTCAGTGAAGGTACTATCAACAAAATCTACGGCAACGGAATGGCCATGCTTCCACGCGATAGCCGCCTGTGGTTCTCAGGATGGAACAACACGGTATCCAACGGTGTCGTTGAGGCAATGCCCGGACGCTTCTGCTTCAAATGGACGGATGGAAATTATGCATTCAAATTACCTGAAAGCAACCTATGTAAGGATATTGCTATCATCCCTCTATCATCTAATGATTGCAATTTCATCATCTACCGAATCAGCGACGTGATGCTGCAGAAAGCCGAGGCACTTGTAAAACTGAACAAGGGAACAGATGCTATGCGATATGTGAACGCTATACATCGTCGCTGGTACTGCAACGACAACCCCAGCAACTCCGAGCAACCCAGCGAAGATGTAACGGGTGCAAGTGGTAGTGCCAACCAAGCTGACGAAAGCACATACAGAGGAAACCTGCCCAAGGCTGCCAACCTTGAAATTGCAGTACTCAATGAGCGCCAGTTGGAATTCCTTGGCGAAGGAAAGCGTTGGTTCGACCTCGTTCGTTACGCCGAACGCCATGCTGGAGGTACCAGCGGTAGCGGCAAAGACGAAAAAGCATGGGATGCCAGCTATCCCAAGGGCAATACCGACGGAACCACCCGCTCGGCGTTCTTCCCCGCCGAAGCCTGCGAATTGGCTGGAACAAACAGTGGAATTGACGGTGTAGAAGCCATGCTTGAAGATTTGATGTCCGGCGAATGGGACGACCAGAAGCGCAAGACATTACGCAATCGCTTCAAGAATCGCTACGGCCTATACAACCTCATCTATTATAAGGAGATTGAAGCTTCGAATAGCGCCAGCAACAAGACCGGATACTATCTGGAGCAAAATCCTGTATGGAACAAAGCCTTGTACGACAAATAAGAAAGGAGAGAACAATTATGATACGTAATAAGAACTTTCGAAATCTAAGTTTGCTTACAGTGGTCGCACTGGCAGTTCTTGCCGTGCAAAGCTGCAAGGAGGAAATAAGCATGGAGGACCGGTATACCCTTAAGGAGTACACGATCACGACTTATCTGGAAGCACATCAAGCGGATTACAGCGAGTACGTGGAATTACTCCGCAACGTAACTATTAGTTACCGTTCCCAATCGTCGGTCTACCAGCTCCTTTCCGCACGTGGAAAATACACCGTATTTGCCCCCACGAACGAAGCAATACAGAATTATCTTGATACGCTTTATAGCAGAGGTATTATTCAGTCTGCAAGTTGGGAAGGCTTCCCGAATGAAATGGTGCTGGACTCTATCCGCAAGGTTATTGTCTTTAATAGCATTCTCGACGGCACCAAAGATGATGTGGAGCCCGTTCAGACCAGCTCATTCCCTGATGACACCAAAGAATTCACCATGGCCAACCTCTACGACCGAAAGTTGACCATCTATCATGGTGGAATCAACGGAAACGCTCCCGACTCGCTGTATGTCAACGGTGCCCGTGACAAGAATACCGGTGCCATCACCAAAGGTTCTCTCATCGACCTCTCGAATCGTGACATTTACACGATTAACGGCTACATCCACCAGGTACATGAGGTCATTGCTCCCAGCAACGAGACGTTGTCTGACCTTCTGCGTAGCTACATCGAAGACAACATGGGTGACTACATCGTAGCTGCCAAGATGATGTTCGCTACAGGCATGATTGACACGCTGAGCAAGGTGAAGGATGAAACCTACGAAAAGATGAAACAAGCTGGCGACCCACGTGTTGACGACCTTGAGCCCCTGGGTTCCGAGAATAATGGTATCATCAGTGGTCACCTGCCCGAACATCGCTATTATGGCTATACCTTGTTTGCGGAGACCGATGACTTCTGGCGCACAACATTAGGAAAAGAGCCGAGCGAGATAACAGCAGCCGACATCCAGGCATGGGTCGTTAGCCAAGGTTTCTATCCTGAAGCTAAAGACAACACGGATTACGCAAGTGAAGACAATGCACTGAATATGTTCTTCA
Organism: uncultured Prevotellaceae bacterium; assembly: GCA_945828295.1. GTDB lineage: Bacteria > Bacteroidota > Bacteroidia > Bacteroidales > Bacteroidaceae > Physcousia. The sequence continues at coordinate 21,674 of CALZQV010000010.1, read as the reverse complement.
CCTACCATCTGTTGCCCATGCGCCTGCCCGTTGACAAACTGGTTATCCACTACAATGAGCGTGGTTACAACTACACAAACACCAGTATGTCGTATCGTACGCCCACTTACGAGCTCTACACCACTATGGGTAAGCGTCGCTTGATGAAGCTGTATCAGGCAGGACCGAGCTACAGCCTTGACGGGAAAAGCAACATCTACATTAACCGTTTCCCCGAACTTGACAACGGCCGCCATGGCACCTACAAAGAAATCAGTGTGAATGACAACGCTAAGGGTATCCTGATTGATACATCTGACCCCATCAACCTGGTCAATGCTTACATCTACCCCATCAGCGAGCCGCTTGTCTACAGTCAAACGACACGTGAGTACTTGGCTAAACAACGTCTGCGCTTCGATGTTGCCAGCATGTTCCCGGAATTGATGAACAACGACTTCCGTGCCAACCGGAACAGCGAACAAAAGCCAGGTTTCCCCATTGACAAGAATTATCGCTATCTGGACGATGCCTATATCGAAGATGGCACACGCTTCTACTATCTTAGCGGACTTGGACGTAACTGGCAAAACTGGCAAGGTGACGAAATGAACATTTCAGGTCAGTATGAATTCACGCTGCGCCTTCCGCCTGTTCCCCTGGGCGGTACATACGAACTGCGTTATGCCATTCAATCCAATAGCCGCCAGCGCAGTATGTGCCAGATATACTTTGGAACAGACAAGGACAACCTGCCGGCAATGGGTATCCCCCTCGACCTCCGACAAGCAGGAACGTTCCGTGCGCTATCAAGCGGAAACGTTGCATCAACACTTGTTGGCTGGGAGTTAGACACGCCAGATGATGACTACAATGCAGAGGTAGACAAGAAGATGCGCAACAACGGATTCATGAAAGGTGCATACAACTACACCTTCACACCAGGTGGAAACGACTGTGCACGAGACGCGCAAACGACACTGCGCCGCATAATCGTTCGCACTTACATGAAGCCCGATGAAGTGTACTACATCAAGTTCAAGAACGTGTTGGACGACAAAGACAAGCAACACTATATGGACTACCTCGAGCTATGTGCTAAGGAAGTATATGACAACCCCATGACTCCCGAAGACATTTGGTAACTTTGTAAAATGGACATTAGACAATCGACCAATATGAATAAGATTAAAAACTACATAGGAGCCGCCGTGCTTGGTGTAACAGTAATGGTCATTCCAAGTTGCTCGGACACATGGGATGAGCACTATGGCACCAAAGGCGAGAACGCGACGTCTACGACGGCAACTCTTTGGGATATCATCTCCGAAGATTCCAATTATAGCTACTTTAAGGAGATTGCCGAGAAGTCAACCTTCTATCGCGACCAGGAACATCCACAAGTTGGATATACCTTCAAGGATTTGCTACAGGGCTCAATGGTCACCACCGTCTGGGTGCCCACAAATGATGCCCTTACAACCAGCGAATACAATAATTGGCTGAATTTGGCTGAGACCAAAGGCTATACGGTGCAACAGCAGTTCATGGCCAATAGTATCGCACTTTGGCGTCAAACAGCCATTGGTGGTGGCAGCATGGTTGACACCATTACCATGATGAATGGTAAAAAAATGGTGTTTGACAAGAAAGCCCTTACGATGCAAGGCGTTAACATCGACCCGGAGAATAAGAACATCACTGCCAGCAACGGTATCTTGCATGTTGTTGACAAGCCTCTCCCCTTTAAGTATAATCTATACGAATTCTTGAAGGATGAAGAAAACGCCAAGGCAAATAACATGATGAAGTTCCACAACTTCCTGATAGCAAATGACACCACGTACTTCCGTCAGGATTTAAGTATTGAAGGAACACCGGACATCGATGGTAACCCCACTTACGTTGACAGCGTGTATGTTACCACGAACAAGTTGTTCTTCGGTAGCCATCGCTATCCCACCGACAGCGATACCGATAAATACCTGACCTACGACGAAAGCTTCGCTGCAAACATTGAAGTTGAGGACTCAACCTTTATCCTGCTCATGCCCACAGATGCTGCGTGGGACAACGCGGTAGAGATGCTGAAGCCCCTCTACAACTATGCACCTGCCTACGCAGATAACATGAAAATAAACAATGGCACGGATAATGCAGCGCCACGATTTGTGACCAATGTCGATTCTTTACAGGAAAAGAGCATTGCCATGGATATCATATCACCGCTTTGCTTCAACCTGCATTTCCAACCCGATGCTGTCGGCAAGCGTGGTACATGGAAGTTAGACGACTTCTTGTCTGACCAGGGCACAAGTGCCAAATATCTGTTGAACACATTCGGCGACACCCTTCGTTCGAATGAAGAGTGGCAGAAGTCAGACCTCCTGAGCGGCCCCCAGCTGAGCATCAGTAATGGAGTCGGAATAGTAAAGGATGAATGGAACATTCCTCGCAAACTTTACAAGCCCGACATCTACGTTGAAGTAGGTCCTCAAAGCGTTTACCAATACTCAAAAAGGACTGGAAACTGGAGGTCTTATTCATACACCTACGATGTCGTGAAAAACTGGATGAACGAGACTGGACGCACATATAACGACGATTTCTACTGCCTCAGTCCTAATGAAGAAACCAGCGCCCCCACTTTCAAATTCAAGTTAAAGGGTACCGATGGTGAAAACAACGAAAGCGAAGTATTGAGCGGAAAGTATGATATCTACGTGGTAATGGTCCCCAACTTCTACATGACCAGCAACACTTCGGATCATATCGTCCACTCTATTGGTCAGCAAGGTTCAGCATTGATTATAGACGACCAAGTAAAACCTGTCAAGCATAAGATTCGTGCAACAATATCTTATTGTAACGGTTCTCCAATCGGTCGTGACCAGACTCTGAAGAGCGACCTGATAGACTACGATGGATTGAAGGTTGACACGGTTCTCTTGTTCAAGGACTTTGTATTCCCCTACTCCTACAAGAACTTAATCCACAGTTATCCAACAATTGAGATTACGTCTGGTGCTTTAGCAGCAGATCGTAGAAATGGATATACCAACTATCTATGTATCGACCGTTTCATCCTGAGAAGTAAAGAAGACTAAGACTATGAAAAAGACTAGCAATACAATCATGCACATAATTCTTAAGAGAGGTTTGTGCCTTGCAACGCTTTCGTGCATCTGCTATTCTACAGCATTTGCTCAGGCTGAGACAGAAGTAGACAGCGCTACTGCAGTCAATGTCTATAACAAGCGAAAGGCAGAAAAGGAGAAACTCACTAAGCAGTACAACATGCAAACCGTCAAGGGTGTCATCACAGACAATGCGACGGGAAATGCGTTAGGAGGTGTTCGTATTCAAGCGCTTGGATACGAAAAATACTCCGTATTGAGTGAGGAGGATGGCACATATAGCATCGAAGTTCCCGATTTTGCCAACGCTTTGTATCTCTACGTTCCAGGCTATGTGCCCCAGCAGGTAGCCATCAAACAAGGCACCGATGTTAATGCATCCATGCTAAGTGACGTATTTAGAACGTACTACACAGACGGAACCGAAATCACGGCTAAAGCTGGAACGAAGTTAGACCAAACCAGCAGTATTACCGTAGAGACAGACATCGAAAACAAACTTTCCGGTGACGTACGTAGCATATGCCGAAACGGTTTGCCTGGCCAAGGTGCTTATCTCACCATACGCGGTATAAACTCACTAAATGCCAATGCTCAGCCTCTGATTATATTGGATGGTAACATCATTGATCCCGAGTACGAACGTACCAGCCTTCATGAAGGTTACTATAACAACATCCTGGCCGGACTCGATCCTGAGAACGTAGAAAGTATTGAAGTGGTGAAGAACGCGACTGCTTTATATGGTGCGAAGGGTGGTAATGGTGTCATCATCATTAAGACCAAGCGTGGCCACAGTATGACGACAAAGATTAATGTACGCATCTACGGCGGTACAGAGCTTACGCCAAAGAAACTCGATATGCTGAATGGTCAGCAGTATCGCACCTATCTGGGCGACCTCACCAGCACCATCAAGGATGTTAACATTATGGGCTCGTCGGGCGGCATTAATAACGTAAACTGGTCGTTCCTCAACGACAATCCCAACAACTACTACTACAAGGTGTTCCATAATAACACAGACTGGCAGAAGGATATGTATCGCAACACCTTCGTACAAAACTACAAGATTAATGTAGAAGGTGGTGATGAAGTAGGTATGTACTCCTTGTCATTGGGATATACCAAAGGGGATGCTACCCAGAAGGGAACAGACATGAATCGTCTGAACCTTCGCTTCAACACTGATATCAAAATCGCGGAAAAGCTGACAACAGGCTTGGACATTGCATACAACCAAACGGCCTACCACGTTATGGACAATGGTTGGAGTGAAAACTACGATATGCAAAACATCGGTAGCACCAACGTTCTTGGCCTTATCCAAAGCCCAATGCTCAGCCCTTATTCTTACTACCACGATGACGCACTGGGATACTTGAACCTTTCACACGAGTATGCTGGAAAGTATGCAAGTAACTCAACTTCTACATGGGTTCAGAACCCCTTCAAATTCCCTCAATACATGGGAATAAATGAAAGCCTTCGCAACCCCTATTGGGTACTGCAGAATGGGCAGGCTAAGAATAAGAACTATGCCGAAATGACGCAGATTAACATCAACGTCAGTCCCAAGTACCAAATCACGAAACAGCTTTCTGTTAGCGACCGCTTTAACTACCAGTTAAATCGAAACAACGAAAGATACTTCTTGCCGATTGCAGGTACGACACAGTATTTCCTTGAAGACCTTGGATACATCACATCCGTGCTGAAGTCTCAGTTCACCAAGGAAACTACGATTAACAACGACCTGCGCATTCAGTGGAAGAACAGCTACGGTGCCCATAACATTGACGTGTTCGGTGGATGGCGCTACAATAACTTCAGCTATTCATATAGCTATATGCGCGGATATAATAATGAGAACGATAAACTGCCCAATATTGGTAAGAGCATGCAATACGTGAACTATGGCGGTACGAAGGACAATTGGATAGATATGACCTACTATCTGAACGCAGCCTATAACTACGCCAACAAGTACTTTGCAGAGTTCACCGTAAGCAGCCAGGCGAGCAGTAAGTTTGGTGACAACACCAAACAAGGCTTCCAACTTGGTGGTGTCAGCTGGGGCGTATTCCCCAGCCTCCAGTTGGGTTGGCTCATCACCAATGAAAAGTGGTTTAAGCCTACAAAGGGCATCAACTATCTGAAGCTGACCGCTGGTGTTGACCAAAGCGGTAATGATGACCTCGACTACTATGCTGCACGCACATACTGGGAAAGCCAGCAAGTACTGGAAGATGTTGTCGGACTCTACCTTAAAAACATTGAGAACAGCACCATTCAATGGGAAACCGTTACCAAGTGGAACCTTGGTCTACACGGCTCATTCCTTCAGAATCGCCTGCAGGCTGGAATCGACCTTTACCGTCACAAGGTGGACAATCTGCTAACCATCAAAGACCTGAACTACATCTCAGGTATGACTCAATATTGGACCAACGAAGGTGCTATGCGCAACAGCGGAGTTGAGTTCAGCATCAACGTAGCTCTCATTAACAAGAAAGATTGGAAGTGGGAAGTTGGAGCAACCTTAGGCCACTACTCTAACAAGATTACAGAGCTGCCCTCTGAGAACTACTTCGAACAGAAGTCTGCAGAAAGCGGAAGATATGCAAAAGACGCCGTAACAGGCCGATATAACGGCTACACCACAAGCGTATATGGCAAGGACAATGTACTCACGGCTGTGGGTTATGCCGCCGGCAGCTTCTTCGGTTGGCAGACCAAGGGTGTGCTGATTGACGACAATGCAGCATCCACGGCAGGCCTGAACGGGGCTGACTATCTTAAGTACCCCACTGGATTGGCAGACAATGCTAATAAGTATCGTAACTTCCAGGCTGGTGATATTCGTTTCGTTGACCAAAATGGAGATGGCGTCATCGACGATGCCGATAAAGTTGTCATAGGCAACCCCAACCCCGACATTTACGGAAACATCTACACCAGCCTTACATGGAAGCATTTACGTCTTGACGTAAACTTCAAGTACTCGTTGGGCAACGACATCTATAACTATCAGCGCTCCATGTTGGAAAGCATGAACACGACCTACAACCAGACCACAGCCACGCTGAGCCGCTGGGCTTATGAAGGTCAGCAGACCAATATCCCCAAAGCATGCTACATTGAAAGCGACAATTGGCGTAACAACGAGCGTATGAGTGACCGATGGATTGAAGACGGTAGCTATCTCAAGTTGAAGAACATCCGTCTGACATACACACTCCCCTACTCCAACAGTTGGCTCCAGGGCCTGAAGATTTGGGCTGAAGGTAACAACCTCTGGACTATTACCAAGTACCTGGGCACCGATCCTGAAATGTCCTGTCGCAACAGCTCGTTGTATCAAGGCATCGACACTGGTCTTATTCCAAGGGGACGTAGTTTTAACCTTGGTGTATCCATCAACCTGTAACGAATTGACTATTGACTATTGAAAATTGAGGACTATGAAAAAGACATCAATTATAAGCATTCTGATTTGCTGCATTACCTTTAGCACAATGACCACATCGTGCGAAGATATGCTATCCCCCGATAGCGAGCGCCACAGCTATGTGATTGCTCAAGATACACTTTACAGCTATTGGGGTATTATTAAGTCGTTGCAGAACGTTGCTGAGCGATACGTGATACTTGGCGAATGTCGTGGCGATTTAGTCAGCAGCACTGGCTATGTCACCGACTCTATTCGAGCCATTCTGGATTTTAATTCAGACCAAGCGACTGACGGAAGCTGCCGTTTCCTGTGTGCATCCGATTATTACCACATAATCAACTCCTGCAATGCCTATCTTGACCAATACGACAAGAAGCGCACGACAGGAACACGTGAACCCTACATGCTGAAAGAGGCAGCTCAGGTTCAAGCTATCCGCGCATGGGTTTATCTGCAACTGATACAGGTCTACGGCAAGGTTCCTTTCTATACAGAGCCCCTGCTTACTACAGACAAGATTAATAACTTCATGGTGGCTTATGACAAGGCCATCAAAGATGGAACGATCACATCTACTGGCAAGCAGGCTACCGCCGACAATCTGGTAGACCTGTTAGAGGCAGACCTAAGGGAGGCCATAAACACCGAACAGCTGTGGGGGCTTCCACAGTACGACGAGTATGGTTTGAACAACAACCCGAAGGTACACAGTTCTAAAGTCATGATACCTGCCAGCCTGATTTTGGGCGACCTCTATCTGACCAAAGGCGACCCCGTAAGTTGCGCGAAAGCCGCACAGTGCTACTACGACTACCTGAGCAACTACAAGAACACTGGTAAAATGACAGCGGGTGGTACACTGCCCCGAAACTACTGTGTAGGAACTCTGGGTGACGGCATGACCAGAGCCGAGTATGCGCATTTTGGCACTACCCCTTGGACTGAGACTGGTGCTTCAAATAAAACAAGTGAATCTATCACTTGCATTCCCTCATCTGTTAATAAATTGTGGGGAACCATCCTTCGCGGTGTGAATAACCTTTACGGCTTTGCCAGTGAGATTCGCGTTAACACGGAAGAGACGAGTGACACCACCTCTCAGACGAGTGCTCGAGTAAATCTTACGCCGCAATACGACGTAAAACAATTGGTTGCAAGCAAGCGCTACAATGAATTGTGCAAAGAGCAGAAGTTTGAGATTTACTACGCTAGTAACACCACCGAATTAGAGACTGCCGACATCAAGGTTGAAGACTCTATTGGTGACGCACGCCAGTATTGGGTGAAGGATTTCCGCCAGATTTATGAAAATGGACTTACAAATACAGAGAAGTTTATTTCGAAGATGAACCCCACGGGCTACGACTTTAACGTTGGTGCCCACGTAATCTATCGTAAGAGCATGGTTTGGCTGCGATTTGCTGAAGCTCTCTGTGGAGCAGGCTATCCCAGCTATGCCTTTGCAATCCTGAAGAATGGACTTTGCAACAACGACACTTGGTATCCAGCTGCTACCGATTACGCTGTAAAGGATAGCGCATGGTACTTCGTTTCCGCTACAAAAGATACCATTCCCACAAAGGAATCTGGCATAACGTGCGCCACGGAAGCCGAGCTCATTGCTTGCATGGCTACTGTTGACACCCTGACTCAGGCAGGTATTGACGCCGGGCGTAAGTTCTGGACCGCTGTATCTCGCTACAACTACGCTGACGACAAATGCACTGCCATCCTAAACTATTTGGATGCACGAGAGGTGAAGCAAAATCCCACATTCCTCGACTTCGACCAGGAAGTGCTGAATGGAACCTTCACTAGTCAATATGTCATATTCCGCTCAACCCCCAATGATGATTTCTTTGTGACCGGAATACTTGGCAAAAAGGGTGACGACAACATCACCTATGGTATTCACAGTCATGGTTGCGGTATGCTTCGCTACGATGAGCGCAACAGCAGTTATAACTACATTGATCAAGTCATCAAAAAAGCTCAAGAAAACTATGCAGTGACGCTGACCAAAGAGACCATTTACGATGGGACGCAGGACGATATCGTTCGCAAATGCGTAGAGGATCTCATCATTGACGAGATGGGATTGGAACTGGCCTTCGAAGGCTGCCGCTTCTTCGACCTGATGCGTGTGGCTCACCGTCGTAATGACACCTCTTATTTGGCCAACCGCGTGGCAAGGCGTAACGGAAAAGATAACGTAGATGCTGCCCTGGGTGCGAAATTGGCAGCCTCCAGCGATAACTGGTACTTCAAACTTCCCCAATAAAGAAGACAGTAACTAATATAGAGAAGCGCGATGGAGTTATTCTTCCATCGCGCTTTTCTTTTTATAAGAAGATAACTGCTAATAATAGTATAAGGACTGCAAGCAGATAGGGCCAAGTTCTGAAAAACATCGCCACTCGATAGATACGCGGTTGGTTGACAGGCTTGCGCAAAGCATGTAGTGTGGGCAAAAGACAAAGCAGAGCCATGTAAAGCAAGAGAAGAGAACCCGGCAGCAAAGAAACATTCTCTACCCTGCCCCACGAAATATGCGACACAAATGCAAGCAGTCCGTGCTGTATGGCCACGAACATTTCTATCAACTTACATAGCAGACCGCCAGCCCCTATGAGATGGAGGGGCAACATGAGCAGCGTCGCATACAAAATCGACGTTGTCATAACCACAACAAAGGGCCCAATAAAGATTGAGACTATATTAAATGTGTGGAACCAATAAAGCAAGAGAGGGAAGACACCCAACTGCGCAGCTATGCCCACGAGAGCTAAAGACCAGCACCAGCGCATGACGGAACTTTTGGGCTGCCATATAGTACACAACGGACCATAGAACAACAATATTCCGGCGACAGCGGTAAACGAAAGTTGGAAACCTATATCGAAGAGCGAAGTTGGGACTATCATTAGAATCAGGAAGGCGGCAAGCCCAAGGGTGTGCCAAGCGTTGTTACCGACCAGACGCATCTGTCCGATTACCAATAGCGTCATCATGAGCGATGCACGACATAACGATGTGGGAAACGCCGTCAGCAAAGCATAGCACCATATCATTATTATACCCATGCACCCTATTAAGTAGCGCCATCGACTTACCAGCATATGCTGCAGCCAGAAATTGAACAGACCAAAGAGGATACCAAGGTGAAGTCCGGAAAGTGCTAACACATGGCTGACTCCCGCACTACGATAAAGTTCACGCGTCTCGGCCGTAAGGTTATCTCTTATCCCAAGCATCATCGCCTCTAATAGTGATGTTGTGTCGCTATTCATATTCGTATCGCGGAGAAAGTCCTGAAGGTGACAGGAGAGAGATTTGCTCCATTCGATTAGGCTCTGCGGCAGTAACGAAAGGTCGCCAAGCTGGGCACGAAGGAAACCAACGATAAAGAAAAAGGAAGACAGCGTGAGGGCCGATAGCCACTCGCGACGAATTTGCGAGAAGGCGATGATGAGCAAAAGTGCCAACGATATTAAAAAAAGTGTCGCACCCAAAGGTGCGACTACATATTGTGCCAAAGCGATGCCGACGGCCACACATGTGGCAATCCAAGGAAAAAGTAGGCTGTCGCTGTTCACGATAATGCTTTCAAGGCATCAACACGGTCTGATGGGTCGTTTGACCCAAAGACGAAAGAGCCGGCTACAAGCACGTCGGCCCCAGCTTCGGCCAACTGGCGACCAGTCTCCATGTTCACTCCTCCGTCTATTTCAATAACCGCCTGGCTACCACTTTCCGTAATCAGCTTACGCAGGCGCTTAACCTTCTCCAACGTCTGAGGTATGAACTTCTGACCTCCGAAACCAGGATTCACGGACATCAGCAGTACCATATCAACATCACAAATGATGTCGGATAAGAGTTCGACAGGCGTTGAGGGGCACAACGTGATGGCAGGCTTCATGCCTGCCTCGCGAATCTGCTGCAAAACACGATGGTGATGTGTCAGCGCCTCGTAATGCACGTTCATGTAGCGTGCCCCCAAATCGGCGACCTCGCGAATGAACTTTTGGGGTTCGACAATCATGAGGTGCACGTCGAGAGGCTTGGTGCACAATCGGGCAACATGTTTCAGAACTGGAAAACCGAAAGAGATGTTGGGCACAAACACGCCGTCCATAACGTCGAGATGAAGCAGGTCGGCCTTACTTTGGTTGAACCATTGCATTTCGCGCTCAAGGTTACCGAAGTCGGCAGCCAGTAATGAAGGTGCTACTAACATGACGGACGCTCAGGCTTATAGGTTCTTGCAAAATTGCGAATAAACTGCAGGACGGCAGGGTCGGGTTGCAGGTTTTCAGGGTGTAGAGATTGCGTCATAGGCTTTGGGGATATGTGGTTTACTACTTCTATAACGCAAAAGCACCGCCCAATATTGTATCAGGCGGATGCTTTTTTATGTAGAATAATTGTCGCGCTACGGTGTGCGGCAAATTGTATTATACAGCAAGATAAAGGTCGCGATGGCTGGCCATGCGGCGCAGGTTAATCATAGCATAGCGCATGCGACCGAGCGAGGTGTTGATGCTTACCCCTGTGGCTTCAGCTATCTCCTTGAACGACATATCCTGGAAGTAGCGCATGTTGACAACCTCGCGCTGTGCTTCGGGCAGGCGGTCAATCATCATCCTCACGTCGTCGTGCGACTGCTCAACGAGCATCTTTGTCTCGATGTTGGGTTCGCAAAGCGACGAATCGTTGAAAAGGTCTGCCACCAAGTCGCCCTCGCTGTCCACCAGCTCGTGGGAAACAACGCAGCGGTTGGGATTGCGCAAGCTGCGGAAACGGTCGAGCACCTGATTGCGGGCAATGCGCATGAGCCACGAGTAGAACTGTCCCGACTCGGCATAGTGACCATTACGGATGGCCATGATGGCCTTTACGAAAGTGTCCTGAAAGACGTCGTTGGCCACATCTGTATCTGCCACCATAGACTGTATGAACCCAAAGACTTTGTCTTGGTGACGTGCTAAGAGTACATCGAACGCTTGGAAATCGCCTTCTTCGTACATGCGGACCAGTGCTTCATCGGTCTGCTTTACGTAATTAATCATTACCTTTCTACTTTTATATTAAACGGGGTAATGTTTTGTCGATAGGCGCTTGTTTTAAGGTTTAACGATTGCAAATGTAACAATTTCTGAAATATCATGTGCCAATTATGATAATTTTTTTCACTTTCGGGGCAAAAAAAGTTCTATATTACACATTCCGCCGTGATGTGTGCACCCCTAAGGAAGTCTTCGACGGGCATTCTTTTCTTTCCTGCCAATTGCAGCGACAGGATATCCACCCACCCCTGTTTGCAAGCCACGCGCAAGTAGGTGCGGCCGTCGCTCTCAAGTGTGCCTGGCTTCGTGAGATTGGTTTCCGATGCCACGCGGGTCTTATATATCTTGAGCATGACGCCGTCGAGCGTGGTCCATGCTGCGGGATAAGGCGAAAGGCCTCGGACGAAGTTGTAGACCTGACGAGCGGTGAGTTCGCCCCAGCGAATCTGACACGTTTCCTTGAATATCTTGGGAGCGGGACGCAGGGGGCCGTCGGTTGTCAGCTGACTTTGTGGAATAGGGTTCACTGTACCCTTCTCCACGTCGTCGACAGTCTTGAGCACGAGCTCGGCTCCCAGCATCATCAGCCGATCGTGAACCGCCTCTACATCGTCGTCGTCGTGAATGGGTACGGCCTCACGATAGATTACCTTGCCCGTATCGATATCGTGGTCGAGGAAGAAGGTCGTGATGCCCGTTTGCTTATCGCCGTTGATGATGGCCCAGTTGATGGGTGCCGCACCGCGATACTGCGGCAGGAGCGCTGCATGGAGATTGAATGTTCCCAGGCGGGGCATTGCCCACACGACCTCGGGCAACATGCGGAAGGCCACTACCACCTGCAGGTCGGCCTTGTAGGAGCGCAGTTCCTCAAGGAAGGCCTCATCCTTGAGTTTTTCGGGTTGAAGCACGGGAATTCCATGAGCCAGCGCATACTGCTTCACAGGACTTTGCTGCAGAACGTCGTGATGACGGCCAACAGGTTTGTCGGGCATAGTAATGACGGCAACGATGTTATAGTTGCCCTCAACCAAGCGGCGCAGGGGCTCGACGGCGAAATCGGGCGTTCCCATGTATATGATTCTAATCCCACTGGCGGGTTTCTGTGTGCTTTCGTTCATATCTTTATTATTATTTATTGCTAACATTACATCGTTCCTGTCGGCGCGACGCTTCGTTAGGGACGTAGCGACGCATTGTTTTGGCGGAACAATACTATCGCGAGAGCAACGCGATGGTATCGCGCCGGCCCCAGGAAAGCGTTGCACTCACTCTGTGCTGATATCGGCCAGCATCTGCCGGTACATCGTGAAGACGCGCGACTTGCGTATGAAGCCCACAAAGCGGCCTTCGGAATCGACCACGGGAAGCGTCCAGGCCCCCGTTTGCTCGAACACCCTCACGACGCCTTCCATCTCGTCCTGGGTGGACAGGCGTGCAGCGGGCTGCACCATCATGCCGTTCACACGCAGTTGGTCGTAGAGTTCCGTTCGGAACATGAAGTGGCGAATGTCGTCAATATACAACACAGCCACCAGCTGGCGGTCGGCATTCAGCACGGGGAACACGTTGTGGCGCGAAACGGAAATTTGTCTCACCACCTCGCCAAGCGTCATCTCTGGCGTCAGGTACTTGCTATATCGGTCCATCACCGAATCCATATTCATCAGAGTCAGTATGGCGCGGTCCTTATTGTGGGTTATCAGTTCGCCACGTCGCGCCAGGCGCATGGCGTAAAGGCTGTGCGGCTCAAACGTTATGATGGTGAGATAGGCACACACCGAGACAATCATCAGAGGCATGAACATCTGGTAGCCGCCCGTCAGCTCGGCAATCAGGAAGATGCCGGTAAGCGGCGCATGCATCACACCGCTCATGAGGCCGCACATGCCCAATAAGGCGTACCTGTTCTCGGGCAAGTATATGCCGAACACCTCATTTATATTCCACACGCGAGAGAATACGAAACCACAGATGCACCCCAAGAACAACGAGGGAGCAAAGATACCGCCGCATCCGCCTCCGCCGTTGGTTGCCGTCGAAGCAAACACCTTGAACAGGATGACGAGCGACAGGTAGACGAGCAGCATGTAATCGTGCCCGTAGAAGAGCGAACGGTTGAGCGCCGTCAGCCAATCCCCTTCGCCCTTTCCGTTCAGCAGTAGTTCTATGAGTTCGTAGCCCTCACCATAAAGCGAAGGGAACAGATAGATGAGCACAGACAGCATCGTTCCGCCCACCACAAGCTTGGCATACGGACTGCGAAGCTTCCTGAAGATGCCCTCAAGGCCATTAGTCATTCGGGTGAAGTAGAGCGAAAGCAAACCACAGGCTATGCCCAGCATAATGTCGGCAGGAATGCGCGATGCCGCAAACGTGTAATCGATATGGCACTCAAAGACTGCGCCCCAGCCCGAAAGGGCATACGTGACACTTGCTGCCGTCACGCACGAGACGAGCAAGGGCACCAGCGCCCCCATCGTAAGGTCCATCATCAGCACCTCGAGCACGAAGGCCAATCCCGCAATGGGCGCCTTGAAGATTCCGGCCACAGCGCCCGCAGCGCCACATCCCACGAGCAGCATCAACTGCTTGGAACTCATGTGGAACATACGCCCGAGGTTACTACCTATGGCCGAACCCGTCAGCACGATAGGAGCCTCAGCACCCACCGAACCACCAAATCCGATGGTTATGGCCGACGCAATCACACTGCTCCACGTGTTGTGGACCTTGATGTTGCTTTGCTTGCGAGCTATGGCAAACAGAATCTTCGTCACCCCGTGCCCGATATCGTCACGCACCACACGACGGATGAAGAGCGAGGTCAGGAAAATACCTATTACAGGATAAATCAAGTAGAGAAAGTTTGACGTGGAGATGCTGAACTGATTCGTCAGCACAAACTGTATCTGCGATATGAGCCACTTCAGGAAAAGCCCAGCAAAGGCCGTCAGAACGCCCACCACAAAAGCAAGGATAAGCATGAAATGCTTCTCTTTTATCCCGCGCTTACTCCATATTAGCAAGCCTGCATACGCCCTCTCGGGCCACGTTCTCTTGCTCATAATTATTTCTTAGCGTGCCTATCAATCTTATGCAGGAAATAGTTGAACGCCTCCAATCCCACCAGCACGAGCAGCGTGCTGGCTATGGCTAACTTATACATTCCGCCGCCACAGGCCAAACCGATGGCCGCGACAACCCACAAGCCAGCCGCCGTTGTGAGGCCGCTCACCACGTTTTCGCTCTTGCGGAAGATAATGGTGCCGGCACCAATGAAACCGATACCACTCACGACTTGCGCCGCCACACGACTGACGTCCCAGCGCTGCAACTCGCTATTCATGCTATCTGCAAAGCCGTATGCCGATACAATCATGAACAACGCAGAGCCCATCGCAACTAAAAAGTGAGTGCGGAACCCAGCCTCTTTTGAGCGGTATTCGCGCTCCAGGCCTATCATGCCGCCCAGAATGGCTGCAATGAAGATTCTCAGTATAAATTCATTCTCCATAGCGTAACTACTTGCGAATGACGGTGACGGCTCCGTCTGATGTTAGTTTGATAATGCTGGACGCACGGCCGCCTGACTTTCGTCCGCGCGCAAACTGCACGATATAGTCAACCTTGGAAGTGATGGCCTCAGGAATATCGTAGAAACTCTTGGGCGAAGGTTCGCCACTCAGGTTGGCCGAAGTGGAGACGATGGCCTTCTGGAATCTGTAGCATAGCTGCTGTGAGAATTGCTCACGCGTTACCCTCATACCCAGCGAACCGTCCTCGGCCACAAGATTCGGCGCCACATTCACGGCATCATCCAGAATCAGCGTCAGCGGCCGGTCGGCATACTCAATCAGGTCCCACGCAACTTCGGGCACATTGCGGAAGTAGCGCTGCATGCGGTCGGCACTATCAACAAGGCATATAAGGGCCTTAGAGTCTTCGCGCTGTTTGATTTCATACACACGACGCACGGCATCGGGATTCGATGCATCGCAGCCTATGCCCCAAATTGTATCGGTAGGATAAAGGATTACCCCGCCCTTGCGAAGCACTTCTACGGCATTTCGGATATCTATATCGCAATTCATCTTCAGAACTCGCTTGTGAAATGGAACTTAATGTGTTCAAAATCCTGCTGGGCCATCTGCAGCACGTAGCCTGAATCCGCCAGGAACACATCGCGGCCCTCGCGGTCTTTGGCCATATACTGGTACTTACGTTTCTTGAAGGACTCCAATTGTTGCTCGTCGTCGCTCTCTATCCAGCAGGCTTTATAGAGGCTCAACGGTTCCCAACGGCACTTGGCCCCATACTCGTTCTCAAGGCGATACTGAATAACCTCGA
Source organism: uncultured Prevotellaceae bacterium (assembly GCA_945828295.1). GTDB lineage: Bacteria > Bacteroidota > Bacteroidia > Bacteroidales > Bacteroidaceae > Physcousia. The sequence goes on along the minus strand of CALZQV010000010.1, from coordinate 5,685 downwards.
ACTGCAGTTGCCCGACAGTTCCGATAATCTTCCGATTATTGAACTGGTTGACGAAAAGCTGTGCCACGCCCTCGTCCATGAGTTGTTCAATGCCCTTCTGCAACTGCTTGGTCTTCATCGGGTCGGCATTTTCGATATACTTAAACATCTCGGGAGAGAATGAAGGAAGTCCACGGAAGTGCATGACCTCGCCTTCTGTCAGCGTGTCGCCTATCTTGAATGTGCCATTATCCGGCAGGCCGATAATGTCGCCGGGCCAAGCTTCATCGATGGTCGACTTGCGCTGTGCCATAAACTGAGTGGGGCTGGAAAAGCGCAAAGTCTTTCCCTGGCGGACATGTAAATACGGAGCGTTGCGGACAAACTTGCCCGAGCACACTTTGCAGAAGGCTATGCACGAACGATGATTGGGGTCAATGTTTGCAGTAATCTTGAAGATAAAGCCCGTAAACTTTGGCTCCTCGGGGTTCACCACGCGTTCCTCGGCCAGCGTAGGACGGGGGGAGGGAGCAATCTCAACGAAACAATTCAAGAGTTCCTCAACACCAAAGTTGTTTAAGGCAGACCCAAAGAATACAGGGGCCACACGAGCATCGAGGTAATCCTCGACATTGAAGGCATCATAGACGCCATCCACGAGTTCAAGGTCCTCACGTAATTTCTGAGCATCCGCTTCGCCCACATATTCATCAAGCGTCGAGCTATTGATGTCCACCTCAATTTTCTCCGTCACTTTCTGCTTGTCGGGAGTAAACAAATTAAGGCCTTGCTCATAAATATTATACACACCCTTGAACTTCATGCCCTGGTTGATTGGCCACGATAACGGCCGCACCTTTATCTGCAGCTCTGTTTCAAGCTCGTCGAGCAAGTCGAAGGGATCCTTTCCCTCGCGGTCCATCTTATTAATGAATATGATTACAGGAGTCTTGCGCATTCGGCAGACGGTCATCAATTTGCGCGTCTGTGCCTCAACGCCTTTGGCTCCGTCAACTACGATGATACACGAATCAACGGCCGTCAGTGTGCGGAACGTGTCCTCAGCAAAGTCCTGGTGACCGGGGGTGTCGAGGATATTCACCTTATATCCGTTGTAGTCAAACTCCATAACGGACGTGGTGACCGATATTCCACGTTGCTTTTCAATCTCCATCCAGTCGCTGGTGGCCGACTTCTTAATCTTATTGCTCTTTACCGCACCTGCCACCTGTATCTGGCCTCCGAACAAGAGCAATTTCTCGGTCAGTGTGGTCTTACCTGCATCGGGGTGCGAGATGATGGCGAATGTGCGTCTTCTCGTTATTTCTTCGTTCATAATTCTAATTTTCCTTGTTTTTCTTTCTTATAGGCGTTGGCCAACAGTGCCAACAGATGTGAGATAGATGATACTGCCGCGAGGGTTTCCTTACCGATTTCGCGTTTCTGCAATCGCAATAACATCACGCCATACATGCAATTGAAGCAGGTTTCCAATTCACCGACCTGCTGTTCCTTCTCACTGCGGGCGCGCAACTCGATAATGAATGGCAGAGCCTTGTAATAGGCTGCCGAATAAAATGGTTGTTTGGAACTTTGCAAGAGCTGCTGGTGCAGGTCAACGAGCAATGCCAATGTGCTTTGATTTATTTGCAGATGACCGCGCTCGATATGGCCCTCTTCATGCATCATGCGAATAAGATTCTCGAACCACTCCACCTCTGCCTTCTCCTCCTCCGCCGGCAGTTTGAAGGCTGCCACATACTCCGTGCGAAGGCGATCCACGTCGCACCCCATGGCACGTATGGTATCCTCTATCTGCCACATATAGAGCAGATACTCACAAACATTTTGGTCCTTAAGTTGTCTTGCTATTTTCAATGTTATGGTTATGGTTTTCTTTTTCTTTCAATTAATATAATGCTCTTCCTCGCAGTGTGAAGTAGAAACCCAACAGGGATGCAACCATCACAACGACGCCGATTGTGCGGTTAAGCCATATTATGCGCTTGATGTCAAATCGGTTTCGCACCCGGTTAATGAAATAGGTCAAACCATACCACCATAGCAACGAACCGACTAAAATGCCCCAATATCCGAAACTTTGTTCCAGTGGATGACGAGGAACGACAAAAGCGAATCGAGCATACAATGCCACAAACAGAAATACAATTAATGGATTGCTTAATGTCACGATGAAGCCAGTCAAACCGTTTTGCATAAGACTGCCCCTCTTGCTTCCACTGGGATGGAGCGACCTGGTGGGGTCAGACCGATAAGTGAACAGGCCAAAAAGGAACAGCATTGCAGCTCCCGTAAGCTGAAGGGCATACATATTGCGGGGTTGCTCCACAAAGTCCATCACGAAACTCATACCCATGCCAGTTATCAGCGCATATAACAAGTCACTTACTGCGGCACCAACTCCGGTAACAAAACCGTACCATCGGCCTTTATTGAGGGTGCGCTTCACGGCAAGTACGCCAACAGGCCCCATTGGAGCGGATGCTACCACACCGATTATCAGCCCCTTAAAAGCAAGGTCTACGGTATCAACATGTTGTATCCACATCATAACTGCCCGCGAAGATACAATTTTTTCCTCACATAGACAACTATTAGCACGAGGTATTGCACAAATGACAAAAAAACATTAACTTTGCATTTGTTTTTTATAATCTATTCATTATTTTATAAGGAATGAAGGGCAAAAGAATATTTTTATTTGTCATCATGCTCATGACGATTTGCATTTCGGCAAACGCCAAAGAGGAAAAAGATAATCTTGACAAAAGCCTGTTAATCCCCAAAGTCATAGGGCTTATAAACACCCGCTACACCTACGACGACGAGGCAAATGTAAAACATAATGCCGACATTCGTCGCGTCCGCTTGGGCGTCAAGGGTCAACTACACGAGAAATTCGATTACTACATTCAGGCCGAACAGACACGGAACAAAGACAATATAAAAACATAATAATAACGATGAAAAAGAAGTATTTCACGATGTCGGCATTCGCTCTCATCATAGTAGCAGCACTGGGAATTACCAGCTGTGGCGACAACAAGAAGCAAGCAGGCAAAGACGGTCTGACCGGTGAGATTTCACTCTCTGGTGCTTTCGCCCTCTATCCCTTAGCCGTGCAGTGGGCCAACGATTTCCAAGTCCTGCACCCCGGTGTAACCATCGACGTCTCGGCAGGAGGCGCAGGCAAAGGCATCACCGATGCTCTGGCCCAAGTTGTCGATTTCGGCATGGTTAGCCGAGAGCTGGGTGAGGCCGAGATTGCCAATGGTGCGGTAGGCTTTGCTGTAGCTAAAGATGCCGTAGTCCCCACGATTAACGCCCAGAACCCTGTTTTGGCCGACTTGCAAAAGCACGGCATTACCCGCAACCAACTGATTGGTTTGTTCATCACCGGTAAGATTAAGACCTGGGGAGAGATTGTTGGCAACGGAAACAAGACCGCGGTTAGTGTCTTCACACGTAGCGATGCCTGCGGTGCTGCCGAAACATGGGCTCTCTACTTAGGAAAGAAGCAGGAAGACCTCTTAGGCACTGCCGTATTCGGCGACCCCGGACTTGCTGAAGCCGTGCAGAAGGATGTAAATTCCATCGGCTTGAATAATATTGGTTTTGCCTACGACATAAAGACCGGCAAGCCTCATCCCGGACTGCTCATCGCTCCCATTGACGTAAACGAGAACGGTCAGATTGACCCCGAGGAGGATTTCTATGCCACGAAACAAGGAGTGGTTGAAGCCATCAAGGACGGACGCTACCCCTCTCCCCCAGCCCGCGACCTCTATTTCGTATCAAAGGGCATTCCCACAAACCCCGCAGTTGTTGAATTCCTGAAATATATTCTCACCGAAGGTCAGAGTGCAAACGAGGCTCAAGGCTATATTGCCATTTCTCAGGAGAAACTGGATGCCAGCTTGAAGAAGCTGGGTATAAAGGAATAAAGATAAGGACAACGTGGGCTATAGACTTTTAAAAGATCGCGCCGCCGGCTACACGATGGCCATACTAACTATCAGCAGTTTGATGCTGGTGGTTGCTATGGCCATCGGTCTTTATATGAAATCCGCTCCCATTCTTCAGGAACATTCCCTTTGGGAACTGCTTTCGGCAAGCGAATGGAAACCCATGAAGAACCAGTTTGGATTCTTCCCCTTCCTCATGGGAACGCTCTGGGTTTCAGGCTTGGCACTTCTCATTGCCATACCCATATCGCTGCTTACGGCCATATACCTTACGGAATATTCCCATAGCATAGTGCGCCGTTTCGTATTCCCCTTCCTCGACATCCTTGCAGGCTTGCCTTCTGTAATCTACGGTGTATGGGGAATGTTGCTGATTGTGCCCTGGGTTGCCAATGTGGCTGCTCCATGGGTTGGACGAAACACTACTGGATATACGGTATTGGCCTGCGGCATCGTACTCGGCGTAACCGTCATTCCATTACTCGTAAGCCTGTTTATCGAAATATTCAGCAATGTCTCACACGAATTACGCGAGGCCACCCTTGCCCTTGGCGCCACCAAATGGCAAACGGCCAAGAACGTCGTAATACGCAAGACAGCACCTGGCATCATTGCGGCCATCGTATTGGCAGCCAGCCGTGTCATGGGTGAGACCATCGCAGTCATCATGGTTTGCGGTAATTTGGCCATCGCACCAAATTCGTTGCTGGATGCCTGTTATCCCATACCAGCCTTGATTGCTAACAACTATGGCGAAATGCTGTCTCTCCCTCTGTACGAAAGCGCGTTGATGTTTGCAGCGTTCATCCTGTTCTTCGTGGTACTTGTGTTCAACCTGTTCTCACGACTGATATTAAAGAAAGTAAAGGAATAAGGAGTGTGTGATATGAAACGGAGTATTATTGAAGAAGGATTTTTCAAGGTTCTGATGTATGCTGCCATTTCGCTGGTCATATTCTTTGTTGCCAGCGTTGTGCTCTCTGTGTTCAAGCGTGGTATTCCCTTGCTGTCATGGGAGATGGTATCTTCGCTGCCTGGCGGAGGCTTCTATATCGGCGGAGGCGGCGGATTCCTCAATGCCATTGTGGGTTCGTTCTACATCGTTGGTGGAGCAACCATCATGGGCCTCATCATTTCCATTCCCGTTGTCTTCTTTCTCAACGTCTACCTGAAGCCGGGCTCGCGGTTCGGCTCTATTGCCCGTTTGGCTTATGATGTGCTCTTCGGCATCCCGTCAATCGTATATGGTGCATTCGGTTTTACCATAATGATTTACTTCGGACTGCGCGCCTCGCTGCTTGGCGGTACGATCGTGGTAACGCTCTTAATCATCCCCATCTTCATTCGTTCGATGGACGAAGTGGCAAAAACCATCCCCTCTGAACTATTAGAGGCCAGCTACAGCCTGGGTGCCACGCGACTGGAGACCATTGGAATCGTCGTCCGCCAGATTGCACCCGCTATTGCCACCGCAACCCTGCTCAGTATCGGACGTGCCATAGGCGACGCAGCCGGTGTGATGTTCACCGCAGGTTTCTCCGACCGCATACCGACAAGCCTCACGCAACAGACCGCCACGCTGCCGCTCAGTGTATATTTCCAATTGCAGTCGCCCTCGCTCGACGTACAAGACCGCGCCTATGCCGCAGCGGTAGTGCTCACGCTGATTGTACTGGTACTGAGCATCAGCGGCCGCATCATCATGAATCGTTTTTCCCGC
>CALZQV010000009.1 GCA_945828295.1 uncultured Prevotellaceae bacterium | reverse complement strand
TCATGAGCGCCAACCCAGCCACAACCAGCAGGGCAATGAGCGCCACTGCCAACAGCGAAAGCGACACGACGGCGGCCTGGCGGCTCTTCAATTGTCCGTCACGCTTCTCTATCGCCTCCTGCCTGGTCGCGAGTTCAGCGTTCAGCGCGCCCGTCTCGTCGGCCAGCTTCAGGGCCCCTACCGAGTCTTTCCACGCAACATAGCTCGCGTAGGCTTGTGCCAGCAGTCCTGCGTTATTGCTTCTGCGCCCGTTGCTGATGAGCGTCTTGTATACCTCGTCAACCTTCGCGTAATCGCCATCGGCAGTCAGGCGTTCCGTCAGTTCGCGAAACGCGTTCTCGCCCTTCGCGTTCTGACCAAAAGTATAGTGACATGTGGCCTTGCAGTAGAGGAAATCATTATAGAGGCTGTCGCTCTCCGACTTCTTCATGTGGCGCTCCATCGCGTCAATTTGCTCTAATGCGTTATTGCTCTTGCGAAGGCGCGTATACATGCGCATTCGTCCCTTACTTACTTGATAGCGCATTGCGGCCTTCTGGGCAGCCGTCGACTTCTGGTCGGCAGAAATCGTGGCTTCCACGCGATGGAGAAACTCGAAGGCTTCGTGATACTTATTATTGGTATAGTAGAGCGTTGTGGCCCTGATACCATTCTCCACAGCAGCTTCCGTCTGCCCTCTACGCCCGTAGCTGTCGAATGAGCGTATGGCTTGTTGTAGCAAACCTCCCCCCGTGCTCTCCTGAGCGCGGCCCAGCAGGCAGAGGGAGAATAGGATGGATAGTAACAGGGCTCTTTTCATCATCTTATTCTATGATTTACTCGGCAGGCAGACTGACGTTCAGATGAAGCTCGTCGAGCTGGCTCTGGTCGATAACGCCAGGAGCATCGAGCATCACGTCGCGTCCGCTGTTGTTCTTGGGGAATGCGATGCAGTCGCGTATCGAATCGAGACCGGCAAAAAGGCTGACGAATCGGTCGAGGCCGTATGCCAAGCCACCATGAGGGGGAGCTCCGTACTTGAAGGCATTCATCAGGAAACCAAACTTCTGCTGAGCTTGCTCTGGCGTGAAGCCAAGAATCTCGAATATCTTTTCCTGAAGCTTTGCATCGTGGATACGAATGCTTCCACCACCAACCTCAACTCCGTTGATGACCATATCGTAGGCATTTGCACGCACGCTGGCCGGATCTGTATCGAGCAGGGGAATGTCCTCGGGCTTGGGCGAAGTGAACGGATGGTGCATGGCCATCAGACGCTGCTCCTCATCGCTCCACTCGTACATGGGGAAGTCGATGACCCACAGGCAGGAGAACTTGTCCTTGGGGCGAAGGCCCATGCGGCTGCCCATCTCCAGGCGTAACTCGCAGAGCTGCTTGCGAGCCTTCAGCGTGTCGGGGCCGCTAATGATAAGGATGAGGTCGCCGGGTTTGGCGTTCATCGCTTGCTTCAGGCGCTCAAGCACCTCGGGCGAATAGAACTTATCGACGCTGCTCTTCACAACACCATCCTCGCCCACGCGAGCATAAACAAGGCCCTTAGCGCCAATCTGCGGACGGCGAACGAAGTCCGTCAGCTGGTCGAGTTGCTTGCGCGTGTATACGGCCTGCCCCTCACAGCAGATACCGCCGATATACTCAGCTTCATTGAAGACACTAAACTCACCTGTGCCCTTCAGCACGTCCATCAGCTCTACGAACTTCATGTCGAAACGTGTGTCAGGCTTGTCGCTGCCATAATATTTCATTGCATCGGCCCACGTCATGCGAGGCAGCGTGGGAATGTCGATGCCCAAAAGACTCTTGAACAGGTGACGACTCATGCCCTCGAATACCTGCAGGATGTCTTCCTGCTCGACGAACGACATTTCGCAGTCAATCTGCGTAAACTCAGGCTGACGGTCGGCACGAAGGTCTTCGTCGCGGAAGCATTTCACAATCTGGAAGTAGCGGTCCATACCTGCCACCATCAGCAATTGCTTCAGCGTCTGAGGGCTCTGGGGCAAGGCGTAGAACTGACCGGGATTCATGCGCGAAGGCACAACGAAGTCGCGAGCTCCCTCTGGAGTGCTGTTCACCAACACTGGAGTTTCAATCTCCATAAAGCCCTGCTCGTCGAGATAGCGACGTACCTCGAAGGCAAACTTATGGCGCAGCTCCAGGTTACGACGCACATTGGGGCGACGCAGGTCGAGATAGCGATACTTCATGCGTAAGTCGTCGCCGCCGTCGGATTGCTCCTCAATTGTGAAGGGAGGCGTCTGGGCCTCGTTCAGCACATTCAGTTCCTGAACGATGATTTCGATGTCGCCCGTCGGCAGGTTGGCATTCTTACTCTGTCGCTCGCTGACTTTACCCTTAACCTGGATAACCCACTCACGCCCCATGCGGTTGGCGCTCTCGCAGAGCTCTGCATTGTTCGATTCGTCGAAAACCAACTGAGTGATGCCATAGCGGTCACGCAGGTCGACAAAGGTCATTCCACCCATCTTGCGCGTGCGCTGAACCCACCCGCTCAGGGTTACTATTTCTCCTACATTGGCGAGACGAAGCTCGCCACAGGTTTTTGTTCTATACATCTTTTATATTTACTTTTTATGAATTCAGGAGACAAAATTACAAAACTATTTTATTATCTCCAAGAGTTCACTTGGGTGATTAATAAACGTTGTTGCGCCTGCTGCAATAAGCTGTTCCCTGTCGCGAAAGCCCCATAGGACGGATATGCAAGGGAGGCCCGAATTGGCAGCTGTCTGCACGTCGACCTCACTATCTCCCACATACACAGAATCTTCTGCCTTAACGCCCAACGTCTTCAGCGCAAGCTCAACCATATCGGCCGAAGGCTTGCGACGCACGCCCTCCCTCTCGCCGATGGCCACATCAACGAGCCCGCGAAAATAGATATCGTAGAGTTCGTCGACTCCGGCTTGTAACTTATTGCTCACAATGGCAGTCAGCAATCCACTGGACTTTACGTCGCAAAGCATCTCGCGAACGCCATCGTAGAGCCTCGTATTATCTTGGCAATGGATAAGATAATGACTACGAAACGTTTCAAAGCAGCGCTCAACGTCGGAAACGCTAACACCCTGAGGCACAGCACGCTCGACAAGGAGATGGACTCCGTTACCCACGAACTGACGCACCTCATCGAGCGTCCGCTCTTCCCAACCCATGCTACGCAAAGCGTAGTTCACGCTGTCGCAAAGGTCCTGCAAGGTATAAGTCAGGGTCCCGTCGAGGTCAAATATTATCGCTTTAACCGACATACGCCATCATTTTGCTCAGATACTTCCCAATGATGTCAAATTCCAGATTCACGAGCGAGCCAACACGTATATCGTGAAAGTTCGTATTCTCGTAGGTATAAGGAATAATGCATACTTCAAACTCGTCGTCGGTCGGGCGGCATACAGTCAGGCTTACACCGTTTACCGTCACGCTGCCCTTGTCAACGGTCACATATCCACGACGAGCCATTTCGGGCGAAGCGTCGTAGCGGAAGCGGAACACATAGCTTCCCTTCTGGTCTTCGACGGAAATACAGCGTGCGGTAGTGTCGACGTGGCCCTGAACAATATGGCCGTCGAGCCGTCCGTTCATCATCATCGAACGCTCGACATTTACCTCATCACCGACCTTCAGAAGGCCCAGGTTACTGCGCTCAAGCGTCTCTCGCATTGCGGTTACAGTATAAGTTCCTTCGGAAAGACGTACAACCGTGAGGCACACGCCGTTATGCGATACGCTTTGGTCTATCTTCAGTTCACTCACAAACGAGCATGAAAGGGTGAAATGAAGATTATCAAGTTCTCTCTCAATGGCTACAACGCGAGCCGTTTCTTCTACTATTCCAGAAAACATAATCTGTTGTTGTTTGGTTAAAATTCATGCAAAGTTAACATAATTTTGGCAAAGCGCAAAATACTCTCGCCTACACCTGCGAGTCTTTTTAAGTATTGTTAAAAGAAAAGAGATTATTTGGCTATGTCACAACAAAAGTGTACCTTTGTTTGCTCAAAAAAGATGTATTAAAGATAGTGATTGTGAAAACATTAAAGACACGTAAGAGATATCTGGCGCTCATCCTCGTCTGCCTGACGATTTTACCAGCCTTTGCCCAAGGCTCGTGGACACTACGCCAATGTCTCGATTATGCGCGCGAGAACAACATCCAACTGCAGAAAAGTCGCATCAGCCAGAAGGAAGGCGAAATCACCCTGTGGCAGGACAAGGGAGCACTCTTCCCCAGCCTAAGCTTTGCCACAAGTCAGAGCATCGGATTCCGCCCGTTTGAAAAAAATATGGCCATCGTGCAAAACGGACAAGTGACGCAGACCTCCAACAAGTTCACCGAGCAGGGCTCCTATGGGCTGAATGCAAGCTGGACAGTATGGAACGGTGGCATCAACCACAAGAACGTCAAGGCGCAGGAAGTGCAGAACGAAATCACAAAACTCGCAACCGCACAAAGCGAACTTTCCATACAGGAGCAGATTGCCCAGTTGTACGTGCAAATCCTATACAGCGCTGAAGCCAAGAAAGTGAACGAACAGCTTGCCGAAACCGCCAAGAGCCAATACGAGCGAGGAGTGGAAATGCAGAAGCAGGGCCAAATGTCGAAGGCCGACGTTGCTCAGCTCGAGGCCCAGTGGCGAAGCGCACAATACGACATCGTGAACAGTGAGACACAGGTGCTGAACTACAAGCGGCAGCTGAAGTCATTGCTCGAATTAGGTATCGACACCCCGTTTGACGTCGCTGGTAGCGCCCCGTCCGACGAACAAGTGCTCGCCCCCATCCCTTCGGCCCAAAGCACCTTCGAGAAAGCACTCAACACGCGCCCCGAGATACGCAGCGCGGAGCTCAGCATCAAGGCTGCCGACATGGGCATCGATATCGCAAAGCGAGGCTACTACCCTACGATTGGCGTGAGCGCGAGCGCTGGGGACAGCCATTATAGCGGGAGCAACGACAAGGTGGGACAACAGATGAAGAACAACCTGAACCTGAGTGCCGGCGTGAACCTGAGTGTGCCCATCTTCGATAACCGACGCAACAAGAGCGCCGTAGAGAAAGCCAAACTGCAAAAGGTTACGAGCGAGCTCGACCTTCAGGACAAGAAGAATGCGCTGTCGAGCACCATCGAGAACTACTGGCTCAATGCCAACAGCAGTCAGCAACGCTTCCTCTCGGCATGCGCAAAGGTTGAAAGCGCGCAGACCAGCTACGAACTGCTCGACGCCCAATTCAAGAACGGGCTGAAGAACATCGTGGAGTTGCTGCAGGGACGCGACAACCTGGTTAGTGCCAAGCAGGACGAACTGCAAAGCAAGTACACCACGCTGCTCAACATTCAGCTGCTGAAATTCTATGGCGGCGAAGAAATCTCAATGTAAATACAAGACAAAGACATATGAAAGAAATGAAACAACTTTGTGGGTTATGCCTCCTATGCATTCTGTGTGCCGCATGTAAGCCCAAGGTAGAGTTTACATACTCCACAGCAAAAGTAGAGATACAGGATATTACGACCAGCGTAACGGCAACCGGAACCATCGAGCCCGTAACGAGCGTCGACGTGGGTACGCAAGTGAGCGGCATCGTCAGTAAACTCTATGTCGATTACAACAGCGTGGTCAAAGCCGGGCAGGTAATTGCCGAACTGGACCGCACCAACCTGCTGAGCACGCTCGCCAGCGCACAGGCAAGCCTGAAGAGCGCACAAAGCGACCTCGACTACCAAAAGGCAAACTACGAACGCTTCAAGAATCTTTATGACCAAGGGCTGATTAGTGCCAACGACTTCGAGCAGGCTCGACTGTCATACTTGCGCTCACAGCAAACCGTTGCCCAACAAAAGGAAAGCGTGAAGCGCGCACAAACCGACCTCGGATATGCCACCATCACAAGCCCCATCGACGGAGTGGTGCTCTCGAAAGAGGTTGAAGAGGGACAAACCGTTGCCTCAAGTTTCAACACACCCACACTGTTCAAAATTGCCCAAGACCTTACCGACATGCGCGTAATTGCCGATGTTGACGAAGCCGACATAGGAGAAGTGAAGAACGGGCAGCGTGTGACCTTCACCGTCGACGCATTCCCCAACGACACCTTCGAAGGAGTCGTAACACAAGTGCGCCAGGAAGCAACGACGGAGAGTAATGTCGTCACCTACGAGGTAGTTATCAGCGCACCAAACCAAGACCTCAAGCTAAAGCCAGGACTGACGGCAAACGTGACCATCTACACGCTGGAAATGCACGATGTTCTCGCCGTCCCTGCCAAAGCGCTACGCTTCACGCCCACCGACGCGATGCTTAACGAAGGGGAAAGCATTACCGACACTCAGGCAGAACATAAGCTTTGGGTAAAGGAAGGAACGAACATCAAGGCCATCGCCGTGGAAACAGGTATGACCAACGGCACACTAACCCAAATCGTGAGCGGCATCTCCGATGGCACTGAGGTGCTGACCGACGTGCAGAGCGGACAACCAGAGGAGGAAGTGGCAAACGCCAATCCCTTCATGCCGCACCCCCGAAAGAAGAACAACGACAAGAGTAAGAAGTAGTCTTACACGAAAATAGCGATTAGAGCCCCAAAGATAATGGCTAAAGAAAGAAAAGTTGTTATTGAGCTACAGGATGTGCGACGCGAGTTCCACGTAGGCAGCGAGATTGTCAAGGCACTGCGTGGCGTGAGCTTCAAAATCTATGAAGGCGAGTTCGTGACCATCATGGGCACCTCAGGTTCGGGTAAGAGCACACTGCTTAACCAACTGGGATGCCTCGACACCCCGACGAGTGGCGAATACATCTTAGACGGAGTGCCCGTGAGAAAGATGCGCCGACGCGATCGTGCAGTACTCAGGAACAGAAAGATTGGTTTTATCTTCCAAAACTATAATTTACTGGCCAAGACGACCGCTGTGGAAAACGTGGAGTTACCGCTGATGTATAACAGCGCCTACAACGCCAAGCAGCGACGCGAGGCTGCCATCAAGGCACTGGAGGCTGTAGGACTGGGTGACCGCCTTGAGCACAAGTCGAACCAGATGTCCGGCGGACAGATGCAACGTGTGGCCATTGCCCGCGCCCTTGTCAACAATCCGGCAGTCATCCTCGCCGACGAAGCAACGGGTAACCTCGACACACGCACGAGTTTCGAAATCCTTGTACTCTTTCAGCAGCTTCATCGCCAAGGGCGCACCATTATCTTCGTCACCCACAACCCCGAGATTGCACAATACAGCAGCCGAAACATCATGCTGCGCGACGGCAAGATACGTGAGGATGTTGAGAATAAGAACATACTGGATGCAGCAGAAGCTCTCGCCGCATTGCCCAAGAACCAAGACGACTAAGACACATGAACCTCACAAATCTACTTAAAGTGGCCATTACGGCTATCATGAGCAACAAGTCGCGCACCCTGCTTTCCACGTTGGGCATCATCATTGGTGTGGCTGCCGTCATCACAATGATGGCCATCGGCCAAGGCTCGAAAGAAAGCATCCGCACGGAACTTTCGAAGATGGGCACCAACCTGCTCACCATACGTCCGGGCGGCGAGATGCGAGGCGGCGTGCGACTCGACCCCTCTGCAATGCAAACCCTGAAGATGACCGACTACGAAGCCATCCAAAACGAAGCAAAGCTGATAACCCACATCAGTCCTGAAGTTAACGCTGCCGGACAAGTTATCTACGGCGCAAAGAACACCAACACGACAGTCTATGGCGAAAGTCCCGAGTACCTGAGCATCAAGCTCTGGGAAATCAAAGACGGAGAATGCTTCACCGACGAAGACATAAAGAAGAGTGCAAAGGTGTGTGTCGTTGGCACAACCATCGTGGAAGAACTGTTCGGAGACAAGAACTTCGACGCCGTGGGCAAAACCATCCGATTCAAGAGCATCCCCTTCCGCATTGTGGGCATACTCAAGAGCAAGGGCTACAACTCGTGGGGCATGGACCAAGACAACGTGATGATTGCCCCATACACCACCGTCATGAAACGTATTGCCGCACAAACCTTCTTCAACAGCATCAACGTCAGCGCCCTGAAAGAAGAATTGAGCGACGAAGCAATCGAAGAGCTCTCGGCCATTCTGCGACGCAACCACAAGATAAAGGAAGGCGGCGACGACGACTTCACCATACGCTCGCAACAGGAGATGATGGAGACGATGTCGAGCACGATGACCACGCTGCAAACCGTCTTGGTCGTAGCGGCTGCCTTCTCGCTGCTCGTTGCCGGAATTGGCATCATGAACATCATGCTGGTGAGCGTGACGGAGCGTACAAAGGAGATTGGCCTCCGCATGTCGGTGGGCGCACGAGGAATTGATATAAGCCGACAGTTCCTGCTCGAAAGCGTTACGATAAGTTTGTCTGGCGGAATTATTGGCATCGGATTAGGCTATCTGCTCAGCTGGGTGGCAAACATGATAGGCTTCCCTGCCACCGTGCCCCTGTGGAGCGTGATAGTCAGCTTTGGCGTATGTGCCCTCATCGGGTTGCTCTTTGGCTATATCCCTGCCCACAAGGCCGCCACGATGGACCCCATAGAAGCACTTAGATACGAATAAAACAACTAAAATAAAACAAAGCGAACATTATGAAAAAGATACTGCTTAGTTTGTTGCTGCTTGTAGCCATAGGCGCATCAGCACGTGAGAAAAGAGACGATTCGAAATACCTGAAGGGCGCCGTCCCCGAGGTCAACGGAATAGTAACCTTCACGAAAAGCTTCAGTGTTCCTGGGAAGACGGAGGCAGAGTTGCGCAAGGCGATGCGCGAATTCATCGAAGAACTGGTAGACGAATCGATTCCCGCACCTGGCAACTATGCGCGCATGATGGAAGACGAGAACTCCGACGACATCACGGCACGCGTTTGCGAGTGGATGATATTCAAGAAGAAAGCATTCAACCTCGACAGAACGCGCTTCCGCTACCAGATAAAGGCCAGCATTGACGGACAGCGCATCACCCTCACCATAACCAACATCACCTATTACTACAACGAGGATATGGAGACGATGAACGGTGAGATTTACAAGGCCGAAACATGGATTAGCGATAAAGAAGCGCTGAACAAGGCACAGACTAAACTCTACCCCAAGAGCGACAAGTTCCGCCGCAAGACCGTTGATCGTGCCGAGGAAATCTTCAATGATGCAATAGAAATCTTTGAAGAAAAGGAAGAGGTTCCCGTCAAGCCCGTACGCAAAAACGTCATCGAAGACTAAGCATGAGCGAAGAAGAGCGATTGGCACTGGCCCATGAGTACTATCGCAAGGGCAACGCATATCGCAAACAAAGCGATTGGCAACATGCCCTCGAGAACTACAATCACGCCATCGAGTTGGACCCATCGTCGCCTGCGGTCAAGGCAAAGGAAATGCTTGACAACATTCTCAACTACTATTGCAAGGCAATGTTTAACCCCTAAACAGCAAGTTTTCAAGGAAAAGAATTATGAGAGGAGCTATCGTAGTAGACACTGAACGATGCAAAGGATGTAACCTTTGTGTCGTTGCCTGCCCTTTGAACATTATTAGATTAACAAAGAAAACCGTTAATAAAAGAGGATATGCTTTCGCAGAACAAGTTGTGGAAGGCATGTGCACCGGCTGCACCTGCTGTGCCCAAGTATGTCCCGACGGATGCATAACGGTTTATCGCAAAAGGTAAAAGATGGAGGAGAAAAACGAAATTTTGTTGATGAAAGGTAACGAGGCCATCGCCCACGCAGCCATACGCTGTGGTTGCGACGGATACTTTGGCTATCCCATTACCCCACAAAGCGAAGTGCTGGAAACATTAGCTAAAGAGGAACCCTGGAAGACGACCGGAATGGTTGTCGTGCAGGCCGAAAGCGAAGTCGCTGCCATCAATATGTTGTACGGCGGAGGTGCCGTCGGCAAGCGAGTAATGACCTCTTCCTCGAGCCCAGGCGTGGCTCTGATGCAAGAGGGAATAACCTATATGGCAGGTGCAGAACTGCCCGGACTTATCGTGAACGTGCAACGCGGAGGCCCAGGTTTGGGCACAATACAACCCAGTCAGGGCGACTACTTCCAGAGCACACGCGGGGGAGGCAACGGCGACTATAACGTCATTGTGCTCGCACCAGCCAGCGTGCAGGAAATGGCCGACTTCGTAGATTTAGGCTTCAATCTGGCCTTCAAGTATCGCAATCCCGTGCTGATGCTGAGCGACGGCGTAATCGGACAGATGATGGAAAAGGTGGTGCTCCCACCCCTCAAGCCTCGTCGCACCAACGAGGAGGTACGGCAAGAATGCCCGTGGGCGGCCATCGGTAAGCGCGAAAAGGGCAAAAGCATCGTAACCTCGCTGGAGCTCGAGCCAAAAGAAATGGAGAAACACAACCTGCACCTGCAGGAGAAATACGCAACGATACGCAAGAACGAAGTCCGATTCGAAAGCTTCAAGACCGAAGATGCCGACTATCTGATTGTTGCCTTTGGTTCCGCCTCACGAATTGCCCAAAAGTCCATTGAGTTGTGTCGGGCAGAGGGCATCCGAGTGGGAATGCTTCGCCCCATCACGCTATGGCCCTTCCCCACAGAAGAAATAGCCCGTCTAAGCAAACAGGTAAAAGGAATACTCAGTGTGGAAATCAATGCCGGACAGATGATTGAGGATATCAAGCTGGCCGTCGAAGGGCGAGTACCCGTGAGCCACTATGGTCGCATGGGCGGCATGGTGCCTGGGCCCGACGAGATTGTCGCAGCACTGAAAGAAAAGGTCATTAATAAGTAATTCATTCTACAATGGAAGATGCAAATGAAATGCTGGCTCAACAGCAGCAAGAATTGGAACGGATACGCAACAAACGCGTTCGCCACACGAATACGGAAGGCATCCGTAAGATTCTCAACGTAGCATTCCTGGCCATCGCGCTAACCGGTGTCGTTCTTTATTTTATGTATCCCGACAAACATCTCCTCGGGATGATAGTCATCGGCATAGGTATGGTCGTGAAAATTGTAGAGTTTTTCATTCGAATAATGTTATAGTATTGAACAATGACGAATCAGGAAATCATACAACCCGAAAACTTAGTTTACAAGAAGCCCAAACTGCTCAACGACAAGCCCATGCACTACTGTCCGGGCTGCAGCCACAGTGTAGTCCACAAACTCATTGCGGAGGTCATTGAGGAGATGGGCATGGAGGACAAGTCCGTGGGCATATCTCCCGTCGGATGCGCCGTCTTTGCCTACAGCTATATTGACATAGACTGGATAGAAGCAGCGCACGGACGCGCCCCAGCCATCGCATGTGCCGCCAAGCGCCTTTGGCCCGAGAATCTGGTGTTCACCTATCAGGGCGACGGCGACCTCGCATGCATCGGCACGGCAGAATCCATCCATTCGCTGAACAGGGGCGACAACATCACCATCATCTTCGTGAACAATGCCATCTATGGAATGACTGGCGGACAAATGGCCCCCACTACCCTGATGGGCATGAAGACCGTCACCTGCCCCTATGGCCGACAGGCCGACCTGCACGGCTACCCACTGAAAATAACCGAAATAGCAGCCACGCTCGAGGGCACATGCTACGTCACCCGTCAGGCTGTCAACAACGTGGCCTACATCCGTCGGGCGAAAGCAGCCATACGCAAAGCCTTCGAATACTCGATGCAGGGCAAGGGCAGTTCGCTCGTGGAGATTGTGGGCACTTGCTCGTCGGGCTGGAAGAAGACGCCCGAGGAGGCAAATCGATGGATGGAGGAAAACATGTTCCCCTTCTACAAGCTTGGCGACCTGAAGGATATTAAATGAAAAGGTATAAAAGATTAAGGAATAAGGATTAAAACATATATTGTGAAAAGTGAAATAATTATAGCCGGATTTGGCGGACAAGGTGTGCTCTCGATGGGCAAGATACTTGCGTACGCCGGATTGTTTGAGGGAAAGGAAGTAACCTGGATGCCGGCCTACGGGCCAGAGCAACGAGGCGGAACGGCCAACGTCACCGTCATCGTGAGCGACGAAGCCATCTCGTCCCCCATTCTGAGCTCATACGACATCGCCGTGGTGCTGAACCAGCCCTCGTTGGATAAGTTCGAGGAGAAGATAAAGCCGGGCGGCATTATCATCTACGACCCTTACGGCATCAGCACTCCCCCAAGTCGCAGCGACATAAGCATCTATCGCATCGACGCGATGGACGCAGCAGCCGAGATGTCGAACGTGAAGAGTTTCAACATGATTGTGCTGGGCGGATTGCTAAAGGTGTGCCCCATTGTGGGAATTGACAACGTGCTGAAGGCCCTTCGCAAGACACTGCCGCAGCGCCACCACAACCTGATTCCGCAAAACGAGCAGGCTCTGCAGCGCGGTCACGAAGTAATAAGCAAAGAGGCATAAAAAGACGAATGAGACGCCGATTCCTATACATCCTTCTTATCGCGCTCAACTGCGTGGTTGTAAGTGCACAAAACTACGGCACGTATGACGGCAACGACCCGCTGTCTGGCGACAGTCGCGGTTCGAAAGCGAAGAAGAGTTCCTGGGGAAGAGACACAACGGAGAATAAGATTGAGAACGTGCCCATTGGCGTTACGCAATGGACCGTCGACGAACGCTTGGGCCACATCATTCCGGCAGACAACAACGACACCGTCACCCACATGTTTCACAACTACAACGAAACAACGGGATACAATGGTGAATACAGCATCCTGGGCAACGCCGGTTCGCCTCGTCTCAGCCGCATCTACATGAACCGCGATGCTTCCAATCCGCAGCTCTTTCTGCAACCCTTCGACTACTTTTTGGGCGGGATGAAGGAGTTCCGCTTCACGAACACGCTGAGCCCGATGACCAACCTGGCCTTCCACAAGGTGGGCAACAAGACTAACGGCCAAGAGCGACTGCACGCCTACTTTGCCTCAAACATCAACAAGGAGGCGGGCATCGGCATGAAGTTCGACTACCTTTATGGCAGAGGGTACTACAACTCACAGGCCAACAGCCAGTTCGGCGGCACGTTCTTCGGCTACTATCTTGGCGACCGCTACAACGTGCATGCGTACGTCAACGTCAACCACTTCAAGATGGCAGAGAACGGTGGTATAGAGAACGACGCATACATACGCAATCCGCAGAGTTTCCCCCGAAGTTATGGGTCGAAGGACATCCCGACATTGCTCACTGATACATGGAACCGCAACGAGAATCAGGCTGCATTCCTCACGCATCGCTATAATCTCGGATTCCATCGCGAGGTGGAGCTGCCGGACAGCGTAAAGCCAAAGATGCCTGGGGACAAGGAATTGCTGCAGCAGTTGTCGGACAGCCTGCGCACATTGGCTCAGACCGACTCGCTCAGGCGCGCGCTGCTTCTTGATTCACTGCGCACGAAGTGGACTTCGGAGCAAATCGTCCCCAAGGAGTTTGTGCCCGTGAGCAGCATCATCCACACCCTGAGCATCAACAATCTGCGCCACACCTACTACTCCCACAACACGCCAAAGGACTATTACACCAACCTCTATTACGGCGACCTGACCAGCGTGAAGGACCGCACGAAATCGCTTTCCGTGCGGAACACCATCGGTCTGTCGCTGCGCGAGGGATTCAACAAATGGGCGCAGATGGGCATTGCCGTGTTTGCCTTCCACGAGTTGAATACCATCACGCTCCCCTGGCTCGACGGCGGCACACTGGGGCGCAAGCGCTACACGGAACAGAACATATTCGTGGGCGGTGAGATAACGCGCACGCAGGGTAAGTTCATCCACTATAACGTGAGCGGCGAGGTTTCGCTCGTGGGCGACGACGTGGGCGACTTCAACATCGACGGCACAGCCGACCTCGACCTGAAGATTGGGCGGCGCGACACGTTGCAAGTCGAGGTGCACGGTTACGTCAAGGACATAGCCCCCGACATCTACATGGAGCACTACCACAGCCAGTTCCTGTGGTGGGACAAAGATTTGTCGAAAGAATTCAAGACGCGCATCGAAGGCTCACTTCGCCTGCCGCGCATCGGCACTTGTGTGAGCGTGGGCGTAGAGAATGTGAAGAACTATGCCCACCTGGCGATGCAGAACACCTTTGTGGGCGACGATGCCTCATCCCCGCTTCCTGCCGACTACAGCCACGCGGTTGTGGTGCGCCAGACGGGTGGCAACGTGCAGGTCTTCTCGGCCCGCCTGTGCCAGGACCTTGCCTTCGGGCCCTTCCATTGGGACAACGACATCACCTACCAGTCGAGCAGCGACGCGGGTAAGCTTCCGCTGCCCAAACTCACGCTCTACAGCAACATCTATTTCAAGTTCAAGATAGCCAAAGTGCTGAATGTGGAACTGGGCGGCGACCTGCGCTACTTCACCCGCTACTACGCGCCCGACTATTGTCCTGCCATCCAGCAGTTTGCCGTTCAGGACGCCAGCCAGCCGATGGTCAAGATAGGGAACTACCCCATCGTGAATGCCTATCTGAATCTCCACATCAAGCACTGCCGGCTCTATTTCGCCATGAATCACCTGAACGCAGGGTCGGGCCGGATGTTCTGGGCTCCCCACTATCCCATGGAC
This sequence comes from uncultured Prevotellaceae bacterium, assembly GCA_945828295.1. GTDB lineage: Bacteria > Bacteroidota > Bacteroidia > Bacteroidales > Bacteroidaceae > Physcousia. The sequence continues at coordinate 17,734 of CALZQV010000009.1, read as the reverse complement.
CCACGAACGTTCCATTTCGGCGTCAGTTGGAACTTCTTCAATTAGGCCTTACAACGGCCCGCTCCAATCGATGCGTCGACGGAGCTTCGTCAATGCGTCGACGGAGGCTCGTCAATGCATCGACGGAGGCTCGTCAATGCGTCGACGAAAAAAGCCCATTATTTCAACCCTAAAACAACGACGCTTTGCGGAGGGCAACGCGACGCAATGTATCGGCCGTCGCGACGCTTCGCAAGGGCCGTCGCGACGCTTTGTTTTGAGCCTTGCGACGCATTGCAGAAGACGATGCGCCCCAACGCATATTTTGTGGCAGCGCATTGTGGGAAATCTCATTTTTTTTTCGTAAGTTTGCAAGGTCATATCTACATAAGATTAGCACAACAAATATGAAGAGCATAAAATGGGGCTTTATCGGCTGCGGCGAGGTTACCGAACGCAAATCCGGCCCTGCCTTCTCGCTCGTGCCCGGCTCGAGCGTGGTGGCCGTGATGAGCCGCAACCAGGAGAAGGCCAAGTCATACGCCACGCGCCACAACATTCCGCGCTGGTACACCGATGCACAGGAACTGGTTGACGACCCCGAGGTGAATGCCGTATACATCGCCACGCCGCCCAGCAGCCACGCAACCTACGCCATCATGGCCATGAAGTCGGGCAAACCCGTCTACGTGGAGAAGCCCCTGGCTGCCAGCTACCCCGACTGCCAGCGCATCAACCGCATCTCGGAACAAACGGGCGTGCCCTGTTTCGTGGCCTACTATCGCCGCTATCTGCCCTACTTCCAGCGCGTCAAGCAAATGCTGGAAGAGGGAGCCATCGGCAAGGTCATGTGCGCGCAAATACGCTTCGCCGTGCCCCCGCGCGACCTCGACTACAACCGCGAGAACCTGCCCTGGCGCGTGCAGCGCGACATCGCCGGCGGCGGCTACTTCTACGACCTTGCGCCCCACCAAATCGACCTCCTGCAGAACATGTTCGGCCCCATACTGCGCGCCCACGGATACTGCTCCAACCGCGCCGGCCTCTATCAGACGGAAGACACCGTCTCGGCAGCATTCCAGTTCAGCGACGGCATGCCAGGCTCCGGCTCGTGGTGCTTTGTGGCAAACGAGGCAGCACGCGTCGACCGCATCTCCATCGGAGGCGAACTGGGCAGCATCCAGTTCTCCGTCTTCACCTACGAACCCATCGTCCTCCTAACCAAAGCAGGCCGGGAAGAGATCGTCGTGCCCAACCCGCCCCACGTGCAGATGCCACTGATTGAAAAAGTCGTGCGCCACCTCCAAGGGCTCGAGCAATGCAACTGCGACAGCACGTCGGCCACCACCGTCAACTGGGTGATGGACCGCATATTAGGAAAATAAAAACACCACTATGAACGAAACATATCGAAACGAACTGGTCGAAAGATTCCTCAGCTACGTAAAGATTGACACCCAATCGAGCGAAGAAGGCGAAGGCCGCTGCCCCAGCACCGACAAACAGCTGCAGCTTGCCCGCCACCTGACGGAGGAGCTCAAGACACTGAGGCTCGAGGAAGTAGAGATGGACCAACACGGCTACGTCTACGCCACACTGCCCGCAAACACCAAGCGCAACATCCCCACAATCGGCTTTATCGCCCACATCGACACAAGCCCCGACTGCTCGGCCACAAACGTTCGCCCCCGCATCATCGAAGCCTACGACGGCAGCGACATACAACTCAACAGCGAAGTAACCACACACGTGTCGCTCTTCCCCGAACTGAAGCAACACATCGGCGAAGACCTCATCGTCACCGACGGAACCACCCTGCTGGGCGCCGACGACAAGGCTGGCATCGCCGAGATTGTCACCGCCATGACCTACCTCATGGGCCACCCCGAAATCGAGCACGGAAAAGTGCGCGTCGCCTTCAACCCCGACGAGGAGATTGGCATGGGCGCCCACCTTTTCGACGTCGAGCGCTTCGGCTGCCAATGGGCCTACACGATGGACGGCAGCGAAGTGGGCGAACTGGAATACGAAAACTTCAACGCCGCCTCGGCCAAAGTCGTCATCAAAGGCCGCAACGTGCACCCCGGCTACGCCAAAGGCAAAATGATTAACGCCTGCATCGTAGCTCACGAAATCGTGGAAATGCTGAAAGCCGAGCGGCCCGAAACGACGGAAGGCTACGAGGGATTCTTCCACCTGACCAACATGGCGGGCAACGTGGAAGAAGCCACCCTGAGCTTCATCATACGCGACCACGACCGCACTCGCTTCGAGGAGCGGAAGGATCGCCTGCAACAAGTTGCCGCTACCCTCAACGATACCTACGGCGAAACCATCGCAACCGTGAGCATCAAGGACCAATACTATAACATGCTGGAGCAACTTCGCGACAAGCCCCACATCACGGCCATCGCCCAAGAGGCAATAAAAGAGGCATGCGGCTTCTGCACCATCGTGCCCATTCGAGGCGGCACCGACGGAGCACAACTCAGCTTCAAGGGACTCCCCTGCCCCAACATCTTTGCCGGCGGGCTCAACTTCCACGGGCGTCACGAATTCGTGCCCATACAAAGCATGGAGAAAGCCACGATGACAATCGTAAATATCTGTCGAATAACAGCTTCACAATCATGAAAAACGAAGCACGCATTGACAAATGGCTGTGGGCAGCACGCATCTTCAAGACACGCACCCTCGCAGCGGCAGCATGCAAGAAAGGCCAAGTGAGCCTTGGCGGCAACCAACTCAAGCCCTCCCGCATGGTGAGAGTGGGCGACATAATTGACGTCAAGAAGCCCCCCATCACTTATTCCTTCCGAATCCTGCAGGCCATCGAACACCGCGTGGGCGCTAAGCTCATCCCCGAAATCCTCGAGAACATCACAAGCCCGGAACAGTACGAACTGCTGGAAATGAGCAAAATCAGCGGCTTTGTCGACCGTGCACGAGGTACTGGGCGCCCCACGAAGAAGGAACGCCGCGCGCTCGACGACTTCAAGGAAGACGTGCCCGTGTTCTTCGGAGATTTCGATTTCGACCTCGACGACGACGAATAAAACAAAAAGAATCATACTATGAAAAAAAACATCCTCGCTCTTGCAACGATTTGCAGCCTAACGCTTTCCGCCAATGATGCTGTCGACGTAACAGGCTACTTGGCCAACCCGTCATTCGAACTGGACGACATCACAAGCCTGCCCGCCGATAACACTCGTGGCGCTTACACAGCATCCACCGTCGTTAACTGGCAACTCAGTGGCAGCTACGGAGTGAGCGACATCATGACTGCCGCTGCCACAGCCACCGACAACAACTTTGGCGCACCGGGCAAGCCCAGCGACGGCAATCAGATGTACTACATCAGAAACTCTTGGAGCGACTCGGAAGCAAGCCTGACACAAAGCATCACCCTGCCCGAGGGTACCTACAAACTGACGGTCGACAATAAGTGCATCACGGCAGCGAGCCACAGCGCAGCCCTCGTGGCCGGCAGCAACGAGACGGCCCTAACCTTCCACACGTCCATGCCCAGCAAGTGGGATACCACCGAGCTCGTCTTCACGCTTAAACAAACGACGACCTTGGTCATCGGGTTGGAAGTGAAATTCATCAACAGCAGCGGTGCATCCATTCTCATCGACAACTTCCATCTCTACAGCTATCCCGAAGGATACGTAGAGCCCGAAGACCCCACAGAAAGCGAAGTGGCATCGCCCACCGAAGGCATCATCAACGCGACCTTCGTCAACGAAGCCGAGATGATGACCGACCTGCTGCAGATGCTGGCCGACTTCAGCACTTACCTCAGCAACGACTATCAAGCATGCAGCTCGCCCAACAGCAAGGATGAGGAATGTGGATGCTTCAAGGGTGAAAGCACGATGGCAAGCAACGAGGCCGGCGTGCGCACCAACGCCGACCTCTCGATGATTTGCGCCTTCCTGGTCAAGTACGCCAAACCCGCCGGCATCAGCCTCCCAGCGGGGATTACCTGGGACCGCATCGAAGACATTGCCATGAAGTCGCTCGTCTTTGCCTACTCCACACATAAAGCCAACAAACTGAAGGTTTGCTCGGATAACAAATATTGGGGCAGCACGAGCAGTAGCGACTACGTTTGGGAATCCTCGCTGTGGGCCATGTCCGTAGCCTACTCTGCCTTCTTCCAGTGGGACAAGCTTTCCGAGGCCCAGAAAGGCTACATCTACAATATGCTGAAGGCCGAATGTAACTATGAGCTCAATCGCACCATACCCACAAAATACGACGGCGATACGAAAGCCGAGGAAAACGGATGGGAAGCCGACGTGCTGGCCGCTGCACTTGGTCTGTTCCCCAACGACCCACTGGCGCCCAAGTGGTTCGAACGCATGCGCCAGTTTGCCATCAACAGCTATAGTCACACCAACGACGCCACTAACAACAATGTGATTGACGAATGGTACGACACGAAAACAGTGGCCGACCTCTATCAGGGACAGAACCTCTACAATGACTACACACTGCAGAACCACAACCTTTTCCACACGTCATATCAGAATGTAGTGATGCAAGAATTGGGTGAGGCTGCTCTCGCACTCAAACTATTCCAGACAGGACTTGGATACGAGGAAAAGTGGAAGACCAACGCCCTCATGCACAACAACCAGCAGGTGATGGACAACGTACTGAACTGGCTGGCACTGACCGACGGCGAACTGGCCATGCCGAACGGCAACGACTGGAGCCTGTTCCTCTACGACCAAATCACGTCCTACACCACACAGGCTTGTTGCCTGCGCGATGCCAACGCACTTATGCTGGAGAACCTTGCCTACAAGAGCATTAAGGCACGACAGAAAACAACAACAGATGGTTCGTGGCTCCTGCGCCCCGACGTACAGGCACGCCGCATGGGCGTAGAGGCTCATCGCGTCATGATGACATATCTCATGCATCTCGCCCTCTCAACCTCCGACCTCGCCCCAACGGACTGGGAGGCCTTCCGAACGGCCCACAGCGAGGCACGCATCCTTCCGAGTCAAAATGTTGTCCGTGCTTTCACCAAGGACCGATTTACTACATTCTCGTGGAGCAAAGGCCTGAGCAGCTACACTGGCTATATTGCTGCGAACAGTGTGGACAAGAATAAAATCGTCGTTCCCTATCGTGCCAACAATACAGGCAACCTGCTGGGCTGGTACACGGTAAGCGGGAAAAGCACAAACGCCACACCTGTCGTCAGCGGTATCTACACGCTAAAGGGAGACAGCTATACCATGAACGGCGAGCTGTCTACCAACGGGGGCTCTCTCGACAACCGCTTTGCCATCTATTCGACACCCGGCAATGCCGTCATTTACTTAGATTACGTGCAGGGACTCTCCAGCGGAACAATCACAGGAGAATACGGAGGATTGACAGCCATTTCGGTTGACGAACTCACTAAGACTACGCGAACACTTTATTACAGCGACACCGCAGACGACGAAGGCAGTATCAAGCACAAGCAATCCGACGGAAGTTCTCTGCAACGCTTCACCACCAACTGGGTGAACATCGACAATGCTGTGGGCGTAGTATCAAAGAGTGACAAGCAGATGGCCTTCGGCGATCGTGCCAACAACAACAGCATCATGACTGCGAAGCTATATCCATCATATAGCAATGCAAGCCGGAGTTTCTCGAAAGGTTCGCTCGTCGACCGTCGTAACGTCGTATTCTACAGCAACGCATCAGCCGAGACAACTCAGCAAATGGAACAGCAGCTCAACGTCCTGACCGACATCGTACCCAAGGGATGGAACGGCGTTATTGCAGCTGACCCCAACGGGACCAACTACCTGTTGCTCTCCCACTTTGCCGAAACGACCAACGAAGCTACGCTCTCCGACGTCACATGCAAACTGGGTGCCCCCGTGTTTGAGGTAGACACAAAGATTAACGACAGCAAATCAACGGCAACATTCAAGGCCCACGAAAACAACAGTATAGGCCAAGTGTTGAAAGTATTTGTCAAAGGCAGCAGCCTCGTGGCTATTCAAGACACCAACAACGACGAGGCCGCATATCTGACTGCAAGCAAGGATGCAAATGCAGAGGTAAGCATAGTCACGCATTCCGGCACCGCCACAGCAACAATAAACATGAAGGAGGACGAGACGGTTTACGTAAGTGTTGTGGATGGAGTCATCAAAACAGAGCAAAAGGAGATGCCCGAGGACTCAAGTTCTAAAGACATGACTGGCTACATCATCAACCCATCGTTCGAAGGCAACACAACAACTGGTTGGGAAGGCACGAAGATGACCGCCGACCAGAATGAGGTGGAGAAGTGGAATGCAAACTTTAACTTCCATCAGACCATTACAGGACTGCCCGAAGGGGAATACGAGTTGGCTTGCCAGGGATTCTATCGCGACGGCTCTATAGCCAATGCCGTATCACACAGGAACAATGACAAGGAAGCCTTGAACGCCACGCTTTATGCAAAATCGGCAACCGACGAAGCAAGCACCCCGCTGCCTTCGATACTGGACGAAGCTGGAAAGAAAGGGGCTATTGGCAACTCAACGACCTATGGCTACGTTCCTAACGACATGGAACAAAGCGCCATATACTTCGCAGATGGCCTTTACCCGACCAAGCTTCGTGTGAAGGTTGGCAACGACGGAGAACTGACAATCGGCGTCAAGAAGATGACACTTGTCAGCAACGACTGGACGATATTCGATAACTTCACACTGACTTATATTAATTCAGGCAGCGAAGATGCCATAACGGCACCCACTTCACGCCACCCTTTTGCCTCAAGCGGCACGTACACGCTAAGCGGCGTGCGCGTCGCCGATAACAGCGACCTTCCCAAAGGACTGTACATCATCAACGGAAAAAAGGTGGTACTGAAGTAACTTCATCCTGCCCTCAATATTTGAACGACGATTCCAACCTGACCTATGATTGACCGAGCGACTATTGATAAGATTATGGATGCGGCAAACATTGTTGATGTTGTGTCCGACTTCGTCACGCTAAAACGTGCCGGAGCCAACCTCAAAGGCCTGTGTCCATTCCACGACGACCGAACACCATCGTTCATTGTTTCGCCGGCCAAGAACTACTGCAAATGCTTTGCATGCGGAAAGGGAGGGAACCCTGTGGGTTTCATCATGGAGCATGAGCAGATAACCTATCCCGAAGCCCTGCGCTACCTGGCAAAGAAATATGGCATAACCATTGAGGAGAAGGAACAAACGAAAGAGGACTTGCAACGCCAGGATGACCGCGAATCGATGTTCATCGTCAATCAGTGGGCCAACGAATGGTTTCAACGGCAACTTCACGAAACCGACGACGGGCGGGCCATCGGACTTGCCTACTTCCGTCAGCGTGGTTTCCGCGACGATATCATTAAGAAATTCCAACTGGGTTTCTGTCCCGACAAAAGCATCGAAGTGCGACAAACCGACGATGACGGCAATACGCGCACCGTACGTATGGGAGTCATGAGCAACGATGCGCTCAAAGCAGGATATCAGGAAAAGTATCTCATCAACGACACAGAAACAGGCATCGGCACCGGTGTTTCGCTGAAAAACGACCGAGGAGCACTGCGCGACCGCTATTGGGGACGTGTCATCTTCCCCATCTTTACCATGTCGGGCAAGGTGGTTGGCTTTGGCGGACGTGTGCTGGACGCCGCCACAAAAGGGGTGAACATAAAATATCAAAACTCACCCGAAAGCATCATCTACAGCAAGAAACGCGAGCTCTATGGTCTGTTTCATGCCAAACAAGCCATACGCAAAACGGATCTTTGCTACCTCGTTGAAGGATACACTGATGTGATGGCCATGCATCAGAGCGGCATCGAAAATGTAGTTGCATCATCAGGCACAGCACTCACAGATGACCAAATACGCCTCATTCACCGCCTGACAGACAATATCACCGTCATCTACGATGGTGATGCCGCAGGAATCAAAGCTTCGCAACGAGGTATTGACATGCTGCTGGCTCAGGGCATGAATGTACGCCTGCTTCTGTTGCCCGACGGCGACGACCCCGACTCTTTCGCCCGAAAGCATAATGCCGAGGAATACCAGGAATATCTCAGTACACATCAGGTTGACTTCATCAAGTTCAAGACAGACCTGCTGATGGAAGAAGCGCAAGGCGACCCCATCAAGAAAAGCAATTTGGTCAACAACATTGTGCAGAGCATCGCCTGCATTCCAAATGAAATCACACGCAGCGTGTATGTTCAAGAGACAGCTCAAACCATGCAAATGCAGGAGCGTCTCATTGCCAGCGCTGTGGCCAAACAGGTTGAGAAGAATTACGAAGAAGCACAAAAACAACGCGAACGTGAATATCGGAATCGGAACGAAGGGCATATAAATAATAGCGATGTGGGAGGTGGCGATGGAATGCCGATGGAGTCGAGTTCATTATCTGGACTTACCGCCAATGACATTCCACAAGACACTCAGGAACCAGCCAACGACTTGGTCCCGCCAGAATCGCCCTATGCCCCACTCGTTCGCCAGATACATCAACGTGAGGAACAGCGTCTTGAACAAGAAGAACGCGAAATCTTGCGCCTTATCGTACGACATGGGCAAGAGCCTGTTGGCACGATGGAGGCTGAAGATGGCACAAGCAAGACTGTGTCTGTGGCAAAATATATTGACGCAACCTTGCGACAGGACGAGCTCGAGTTCACCATTCCCCTCCATCGCCACATCCTTGATATTGCACTCGAAGATGAGTCCGAACGCAGCACCGAACAGCTGTTGCTCAACTATCCCGAGCCTGAAGTTGCAGCCTTAGCCTTTGATTTGGCCACCGACACGGAACAGCTGAGCCGCCTTCATCAACAAAAGAGCGCCATGCGTCGCACGCCCGAGCAGGAGGCACAAGAACGGGCCAACGAACTCTTTGCATTAGCTCGTCACATCATCACCGACTATAAACTTGAACTCGTGCGACGTCGTGTAAAGCAGGTTATGCGTGACATGCAAGACCCCACACTGATGGAAGACCAGAAACGCTACATGCAAGTAATGACACTTTATAAGGAGCTCAAGGACATCGAGAAGCGCCTATCAAAGGTTCAGGGCGGCCGTGTCCTCTTATAATAAAAGAGCAATCATATAGAAGGGCAAAATAATATAGGGTGGAAACCAAGAATGGTCTCCACCCTATTATTTGCACGGTGCTGAATCGGATTACAACCAGCGTACGTAGCAGAAGTCCTGACGGTGAGGCAGCGCATCGTTCTTGGGGAACATGCGGTAGCCTACCTTGAATCCACCGGCATTGTTGAGAATGTGGTTGAGTTCGAATACATAGTTATTGCCGTCACGACCAGTTACCTTGAAGGGCTCTACGGAGTAGATGTGGTCCTGACCTTCCTTATCGGTGGTGAGGGTTACGAGCTCCAGACCGATAGCATTGTCAAGTCCAGCCTCATCAATGACAAAGCGGATGCGATACTTCTGGCCGACCAAAGGCAGACCCTGAACAAGTGCATCGGGCTTCTCAACAGACACAACACGAATCTGATCCCACTTCTCGGCTACATTCTCCTTCCACTCTGCAATCTCCTTAGCCAGCTGGCAGTTATTCTTGCGCAGAGCGGCGCTGCGGTCGCGCAGATTATTGTAGAACTTCGAATAGTAGTCGTCGAGCTGACGCTTCATCGTATAGTGAGGAGCGATGCGTGCGATGCTGTTCTTGATAACCTGAACCCAGCCTGTAGAATAGCCCTTCTTGTTACGAGCATAATAGAGAGGCATGATTTCGTTCTCCAGGAGGGAGTAGATAGTTGCAGCATCGAGCTGGTCCTGATAAGCCTGATTCTGATAGGTACGCTTCTCAGTCAGAGCCCATCCAGCACCTTCACGATAGCCTTCAAGCCACCATCCGTCCTTTACGCTGAGGTTGATTACACCATTCATCAGTGCCTTCTCGCCACTGGTACCACTGGCCTCGAGGGGACGTGTCGGAGTATTCATCCAGATGTCGACGCCCGAAACAAGACGACGGGCAAGCTGCATGTCGTAGTTCTCGAGGAAGATAATCTTACCCAGGAACTCGGGGCGCTGCGAAATCTCATAGATGCGCTTAATCAAGCCCTGACCGGCACCATCGGCGGGGTGTGCCTTACCTGTGTAGAGGAACTGTACAGGATAGTTGGGGTTATTGACAATCTTGGCCAGACGGTCGAGGTCGGTAAACAGCAGGTGAGCACGCTTGTAGGTTGCGAAACGACGTCCAAAACCGATGAGCAGAGCATTGGGGTTGATTTTATCCATCAAGCTAACCACACGGCTGGGGTCGCCCTGATTCTTGAGCCAGTTCTCACGGAACTGTTCACGGATGTAGTCAACCAGTTTGTTTTTCAACTGCATGCGGGTTTCCCATACTTCCTCGTCGCTTACATTGTAGATGGCCTCCCAAATCTTCTCGTTCGACTGGTCGTTCAGGTGGTTCTCATCGAAGTGCTTGCGATAGAGCTTGCGCCACTCGTTAGCACACCATGTGGGGAAATGAACACCGTTAGTGACATAGCCTACGTGGCTCTCTTCGGGATAGTAGCCCTGCCAAATGCCTGCGAACATCTTCTTTGATACTTCTCCGTGCAGCCAGCTAACACCGTTGACCTCCTGTGAAGTATTGCATGCGAAGGTTGACATGCAGAACTTTTCGCCATGATCATCAGGATTCATACGGCCCATGCCGATGAACTCATCCCAAGTGATTCCCAAGAGGCCAGCATAGCCATGCATATACTTCGAGAAGAGGCCTTCATCGAAATAGTCGTGACCGGCAGGCACGGGAGTGTGGACAGTGTAGAGAGAAGAGGCGCGTACCAGTTCGAGAGCCTGAGTGAAGCTCATGCCCGACTGAACGAGGTCAACAAGACGCTGCACGTTGCAGAGGGCAGCATGACCTTCGTTGCAATGATAAACATCCTTGGTAATGCCCAGCTTCTTCAGGGTGAGCACGCCACCGATGCCCAGCAAAATCTCCTGCTTCAAGCGGTTTTCCCAGTCACCACCATACAGGGCATGGGTAATGGGACGGTCGAACTCTGAGTTCAGCTCGTTGTCGGTATCAAGCAGATAGAGCTTAATACGTCCGACGTTTACACGCCAAACGTATGCGTGCACGAAGTAGTCCATATAGGGTACGTCGACAACCATTGGGGTGCCGTCTTCGTTCAGTTGCTGTTCGATGGGCAGTGAACCGAAATTCTGTGCCTCGTAGTTGGCAATCTGCTGGCCGTCCATCGCAAGTGTTTGCGTGAAGTAACCAAAACGATAGAGGAATCCCACGGCTACCATATCTACATTCGAGTCACTGGCCTCTTTCAAATAGTCGCCTGCCAGAATTCCCAAACCGCCAGAATATATTTTCAGAACCTGATTTAAGCCATACTCCATGCAGAGGTAGGCAACAGAGGCACGTTCCTTGTTGGGTTTAACGTCCATATACGCACGGAACTGGGCATACACGTCGTCCATTTTCTTGAGCACTGCCTTGTCCTTCGAGATTTGGCTCATCTTCTCGTAGTTGAGTTTCTCGAGCAGCATCACAGGGTTGCCGCCGCACTCGTCAAAGAGTTTCTCGTCGATGTTGCGGAACAGACTGCGTGCGTCATGATTCCAGGCCCACCACATATTGTGTGCCAACTCCTCGAGTTTCTTCAACTCCGTTGGGATGTTACTGCGCGCACTAATGGGGCGGAATGAAGCCTGATTGGCGTTACTAGCTTTGATTTTCATACTATAATAATTATTAGATAATGTTTTGTTTACATTGATTCGAGCCGATATGCTGCCTTCTGCAATGCTATATCATAGGCGTCGTAATAGTGGCGAATGAAGTTTTTCCACAGGGCCTGCTGGGCAAGCGACGCGGCATTGTGACGGGCCTGGTCGACTTGTTTTTTATCCCACGAGGCGTACTGCAGTACAGCGCGGACAATGCCATCGGCCACTTCTGCGTAGTTATAGTCGGTGCGATGGATAACTTCCACGCCATCGGCCAATGTACTAGCGGCATCGTCACTGTTTTCGGCGCCTTTGGCCTTGGCCTTTACTTGGTTGGCCCACATACCAAAGCCAGAGAGGCTCGTCGTGATGCAAGGCACGTGGAAAGCGACGCTCTCGAGCGGCGTATAGCCCCAAGGCTCGTAATACGAAGGATAGGCGCTAAGGTCATTTCCAATGAGCACATCATAATATGACATGTTGAATATGCCATCGTGCCCGTCAAGGTAACAAGGCACAAAGATGACCTTTACTCGTTCCTCGGGCCGATTCGATTTATTGAACCAACGCAGGCTGTTGAGTACCTTATCATTTTGTACATCATTGAGGTTATGCGTGAGGAAAGGCATCGGCAACGCTGTGTCGTAAACCGTATTCGTGGCCAGTCGCTGCTGCAAATCCGCACGTGGCCCAGCCACCCATGCCGGCACCTCGATAAAGGCCACAACCTGGCGTTTTAGTTGCTCCTGCCAGTCGAGGCGGTGCAAAGCTTCAAGGAAAACGTCAATTCCCTTATTCTTGAATTCATATCGTCCGCTCGTTGCAAGGATAATCGTATCCTCGGGGTACGTGATGCCTGTGAGCGCATTAGCTACACGCAGCAAAGCCTGGCGTGCCTTTTTGCGCCGTGAGGTGAAAGCCGAGCCCGAAGGCACAAAGTCATTCTCGAAACCATTCATCAGGACTACATCGCAGGGACGGTCGAGAAGTTCCTCGCACTCCTTGGCGGTAACGTCGCTTACAGTAGTAAAGCAATCTACATTATGAGCCGTCTGACGTTCCACGCTATGCTTCGCTTCCATGTTTAGCTCATAAGCCATCTGGTTGCCATTATATGCATAGAGATAGTCGTAAAGAGGCTTATTGTTGCCGGCTATGCTACGTCCGATGCTTGTCGCATGGGTAGTAAAGATTGTACCGATGGCAGGCACATGCTTGCGCACGTAGAGAGCACCTAATCCCGTCATCCACTCGTGGGCTTGGTAAATTACTCGCTCACCTTTGGACGAAAGGTAAAAATTGTAGTAGCTCTCCACTACCCGACCAGCCGCATAGGAAAACATTGAGGCTTCGTCGTAGTCACCATAGGCGTGAAGTGAGTCAACACCATACGAGGCCCATGCTTCGGCATAGATGCGATCGCGGGCCACGAAGTAGGGATTGAAATCAACCAAGATAACGCATGGGTTGCCAGGAATGTTCCAACGCCCAACGCGAACGCTTATACCCTCGCGATTGGCCGCCTTCACCCAGGGAGCCCACATTCTTGTACTTTCCTTAAACATGGGATTCTCTTTGCCTTTCCAAAAGTCGGGACCAATAAATACGACATGGTCCGGCATTGCGTCTTGAAGTGTCTTGGCACGTGTAGAGAGGACAGTATAAATGCCTCCTACTTTATTACAGACTTCCCAACTCGATTCGAAGATAAATGTCGGGATTATCTTATTATTTTCCATTAAAGCGCCTTAATTTTGGCGCAAAGGTAGTGAAAATATCTTAAAAAGCAACTTTTACGGCAGTTGATTGCAAAATGTGGAAGAAAATTATTGATGTATATCAAGTTAATCATTAACTTTGTCGCATGATGAGAACGAAAAGACTTATTTTATGCGCTCTGCTTGTGGGTACACTGGCATCAAAAGCAGCCGAGCCCTGGAAGCTGCATCTTTATAATAAGGAAGAGCGGATGGAACTACACATCGATCTCTACGAGGAGAGTATCGACGTACCTAACATGGAGATGTTTGGCCCCATGAATGGTTATCTGGGCGGAGGCGGAGTGTACGGCAAGTGGATGGTGACGTCATTCAACATCAAGGACGACCATGTTGCCACATTGCGCGTGTCGAACGACCTTGGCAGCGAGACGCAAAGCATACAACTGACGTGGCTAAACGACTCCACCTACGCGATGGACCTGCAAGGTGGCGTAGTCGTGAAGAAAGTCGTAAACAAGAAGTTGGCAAAGGTGCCCGCCAAGGTGTTGATGAGTGTCAAGCAGTGACCTGACGCACAAGATACATCAAAAAAAACAGGTAGACGAGAATCAGCACCACGCCCATCAATCTATTAATGCGGCGGAAGAGGAAGGCCATCAGCCACAACAGGACAGGGCCTCCCACAAACATCAGCAAATCAACCTGATTAATGTTCTGAATGTGCATGGGGGTGATTATGCCGGCAAGCCCCAACACAAAGAACACATTGAAGACATTCGAGCCAATTGCATTGCCAATGGCCATCTCCAGTTTTCCCTTACGGGCAGCGATGATGCTTGTCACCAACTCTGGCGCCGAGGTTCCACCAGCGACAATCGTCAGCGCAATGACGGCCTCCGAAACGTGAAGCAGACTCGCAACATTTGATGCGCAGTCAACCATCACCCGACCACCGATAATCAGAGCCATGAGGCCTCCCACGATTTGGAAAAAGATGGTCGTATTCGACACCGTGCTTTCCTGAACCTCCATTGCACGGCGGCTGTTACGGGCCAACCAGAAGTTGTAGCACATAAAAACGGCAAACACCAAAAGGAAAGCCATAGCACCGACACGCGTGAGCGCATTCTCCGACTTGGGCCACAAAAACATATCGAAGCAGAACAGCCAGCAAAGGAAGGCTGCAAGGGCGCTCCAGGGAATGTCGACATACAACGCTCGTCGGCCGACAGGGACGGTGCTGACAAATGCCGTGGCTCCCAGAATGACCAGCGAATTGAATATATTGGAACCCATGATGTTGCCCACCGACATGTCGCCACTGCCCTTCAGGGCTGCAAACAGGCTGACGACGAACTCAGGCATACTGGTTCCGAAAGCAACAATGGTGAGGCCTATCACAATCTCTGTAATGCGGAACTTGCGAGCCAGGGCCGAGGAGCCGTCGACAAGCCAATCGGCACCCTTGATGATTCCACACAAGCCCACAAGTACTCCCAAAGAATAAAGTACGATTTCCATTTTTGTACCAAAGATTCTGCGTAATTTGGGCCAAAGGTACTAATTATTTTTTACTTTATATTTTAAAATCCTCAATTTCTTCGTAACTTTGTATTATAATATATGTAATACTGTTATCATACACTGACATCACATGAAAAGTCGAATCGTTCCATGTATTATTTTATGTGCGTACGCGATTCTGTTTAGTAATTGCAAACGCGAGCAGACGGGAAAAATCGAAAACATCGAGGGCGACAGCATAGAGACCGTAACGACAGTCAACGACTCTACGCTATGGGGCCACTTAGGAACCGACACAGGAATGAGCGCCCTTCAATTCATTACCGACGACAACGACACGCTTGAACTCTACCGCACCGACCCATATACGGGAACGGACGGCAGGCTCACGGGCGACATCCGCAACTACACCGACCGCTTTGCCATCACCATCAGCGCCGACGGAGAGAGCATGACGACGGCCATCAACGTCACGCAACTGGCACAGACCTGGAATACAGAGAATGGTTCCATCGACATGAAGGACGACGGCGTCATCATCAGCAAGAATCTGGCATACGACGGATGGAAGCTGTGGAACGGGCGCATCCTGCTGAGCAGCCAGCAGCAGATGGAGTACGGACTCGTAAACCGAGTGGACACGATGGACATCATGTTACTAACCGACGACTCGCTCGTCATCCGCAATCACATTAACCAAATCCTGTCATTCAGCAACTAATATGGCGTCAAAAAACGAAATGGTGCGTTGCATCGAGTGCAAGCACGGCAAATATATGCAATGGTTCGAGAACCCCATCATATGCCATTGCAACATCCTGAACGAGAAATTCGTCGCCGAATCAAAGCATCTGTGTGTTGACTTTGAGAAGACAAATGCCAAGCGCGAAGTGCAACACTTCGACCACTATTAAACATATTTTGATATTAAATAACCCTATTTAACGGTTATTCTTACCCTAATAAAGATTTTATTTATACTTTTGCAACGAGAAACAATAACATTTTAACAATTTAACAAAAAGATGAAGATAAGAAACATTGCACTTGCACTAACCCTGACATTTACGGCGCTACCTACATTTGCCCAGTACGAGAACTTGGACTCCAGCATCGACCTGACAAATGACGAAGTCCGCTATCGCGTTGCCTACATCGGCACCGAACCTGCCGAAGACCCGAGCAAACTGGTGGGTGGATACGTTACGATGCTGCAGATGTACTATAACAGCCAAAACTGGGCCGAGATGTACGACAACTGGAAGTGGCTTATCAAAAATACCCCCATTGCTACCGTTACGCTCTATGCCCGTGGCGCCTGGATGCTATATAACCTCATCAAGACAGAAACCGACGTGGAAAAGAAGAAGGTTTATCTGGCCGACCTGATGAATCTGTTCGACACTCGCATGAAGTACCTCAAGTATCTGAACGCGAGCATTCCTGAAGGAAAGCGCGGCCGCGCAACGGAGGGCGACGTACTGATTGCCAAAGCCGACTATTACTACCTTTGCGGATATGGTGTTGACCCTGAATACACCTACAACAAAATCTACGACATGTATGCCAAAGGCATCAAGGCTATCAACGAAGAAGGTGGCCACGAGGTGAGCGGCGCATACATCCGCAACTCATTCCGGGTAAGCTATGAACTTTACAAGGCTTCGAACGACTATTACCGCGAGCAGTTCCTCAACGACTACCTCAACAATAAGGAAGTGTGCGAGAAGATGCTTCAGCTTGCCAAGGAAGAGACCGACCCCGAAAAGGCCATGAAGATTGTCAACGACTACGACCAGCCTCTTGCCTACATTGAGCAGACATTTATCGAATCGGGCGCCGCAAATCGCGACCAGCTGATTGCCCTCTTCACCCCGAAAGTAGAGCAGAACAAGGATAATCTGAACTATCTGCGCTCGGCCATGACGGTGCTCTCGAGCAACGAATGCGACGATGCCGAAGTATACTACAAGGCTGCCGAATATGCCTATGCCATCGAACCCACCTACGAGTCGGCCATCGGTATGGCAAGTCTGAGCAAGAAGGAAGGCAACATGCAGGCCATGCTTACATATTACGAGAAAGCCATCGAGCTGTGTAAGACCGATGCTACCCGCGGCCGAATCTGCCTGATTATTGCTACCAGCCTGATTAACAGCAAGCAGTACACGGGTGCCCTCGTTTACCTTGATAAGGCCATTGGCTACAACGCCGACCTGGCCGGCCGCGCCAATCTGCAGAAGGCTGCCGTGAACACGGCACTGGGCCAGTACGACCAGGCCATCGCATATTGCGACAAGGCTTCGGAAGCCGATATCACCGTCAGCGGTGCCGCAAACCGCTTGGCTAATCGCATCAAGGAGGCACAGGCCAACGCTGCCGCCAACGCACGCGCCAAGGCTGCCTACGATGCATTCGTGGCAAAGCAGAAGGCCGAGGAAGACTTCTGGAGCGGCGGAAAGAAGTAATAACGCATACCATATAATAAGAGGTAGGGAGGAAACTTTTGAGGTTTCCTCCCTACTTCTTTTATTACGTCCTTACTCCCCCCGATTTCGTCGACGCATTGACGGAGCATCAACGATGCGTTGACGGAGGCTCAACGATGCGTTGACGGAGCCTCGACGATGCGTTGAGGGAGGCTCAACGATGCGTCGACTATTTCAGGCCTAAATATCGTCGTTTGGAAAGAGGGACCGAGGGGCCGCTCTACATAACTATTTTATGGGTCTTGCCATTCTTGTGGCGCAC